>DYJK01000139.1 GCA_020723165.1 Melioribacter roseus | reverse complement strand
AACCAAAAATTCTTCCGAATATTGATTGATGATACGAGACATTATTTATTTTATCAATCGGGCTCTCTTTTGAGCTGACACTGAAAACACCGCTCTCGTCAATCACTCTATAATTTGTAACCGCCCACAAATCAAATTTCCAGGTGTAAAACCTGAATAAGAAATAAAGTATTGCTAAAACCGGGATCAGTAAATACCACCATCCCGGGTCGGTAAATTTTATATAAGAATAAATCGACAACACAATTAAAGCTAAGGTAATTAACACCGGTGCAACCAGGGCCAGCCAATGTTTTCTAGTTTCAAAAAATATTTTTTCATCCTTTCTTAATTCGGTCCTCATAAAAAACCTCTAATTAAAGAGAAATAATTTTTTTAATAGTTTTTTCTTTAAACTGTTCGAGTGTTTCGTCGCTTAACATTTTATAAGCTTCATCGCGCAGTACACCCCATTTATCGTGAACGGGGCATGGTTTTTCCAATGAACAGCCCGGGAACCCGAGCACGCACGATTTGAAAACATCGAGCCCGTCAATAGCTTCAACTATATCAATCAATTTAACCTGGTTTGGATTTTTTGAAAGGTAGAAGCCGCCGTTCTTACCTTTTTTTGAACCGACTATTCCGCTATTAGTAAGAATTTGCAAAACTTTCGATACGAATTCTTTTGGTACTTTTAATTCCTTAGAAACCTCTTCCGCATTAAATATCAATTTTTCCTTTTTGATAGATAAGAAAAGTACGGCTTGTAAGCCCAACTCGCATGCCTTGGAAAAGAATACCGTCATAATTTGTATCTATGAATTTATAAAGAGATTAATTTTCTAGAATGAAATGTAAAATAAAGAAATGAAATTACAAGCGGTTAAAAACAAAAGGCGCCTCAATTGGAAGCGCCTCTAACAATTGTTTATCTACCAACAAATACAGTGAACCCGGCTGTAATACCAAACTGATCATAACCAACTCTATCGCCATCCCAATCTTCGGGTTCTGAATTGATTATTAAATATTGTGCGCCGAATTGAACCAAAGCATTTTCTCCAATTAGAATTTTGATTCCTCCCAGTGCGCCGTATGATAACCCACTGTAAGTTACATCCTCTGCACCGGGTAAACCGGAATTGTAAGTATAAGTATTATAACCAACCAGGGCATGAACAAACGGATAAACATTCGACTGTAAATTAAATACATATCCGGGTGCTGCGAATAATGATAATGAACTGCTGGATTGATCACCATAACTTGATGAAGAATACATCGGCGAAAATCCTAAAATTAAACCATCCATTAAGAAATAACCCAGCATAGGTTCAAATGCTATTGTTGTTGTAGATTCATCGGCAGATTCGCCATCATAAACCGAAGTCGTACTGTAAAATGAAGCGGTTCCAGCTAATTCCCAAACACCTTTTTTTGCATAATCTTGTCCAAAGGACAGTGAAACAAAAAAGAATAAAACGAAAAAAACTGTTAGAAGTTTTTTCATATACTACCCTCCGATTTTTATAAATTGGTTATTTGGAACAACAGACAATATTAACTTAATAAGTGGGAAATGAATTATCAATCATTAAATAATAAAAACCCGCCAACAATCGGCGGGTTAATTTTAGTTAAGAGTATATACCGGGATTAAATCTGAAGTTTTTAACTCTTCCACTTTAACTTGAATAACACCTTTGTAAATCATACCAAGTGCAAGTGCTGTACCCTTTGAAAGGTCTAAATCACGACCTTCGATAAAAGGGCCCCTGTCATTAATTCTTACGACAGCAGATTTTCCGTTCCTGAGATTAGTTACTTTAAGAAAGGTACCAAAAGGCAATTCTTTATGTGCAGCAGTTAGAGCCATCTGGTTATATATTTCACCGTTGGCAGTCATTTTCCCGTGAAATTTTGGACCATACCATGATGCAACCATAACTCCGAGATCATTATATTCAATGGATACAAGATTCGGCTTTGCATCTTTGCTTACGGTAATTTTATCCGCATCTGTCGTCTCAGTGGCGGTTGAGTCACTTAGATCAACAAACCCAACACTGGCAACCAAGAAAAGCATAATGAAGATTATTTTTATCGTACGCAATATTACCTCGTAATTTGTTAGACATACCTTTTAAGTTGGAGAATAAGAAAACTTTAGGCGAAAAAGATGAAGTACCTAAATTTGAAGATAAGATGAGAACCGGCGTACGGTTCGAATGCTTTCTTCTCTCAGAGCAAAACTTTGCCCTGGATAGAAATAGTTGATTTGAACGTTAAAAAATAACAGTTCATTGTAAGAAGTTTGATAATCTGAATTGAAAACACCTTGAGTCTCAAAAACCAGGCTATTTTCCACCTGGATTAACTCAATGGAAGCCGATCCTTCTGTAACCGCTGATGTTTTGCCATAAGAATAACCGGTAAATAACATTACCAGGATCAGTGCTAAGAAACAATATTTTATACTTACTGTCTTCATTTTACCTACACAAATTTACCCATTTAATTTGGATTATTGAACAGAGCTGGAAGGAAGTAAGTTAAATTTAAAATTTCAGAGCTGTTTTTCGTCCATTTTTCCACTTCTCTTAAAGTATGAGTGAATATTTTTCTTTAACTTTTGGCTAACATTACCAGGTAACAGCTAATTATACTTAAAATTTTAATAGTCTATATTAGTCTTTTTAAACCGGTTACACATAGACAAAAAAAATGTACCGGTATTACTCACTCACATATTACGAAATTGCCCAATGAACCATTTACAATCTGTTATAAAATTAAAACTACCCTTTAACAAGGTTTTCTTAATTGCCCTTCTTGTAATCACGAACAATTTATCGGCACAAAATCAGGATTCAATTAAAACCTATCGGCTTGATGAGGTTACGATAAAGGGAATGCTTGAGTTAGAGCCGGAATCGTTTCTTTTGTTAGACAAAAGCTTAATAATTAAATCCGATGCTGCTTCGATAGCAGAAATTGGCAGAAAAATCCCATCATTAAAGGTTCAAACCAATTCGCGTGGCGAGAGTTTATTCTATTTCCGCGGTAATGGGGAAAGACAGCTAGCCCTCTTTTTTGATGGTGTGCCGATGAATATCCCCTGGGATAACCGGGTTGATTTAAGTTTAGTATCTTCGTTTGCTATAGGTGATGTAACTATTCTAAAAGGAATACCCCCTTCAATATTTGGTCCCAATGCTATTGCCGGCGTAATTAATATCAGCTCAAAACGTATCGAATCGGAAGGTGGGCGGTTAGCTATTCAATTAGGTGAAAACAACAAGAAGAGTTTATCGGGTTTATGGCAAAATAAATTTGATAACATTTCGGTCCTTCTTTCGGCTTCATATAATGACGCTGATGGTTTTAATCTTCCCGGAAATTTTGAAGATTCCTCGAACCCGGGAAAGATCCGCTTTAATAGCTATCTCGAATCAAAAAGTATGTTCGGTAAATTAAATTACAACTTTGACGCTATTGAGGGTAGTGTATTCATTTCGTTTATTGATTCAAAGAAAGGAGTGCCGCCTGAAATTGGAATCGCGAATCCGCGCTACTGGCAATACCCGCTCTGGCAGAATATTACGGCAGCGGCAAGCGGAAATCTTAAACTTGATTCAGCTCATTCAAACATTTTCTATTCTATCGCACTAACCAAATTCAGGATGCAGATAAATCAATTTTCCGATCCGGGGTATTTGTACATAGACGATACCGAAAAAAATTTTGATGATACCTATAGGGGAAGACTAATTTATACCAACATTTTAAGTTCTAACTCGTTGATAAAGATTGCACTTAACAACCAATCATCTATTCACAAGGAAGAATTTCTATCAAGAGGTTTCGTTTCCCAGACTTACTCGGAAAACATAATCAGTTTGGGTACAGAATATGAATATATACAAGACAAATATGTACTTTCACTTGGCGGCGGTTACGATTGGATTACAACACCAAAGACCGGCGATAAAGAACGAAAGGATGGTAATTCGGATTATTCACTTAATGCGGCGTTTGTTTACAAGCTGCAAAATGATCTTTCCATTAGATTTAATCTCGGTAGGAAAACTCGTTTTCCTACTTTGCGCGAAACATTTTCCGGTGCGCTCGGTCGTTTTGTTCCCAATCCAAACTTGAAAGCTGAATCGGCAGTATCGGGCGAAGTGAGCTTTAATTATAAAAATTATTTTTTTACATGTGATGCTTCTTTCTTCTTTTTATACTTAAGCGATGGAATAGTTCGCGTTACATTACCGGAAAGAAAATTCCAGAGAATAAACAAAGATAGAGTAAGAACATACGGTGTTGAACTTGCCGGTTCATATAAACCGGGTAATAGCTGCTCAATTAATTTCGACTTCACCTATTTGAACTCATTTGCAAAAGGAAATAACGGTTACACAGATACACTTGAATACAAACCCAAATATTCATCGTCTCTATTTATTGATTATTCATTTACCGATGATTTAAGCATGTTAACCGAACTTGAATATCTTGGCGGGGAATTCGGATTAAGGGAAGGAAGCACCGGCTTTCAGAAATTACCGGATTATTTTTTAATAAATCTGCGAGCGTCTTATCGATTCATTTTCGGAAATGGATACGAACTGGAATTTTACATTAGGGCCAATAATATTTTAGATCGTCTTTACTATACTCAAATCGGGTTACCCGAAGCCGGGAGACAATATTTTTTCGGGATGAATCTTCTGCTATAACTTTTCAGCAGCTTCAACCGACAGCTTACTCCCTTTAATAAGCCACAACATAAATATCAGTCATCCCAAACCACCGCTTCTTTGTTGTATTTGTTTCTGTATTCCAACGGCGATATCCCGGTAATTTTTCTAAATACTTCGCGAAACGCCTTTTCATCCGAATATCCTACCTCATACATTACTTCATTAATTGTTTTACGACTGGTTTCAAATGCTTTTTTTGCCGATTCAATTTTTACTCTCTGCGAATATTCATAAGGTGTATTCCCAGTTGCTTTGATAAACCTTCTGTCAAAGTTTCGTCTGCTTACAGAGAACTTAGAAGACAAATGTTCAACTGATATTTTTTCAGTCGGTTTACTTTCAATATATTCTTGTGCTTTTTTCACTATTTCATCCCCATGCAGCTTCTGACCGGTAAATATTGTGAATGCCGACTGACTCTGCCTGTCCATTTCAATCTGGAATACCTTTGAGCAAAAAATTGCTGTTTGTCTGTTATAATATTTCTCTACAAGATAAATCATCAGGTTCAAGAAAGAATACGCACCGCCATTTGTATAAATTCCGTTTTCATCGGTAATCAATTTATCGGTTTGTAAGTTCACTTTTGGAAACATACTTCTGAAATTATCCGCAGCCGCCCAATGTGTAGAGCAGCTTTTTCCGTCCAGCAAACCCGATGATGCAAGCATGAATGCACCGGTGCATATACTTGCAACTTCGGCACCCTTCTTATATTGTTTCTCGATCCAATTAATCAGCAATTTATTTCCGGTTACGGCATTTTGATAATTATGATTCAATGAAGGAATAATTATAAGATTGGTTTTGGTTATTGCCGAAATATTTCTCTGCGGTCTTACTGTAAACAAGCCGTCATAGAATTCCACTTTTTTCGAAGTGCCGGCTAATTCTATTTTAAACAATTCTTTTCTGCCGGTCTCTTTCCAATACTTATTGGCTCTTGTAAATATCTTATAGGCACCTACAATACTGCTCAGGTTATTTTGTCCGTTAGGGATTAATATGGTAAGATGTTTCATTGGAGTTTTTTCATGCGAAAATAGAAATTCGCCGTGTCCAAATCAACCCGTTATAAAGTCCATATTGCACCTTGATAGAGTAATACTTAGGCAATAGTTTTGCTTCAAAAAACTTACATCGATTAAAATTTAGAAAGGATAAAGAAAATGACTACGCCAGACTTTACAACTACCTTGTTAGTTGACAAAACCCCTAAGGAAGTTTTCGATGCCATAAATAACGTTCGCGGATGGTGGTCGGAAGAAATTGAGGGCGACACAAATAAACCTGGCGCCGAGTTTATGTTTCATTACAAAGATATTCACCGCAGCACACACAAGATTACTGAATTTGTATCGGGTAAAAAAGTTGTATGGCACACCACTGAGAGTCATCTTAACTTCATCAGAGACAAAACCGAGTGGAACGGCACCTACATTGTTTTTGAGATTACTAAGAAGGGCGATAAAACCGAACTTCGCTTCACACACGTTGGGTTGGTTCCTTCCACAGAATGTTACGGTGACTGTTCGGGTGCATGGGGTTTTTATATCAACGACAGTCTGCACAATTTGATTACAGCCGGTAAAGGAAAACCTAATCAAAAAGAAGACGATGGTTTCAATTCCAGATTAGTTGATAAATGAAAAATGAAGTAATATCGAAAAACAAAAGTCAATTCGAATGCATAATAATCAATAAGTAAAAAAACAACTCCGAAAATTTCTATCCTCATTATTAATAGTGTGGGTGAATAAATAAAAGTTGGAGATCTTTGGATAATCATTTTTTCACTTGCGGTACTTTTCTGTTCTGAGTTATCTTTGCCGGCACAAAATATTCCATTTGACATGTTGGATTCAAATTTAAAACGGAAAATGATTCTGAAACAAAAAAAGAGTCTGCAATTATTGTAAACCGGAGAGCACACGTGAAAAAAACACTCATTATCATATTGACGGTTTTGGCAACTAACACTTTCGGACAGACGAACTTTCAAAAATATTTTGACAGTTTAGGACTGACGGGCAGCACCACTATTTATGATTATAAAAATAAAAGATGGATTTTTACGGACAATCAAGACGCAGAAACAGCAACTTTGCCGGCTTCAACGTTTAAAATTCCAAATTCACTTCTTGCCCTTGAATTCAAAGCTGTTCAGGATGAAAACGAAATATTGGAATGGGACGGAGAGCAAAAATTACATTTGGGAAATGTTGTGAATTCTTGGAATAAAGACACAGATTTAAAAAACGCCTTTAAAAATTCAGCCATTTGGTTTTATGTAGAAGTAGCCAAACGAATCGGACGACAACGCTACCAAAAGACACTCAGTCAGTGTGAATATGGTAATGATAACTTTTCTGAACAAGGGGCAGACTTTTGGAACTACGGAGAATTTGCCATTACACCTCAAAACCAAATAGAGTTTCTAATAAAACTATATGACAACAACCTTCCGTTTTCTAAACAAACCATAGAGAAAGTGAAAGATATTATGATATCCGAAAAGACAGATAACTACCTCTATAGAGACAAAACTGGTTGGACAAGAAAAAACGGAATTGATATCGGTTGGTGGGTAGGTTATGTGGAAACCAAAGACAATGTATATTTTTTTGCGACAAGATTATTAAAAGAAGTAGGAGACAATAATCCAAACTTCTTGAAGGGACGGAAAGAAATAACAAAACAGATTTTGAGTGAAATCGCTGGATTATAAAAAGAACAACTAACCGTAAAACGTTAATGAATAAATAATTTATAATAACAATGAAAGTTTCGCTTATAAGAAAAGCATTTTATTTAGGTAATCACAACATTGCAAAAGAAATTCTTTAAAATACCCGTTGTTCGAAACTAAAGATAAAACCGTTAAAACGGTTATTACAATCGTTATTATATTATTAACCCCGCGATTAATCGCGGGGTTAATGAAAGACCAATTTTATTTTTTAACTGTTTTAACAGTTTGCAGCTCTTCCTATTCTTTTCGAACAACGGGTAAATAATTATGATTTTATAGTTAACCTAAGTAATTAAAAAAACAAGATGATCTACAAACGGGTACATTCAATTAGTTAGTAAATTGGTATTATAGCAACAAGTAAGGGGTCAATTCTAAATGAAAAAAATAATAAGCTTATTACTAGTACTACTACTTCACTCCACATACTTTTCACAGACCATTTCCCGGATCGAACCGCCTAACTGGTGGGTAAACATGAAGTGGAATAACGTAACATTGCTCGTTTATGGCGAGAATATTTCTGAATTACAACCGTCTTTAAATTATCCCGGCGTTGAATTAATCAGTAAAGAAAAAACAGAAAACAAAAACTATTTATTCTTCATAATAAAAATTACTCCAACTGCAAAAGCTGGGAACATAAAAATCAATTTTTTATCAAATAATAAAATTATCCTATCCAAAGATTTTCCCTTGCTGGAGAGAGAAAAAAACAGTTCAGAACGAAACAGCTTTAGCAATAAAGATGCTATATTATTAATTGTTCCGGATAGATTTTCAAATGGGGATGTTAAAAATGACGTTATTCCAAGTATGGCTGAAAATGCAGTCGATCGATCAATTGAAGATAAAAGACATGGCGGAGATATACAGGGTATAATAAATCACTTAGACTATATTAAATCGTTAGGTTTCACACAAATCTGGAATACACCGCTGATTGAAAATAATCAACCGACATATTCCTACCACGGTTATGCAACAACCGATTTTTATAAGATAGATCCTCGTTTTGGAACAAACGAGCAGTTCAAAAATTTAGTGAAAGAGGCAAAAAAAAGAAGTATCGGCGTAATATGGGATGTGGTTTTAAATCATTGCGGTGCTGAAAATTATTTTATCAAAGACTTGCCCTCAAAGGATTGGATTAATTTTTCCGACACTAAAATTCAGTGTAATTTTCAAAAATCAACTTTGTTTGATCCCTATGCTGCAGAAATAGACAAAAAAGAATATACAGATGGCTGGTTTGATAAACATATGCCTGACTTGAATCAAAAAAATCCGTTAATGGCAAAATATCTTATACAAAATACAATTTGGTGGGTTGAATACGCCGGGATTTCCGGATTAAGAGAAGATACTTTTTCTTACTCGGATAAGGATTTCTTAACAAAATGGACAAAAGCTATTTTAGATGAATATCCCAACTTCAATATTGTTGGTGAAGAAATGACGGGACTGGCAGATTGGGTAAGCTATTGGCAAATTGATAAGGTAAATAGAGATGGATATAAGTGTTATTTGCCGACTTTAATGGATTTTGCTTTAAATGAAAATATCGTCAAAAGTTTTTCTTATTCCAACCCATGGTTTTCTTCGTGGCGGGATACCTATCAAAGCATTGCGCTGGATTATCATTTCCCACATCCCAATAGCTTACTTATTTTTCCGGATAATCATGACTTAGATAGATTTTATTCGCGATTGAATAAGAATTTTGAAAACTGGAAATTAGGTATTGCATTATACATGACCATGAGAGGAATACCTCAGTTCTATTACGGAACAGAAGTATTAATGACCAACGAAAAATC
>DYJK01000138.1 GCA_020723165.1 Melioribacter roseus | reverse complement strand
GATCTGTTAATTCCTTCGCGATATTTCATTAATTTTAATAGTAGTTTATCAGCTCAATAAGTTTTGGAGGAGTGATGGAAAAGGTAAAATCATTTTTGAAGACTACACTTTTCGGCGGTTTTCTTGTTGTACTTCCGATTATCGTTTTAATTTTTGTACTTGGCTGGCTCTATGATTCGCTCCTCGATAAGATTCGTCCCATAACCAACATATTAATTGAAACAACACGCTTCAGTGAGTTAGCGGCTTCTGTAATTGCAATTGTAGTGATACTACTATTGTTTTTTATTGTTGGGCTGATAGTGCAGACGCGTATAGGGAAATATTTTTTCCATTTTTTTGAAGAACGGTTTTTGAAACGCATCCCGTTGTATCGAATAATAAAAGAAACAGTGATACAACTCTTTGGAGGCGATAAATTAATTTTTAAATCTGTAGCATTGGTGAAACCATTTGGCAACGATACTATGATCACAGCTTTTATTACCGACGAAAGCGAGAACGATTATGTTACGGTATTTATCCCCTCATCGCCGGCGCCTACCGGGGGCTATATTTACCACATCAAAAAAGAATTTGTAACAAAGATAGATTACCCGATCGAACAAGCTATGAAAACAGTTCTAAGTCTTGGAGCCGGGTCCAAAGATTTTTTGAAACGAATTCCAGGTAATTAAATCAGGGTAAATTTTTAGGGTTAGTTAATTTGAACTGGGGTTCTCTTAAAGAATCGATTAATTAAACCGCCTCCTTTCTCTTTCTAGTAAAAACACACAAGAGTTATCACGCAACTTTTTTTCTATTTTCCTTTACAATATTTGGAATTGTTAGTTCGTTTACAGAGTTAGAAAAAGCGAGTGTATGGATCGAACAAGCGAAAGCGTACTTGTAGAGAGATGCAGAAGGGGGGAATCTGCTGCATTTGGACCGCTGATTAAACTTTACAGAAGGCAGTTATTCTCTTATCTGTATAAACTTGGCGGCAGTAGAACTTTAGCCGAAGATCTATTCCAGGAGACATTGATAAAAATGTGGCAAGCAATGCCGGCATACAGCGAGCAAAATAAGTTTTCGTCATGGCTCTTTTCCATTGCGCATAATACAGCAATGGATGCCTTGCGGAAAAAACTGAAAGAAAAATTATTTGATGATTCGGAAGATACAGAACTATTACCGGGAAGAAACAATCCCCACATTGAATTAATAGGCAAGGAGACAGAAGAAAAAATTTCGAAGGCAGTAGATACGCTGCCGGTTAAACAGCGGGAAGTATTTCTGCTTAGAATAAATGGTGAATTAACATTCAAAGAAATTGCCGCGATAACCGGCGAACCGCTTAACACCGTGCTGTCTCATATGCACTATTCGGTTAAGAAGATCAAAAAAATTATAGGCATTGATTATGCAAAGTAACGGAAGGACATTGTGTAGAATATTCGACTCTGAAATATTCTTGTATCTTGATAACACGTTACCGTCAGAGAGAAAAGAATTGCTTAGAGAGCATCTGAGGAATTGCGAAGCTTGCCGCAGACTTTTACAAGAAACCGAAAATCTGCTTGAAGTAATTCAAGAAAATATCCAGGAAGATGTAAGCGAAGACGTGTTTAATAAAATGATTGATAAAGCTGTTTCGGAAAAACGGAATCGATTTTTGAAAGCATTCTTTACAAGGAAGAAAAGTAAAAAGGAAAAAATTATTCACTGGGGGAAAATTTCTTTTGCCAGCGTTATGGTGGTTGTTGCCGTGATAGTTTCCCTGGTTTCAGACAAGCCAAACACAGTGAAAACGGTGAGTAAAGATATTCTCGATTGGGAAGGGGAAAAAATATCAACACAGATTGATGAGATTAAAGGCAGAATTGAATTCATACAAACACAAAATATGAATACTTGGAATAGGGAAACGGACGCTATCGATAAGCAGCTTAAACGGCTCGAAAAAGAATCCGACCCGTATTCATTTTAAAGTTTAATAATTGGAGGGAGTTATGAAAAAGAACATATTTATAATTTTGTTATTGCTGGCGGTTTACGTACCGACAAGTAAAATAGAGGCACAAATTGAAATTGATGGTAATACGGGCTTCTCTAATCGGGATTTAGGAAGAGTCTATGTTTTGGGAGGTAAATTATCTAAAGAACAAGAAGAGAAATATTTGAGTGAGATACCGAGTGATATAAAAAATTTACTTTTGGATGTAAAAAATCTTGATAAAAATAAATACTATGGTTTGTTAAGCGAAGCTTATAACACATTTAACAACCTTAGCTGGTCGGCAAGAGATTATGCTTCGGTTTCGTATCCGCAAAAAGAAAAAAGTGAGTTTGTTAGGAATGAGAAGAAGCTTGATATAGAAACAGAGGTTTTGTTAATTAAATACAAGAACGTAAAAGCAGATCAAAAAGCGGTTTTAAGAAACGAGCTGATGAATGCTTTAAACAAACTCTTCGATGCAAGGGAATCCTTGAAAGAAGAAGAGATTAAATATTTAGAATCTAGAATAAAGGAATTGAAAGAATCATTGACAATTAGAAAGAATAACAAAAAACAGATTGTAGAAGGAAGGTTAAAAGAATTATTAAACGAGAAAGATGAATTGAAGTGGGAGTAATATTTGTGATGTGTTAAATTTAGAGACGACTCATCGAGTCGTCTCTACAGAAAAAATGTTTTGTCATTCCAACGGAATACGATCTTTATTTTCTTTAAGCCAGGCATCAAAATTTTTTAATGAAGGATTGATCGATTTGGTGAAATCCAGGTTCCTCACGCCGCAGAAATAATCATTAAAGTCATGCTTAAATTGGAACATGTTTCCAAGATCATCTGCGCCGGGAAATCCAAAACTACGATAAGTATCAAACGGAACAGCATAGTAAGAAACATCATGGTTAAGAATTTTTGCAAATGAATCAGCCATTTCGGTTCCGGTTAAATGTCCGCCGGCAATTCCAACAGTCTTTCCGATAAACTCATTTCCTCTTTTGAAAATTCCGTAAGCAGATTTGCCGATATCTTCTGCGGCAATGCCGGGAAGTTTTTTATCGCCCATAGGAATAGTAAGCATCAATTTACCATCGGGTCCCTTCTTCGGCGCCATTCCAAAGAAAATGAAGTTATCCCAGTAGAAAGAAGTTAACAAAAATGTAGTTGGTACACCTTGTTCTGTAAAAAGATTGTTGGCTTCCCCTTTAGCGTCGAAATGTGGTACTTTATATTTCCCTTGAAGAGTCGGCATTCTGTTGTCGTCAAGCGGAACCCAGTTGCGTGTATTTTCAAGTGTTGACCAGATAACATGTTTTAACCCGGTTTCTTTTGCTGCCCTGGCAATTAGAACGGCTTCCGTAAGTTCTTTTTCGGGAGAATAATGATCCCAAAAAAATGTTACCGCATAAGCGCCATATGCACCGTCAAAAGCGGATTTAATACTTTCATAATTATCGATATCTACCTCTCTAACTTCCGCACCGAGATCCGCCAGTGCTTTGGCTTTATCGGAATTTACGTTACGTGTTAGTGCACGCGGTGTAAACTCGCTGGTTTTGTCGTTTAAGATTGCACGTACTAATCCACCGCCTTGAGCGCCGGTTGCACCTAGAACAGCAATTACTTTTTTATCGGGCATATTTTTGTTCTCCAGTTGTTGTAAATTGGTTGATGATATACAACGTTTCAAACAAAAGGAGAGTTCAAAAAGGAAAAAAAATTTTTTGCAGATACCGGTGGGTTTCAGTCATCTCTTTTGCAGCGCTTCAAAATATTTTCTGATCAATTCTTCGTAATCTTTTCCGGGATGGGGGAATCGACAATTGCAATTATTAAAAGCCGGAAATTATGAGCTTGTCAGCGGCAGCTTATCGGGGAAAACCCGGAGAGAGTGGTTGTGGTCTAAATGCACTTGGGCTGCTTTATTTTAGTGATGCTACAAGCAAGAAAATAGTCTGTCTACCCGAGGAATTTATTTTTTGAAATGTAGATAGTTTGTATAGATTAGAGCGTTATACAGTTTTGCGACTCTTACGTATTTGAAAAAAAATCTTAGGACATTGTTCGTATCTTTATTTTACTCATCGAAAACTTTAAAGCTGTGTCGGCGTGTATTTCTGTACTGTTTAAAAATATTGTATTATCATTTTGACCGTTGAGCAGCAATTCCAACTCTGTGCAGCCGAGTATAACAGCATCTGCACCGGCTCCGCATAAATTACTAGCGATTTTATAAAATTTTTTTACAGAGGGAGCTAAAATCTTATTTGTAATTAACTCATCGTATATAATTCGATGTATCTCGTTTTGATCATTTTGTGACGGAACGATAATATTTATTTTGTTTTTTTTGAACGAGCCGATGTAATAAGCATCATTCATTGTAAACTTTGTACCCAAAAGTCCAAGGTTTTTTAATTTTGATTTTTTTGCTTCAGCAGCAACAGCATCAATTATGCTAAGTACCGGCAAGGGCGGAGTTATATCTGCAAGTATCCTATGCATTGTATTTGTAGCTATAATTGCAAAATCAGACCCGGCAAACTTCAAGTATTGAAGCTCCTTCTTTAATAGATCCCCGATAGCTTTCCAATTGTTGTTATGCTGTAACTCAATATATTTTTGAAAAGACACACTCGAAATTACAATTCGAGGGTAATTATGATCGTTAATTTCTCCCATATATTTTTTAATAATATAATCATAATACTTAACTGTGGAAGCCGGGCTCATTCCACCAAGGACGCCTATTGTTTTATATGCTTTGGTTGTTCTGTTCATTTTTCACTTGAAAAGGTTTCCAATAGTTTTTTGCAATTTTTTCCCTCTTAATTTATAATCAGTTGAAATAATTTTTCCGGTTTGATCTAGTAGAATTGCTTTAGGTATTCCGGAAATTTCAAAATATGCAAGCTGCTTTTTGTCTAATCCTATGTATGCCCTTAACCAGGGCATTTTCCATCTGTCCTCTATAAATTTGATTGCTGCCACACGGTTGTTATCCAGACTTATACTTAAAATTTCCAATCCTTTGTCTTTATATTCATCGTATACTTTATGAAGATTAGGCATTTCTTCTAAGCAAGGTTTGCACCATGTTGCCCAAAAATCAATAAGTGTGTACTTCCCATTTATTTTTTCGTTGGTGATTTTAATTGTTGAATCAGTCAAAGATGAAATTGAAATGTCGGGGAAATATTTTCCTTTAAATATTTTCCTATCCGGACCGAAATTGTTTTTTACAACATCTCTTACTTTAAGGTCTGGGTGAGTTGCAATTATTTCTTTTATATAAGAATCATACTTTTCTGGAGCTGATAGACTATTAAGTGCGGTACCAATATTAAAGGGTTCTATAGACCAAAGTGTAGAGTTGGGGGGAATTTCCGTAAAAGCCAATTTAACAATGGTCTCATCTAACTCTGCACCGTATGTACCGTAACCAAGATCAATGTAACCAAATAGTAACTCTTGTTTTAGAATTTTATTTGTTGTTTTTTGTATTTGATCAATTAAAAAAGATTTGCATTGCGACCAGTTGAACTCGAAATCATTAATGTCCGCCCCCGTTTGTTTATATTCCAGCAACTTGGAACTTAATGCCGCTTGTCTTTGAAAGATAGAATCATAACTTGCAGAGAAATCAGCTTGAAAACGATTCTGCTCGCTAAAAATAGTTTTTGAATCAGTGCTTGAGAGATAAACGTTCAAATCAATTTTTTCTATTCCATTTAGATATATTGCAATCGTTCTGTTTTCATTTTTCGCCCCGGAATACTGCATGAAAACAAGCCCTTCCCTTTTAGATAATATTTTGTACTCTCCGTTTTCGTCAGTATTGTCGCTGACATTTGAAGTTGTATCATGCAAAACATAAAAAAGGACTTTACCATTTACAAGCGGTGTTCCGTCATAATTTAAAAGCTTGCCGCTAATAACACTTGTTTGAGCAAATATATTTGAAAATGAAACGAGGAATATTAAAGTAAAAAACTTCATACAGCATCCCTGGATGTCTTTAGTTCAATACTTGATTAAAGATTTCCGAAAACATATGAATCTAACAATTAAAAATATAGAAGAGAGTTATTCTTTTTGTATTTCATTAGTCTTAAGAAGATTTTTTATAGAGGAATCTATATTGTGAAGGTGTAAAGCCGGTATATTTTTTAAAGAGTTTATTAAAATGAGATTGGTCCGAAAAACCATATTCAAAAGCAATTTCTCCAAAGGATCTATTTGCACCCGATACTTCTTTGCATACGGCATTAATCTTTCTTTGTCGTAAATACTCACCAATTGTACAATGCAAATATTTTTTAAATGATTTGTGCAAATAGACGGGGTGAATATCAATCAGTGCCGCCAAGTGCGTATAAGAAAAGCCAAAATCCTTTGATGAGTTGATATAGTCAACTATATATTTCAGACGTTCGGGAATCGCTTTATTGTTCTTAGAATTGCTTCTTAATATTTGTGCAATCATCTCTATTGTTAATCCTTCAAGAATAAGTCTAGAAAAAGTATCATTAATTTTTATTTCATTTTTTATTTTGGCTATTATGCTTGAAAATGAACTTCCTTTTACAGCAAATGGCTGATTGGCAAGCAAACCGGGTTGATAATTTGTTTTTTGTAGATCAGACAGTAATTCTAAATTAAGACACTTTGCGCCGGCGCTATGAAACTGGTTGGAATGTTTTTCAAGTGCCGGTCTGTAAATGATGTTTGTCTGCGAATTCTCAAACGATTTATTTAAATAATTTTCGGTAAAACTCCCCTCAAGTAAAATTATAATGGATGGATTTTCATGTGTATGAAATCCTATTGTTTGATTGGATGTATAATGAGTTTCGGAAATTCTGAATTCACCGGTAATTTGCTCGTAAATTATTTTCCCATGGAAACTAGAGTAGTGCATTGTAATTCCCTCTTTGTTTATAAACAAAATGATCAATTTGAGTTAGACTTGAAAAGATTAGAAAAGGATGTATGCAAAATACTTTGTAGCTGCAATAAATAACGAATCAATGCTCAAGATAGTGTATGCGACTACTTCTTTTCCGTTTTCTCAAGTGCTTCAAAATATTTTCTGATCAGTTCTTCGTAATCTTTTTTGTATCCCTCACGGATTGCTTTCATCAATTCGTCTTTGAGTATGTTCTTGCCATCCTCTGTAGATAAAATTAACTCGGGCGGAGAAGTTCGTGAAATATTTTTGCCGGTATTAGATTTTCTATCTTTTTCAAAATCTCTTTCATTGATTGAACGCTGGGCATCAAGCATCCTCGATAAAATCTTTTCTTGCTGCTTTACAAGCTCATCGTCAATTTTTTCAGTCTGGAGATTGGTTACAACCTCTTTCATTTCGTCTATAATCTTTTCAAGATTAGCCGCAAGTTTTTTGGATTCACCGGATTCCTTTGCCTCTTGGTTCATCTGCTCAAGTGATTTGTGTATTAACTCTTGTTGTTGTGCAAGCCGCTGCATTTGCGCCGCCATCTCTTGAGGAATTCGTCCTTGGTTTAACATTTGTGTTAGTTGATTCAAATTCATCTGCTGCTGCGAAAGCTGTTGAAGCTGCTGCATCATACTCATCATTCCTCCGCCTTGTCCGCCGCCGCTCATCATTCTGTCTATAGCGCCTTTAACAAGATTGGCCGCTTCATTGAGCGATCCCATTGCTTTGCCTTGTTGTTGGGAAGAGAGCGCTGGGTTTTTATTCTGCATAGAGTTTATTGATTGCTGCATCTGTGAGGTTGCTTCGCCAAGAGCGCGTCCCATCTCTGGGGTGATTGAAAATGACTTTTGTGAAAGAGCGCCCATGTTGCTCAAAATCTTTCCAAGATTATTTTGAATCTCATTCTGCTTTCTTGAGTTGTTACCTAATTGAGGAGAGTTTGGGCCAAGCTGATCGGTATTGTTCCGCAAATTTTCTTGTTCTTTGGATAGAGTGAGAAGATCGTCAAGGATTTTCATCATATCGTAAAACGTTTTCACCTGGTTCATCTGCTGCAAAGCAGTCTGCAATGATTGAAGCTGTTTACCGGTCTTATCCATATTTTGCGATAACTGCTGCTGATTTTTCATCGCTTCAAATTTCTGCATTTGTTTAAGCATCTCTTTTGCTTCTTCAGAAAGCTGCTCGTTGTTCTGTTTTTCAAGTTCCTCTTTAAGTTTGTTAAGTTCGTCTTGCGGCATGTCGGAAAGTTCATTCATCTTTTCAGAAAGTTTGTCAATTTCGTTCTGCAAATTTTTCAAATCATTGGTTAAGTTGCTCTGTCTTTTAGTGAGTTCGTCACGTTTGTTTTTATCGTTCAGATTATTTTGATCGGTTTTATCTCTAAGTTCTTCTAGTTTATTTGAAATATCTTCGGTTCGTTTAATTAACTCATCGACTTTCTGCTCTACTTGTACTCTCTTTAATAGGTTTAATGTACGCTCGATGCTTTTTTTGAAATACTCTTCATTCGCTTTCAATTCTTCAAGGGACATTTGTACATTATCGCGCGTTAAGTTTTGCAGTGATTCCTGGAGTCGGCGGAATGCCCCGTTCAATTCCTCGCTGTTAAATTCATTAAGCAGATCTTGAAGCTCATTATATTTTTGTAAAGTCTCTTCAGAAAAAAGATTGTTATGCATCAAGTCGTTTTTCATTTCCGAAAGTTTTTGAGAAACATCGTCAATTTTATTTGTAAGCTCTTTGAATTTTTCAGCCACTTTTTCAATTCTTTCTTTTTCTTGCCAGGAAATTTCCTTGGTATTCTGTTTTAAGTCATCACTTATTTTCTGCAATTCATGGTTTAACTTTTCTGCTTCTTTAAGCGTTTCATTAAGTTCTTTAGCAGATTCTTCCTGGCTGTTTTCTGCTTGTGCAAAAAGTTCGTCTAATGATGGAACCTGGATCGTAAAAATTTCAGTCCTGGAAGATTTTGGTCCCGTTACATTATCGTTATCAAATACCTCGGCATAGTAAGTTATCATTTCTCCTTCGGCAAGATAGAGCGGCGAAAGGTCCCACACATAATAAATTTCATCTTCCTTTGCATCTGTCCTAAATGCTAAGGGTAGTTCGGTAAATGTCTCCGATGTTTGCCGGTATTTGGAAGCAGACAAATTATATTTAAGATACAAGCCGCCGAATCCGTAATCATCTGTAATTTTTATAGCAAGAGAAATTTTGCCATCCGTTCCGAGTTTTACATTTTGATTGGGAGAGATCATCTCAATCGACGGGGCTTGATCGGCAAGCGTGTTTATTGTATAGGTAATCGGGTTAATGTTTGAGTTGCCTTTTTCATCTTCAAGAAAAATTTGATAGCTCAAATTTTTGTTAATC
>DYJK01000137.1 GCA_020723165.1 Melioribacter roseus | reverse complement strand
ATGGTCGCCGATTACCGGTAGTACATTATATGATTTGAATCTTCTGCCGAACAATTCAAAAAAACCATCGCAATTTTCTGTTGATCTATCTGCGTTCTATACATTATGGACTTCCGGAAGCCAACAAATAAAATTAACTATGCTTGTATATAACCTACTCGATGCATTGAACGAAGTGAGCGTCTATTCAAGAACCGGCAGAGCATATACCGATGTAATTCTTGATACCGAACTATCGAGTCATAGAAGTGACTTCAGCGATTATTATGATGTTATCCACGATCCATCGATGTATTCAGCACCAAGATCAATAAAATTAGGAATAACATTCACCTATTAAACGATAGAAATATTACATAAGGTTTTAAATGAAGCTCAACAAAATAATACTGGTCATCACGTTGTTATTAAGTCTGACGAATTTAGATACTTCATTGGCACAGAGCAGAATATATGATGGTCCCGATGATCCCGAAGGTGATATAGCTGCAATAAGAGCCGGCGTGATGAATGGAAACAGAGTATTACTCAGTTTTAAAAACACAACACGTTTGGGTGATTGGCCAAGTCCTAATGCATCGCGATGGCCAAATGATAATACCGGTTCTTACATGTTAGATGGACTTGCCGTGCTAATCGGCGGAATGGTTTTTCTTGAACAAGATACAATACCGGTAACAGACGCAGCAAAGATTGCTTCAAAAAATAATTACGATACACTCTGGTATGTACAGACAAGTTATGCCAAACAATTGATGGATCAAAATAGTAAAGGAACTGTTGATTGGGGTTTGTACCCGGTGTTCGGTTATTTCAATGAACTGCAAGATTATGTAGCGATGAGTAATCAACCCGGGACGTGGCCGGCAAATGGTTGGCCGGCAAGCGGCTCAACAAAAAAATGGCCCGGTGAATGGAATGGGAGATTCGGAAGAGGAATTAAATATGCCGCATTAGAAACCTACTTTGTTGCCAACGATGCACAAGATCAAGAATATCTTCAACCTAATCTAACTGTTAAATATTCTCCGCGGCCCGGTTTAAAGATTGGTGATAAATTACCCGGTGTTACAATCCAGAAAGGAATGCCGTGGGGTGGGCTCGGTTTACGTGTTGAAGTTCGAGGTTTTCAATGGAATAATCCGCAAACACGCGATGCAATTTTTTGGGAATACAATATCTCCAACATTTCAGATTATGATTTGCCAAGAATAGCTTTTGGTGCATGGCTCGATAACGGTATTGGCGGCGGACCAACGGATGATTTTGATGATGTCGGTTTCTATGATAAGTATGAGGACTTAGCTTATTCATGGGATATGAATGCAACGGCTGTTAATGGTTTGGTGCCGGGTGTAATGGGATGGGCTTTTCTCGAAAGCCCGGGTATATCAAATGATAACGTCGATAATGATGACGATGGTATTATAGATGAAAAAAGAGATAACGAGGCACTTGTTAAGGTTGATAAACTTTCCGGTATTGCTGACATTGATAAATTTTTGAGGTGGTACCATGTAGATGAAAGCGATCTTAAAGAACACTGGGATGCAGATGAAGACCAGGATTGGCGCGATGGCGAAGATACAAATGAAAACGGTATTTATGATGCAGACGAAGACGCCGGGGATGATGTTGGTCTCGATGGTGTTGGTCCAAATGATCTGAATTATAATGGTCCCGATGAAGGAGAATGTAATCATAAACCCGATTACAAAGAAGGGATTGGCTGCGAACCGAATTTTGCCGCAACAGATATCGACGAATCCGATATGATCGGTTTGACTTCTTTTAGGATGTTTATTCATCCGCAAGGTTGGTCACCTTCAGCATCATTTGATAGAGATTGCTGGAATGTTTTTGCAAGCGACTCGCTAATTGAATATTTCGGCACTCCGACAAACCTGATAGAAATGTTTGGCTCCGGTCAGTTTCGATTGGATAAAGGGCGTACTGAAAGATTTTCACTTGCTGAGATTCACGCATATGAAGATCTCAGCAGTTTAAGTACATCAAAACACACAGCTCCTTCACTATATTCTAAGAAAGCGATAGTTCAAACAATTTACGAATCGGATTATAGATTTGCACAAGCGCCGGTACTGCCTACATTATCAGCACAAGCGTTAGATGGAAAAGTTATACTTACATGGAATGATGCTGCGGATAAATTAACACGCGAGCCGTTATTACGCGGTGAAAATGATTTTGAAGGTTATAAACTTTATAAAGCAACTGATAAAAAGTTTGGAGATGCTGAGTTACTATATGATGGTTATGGAAATCCGGCCGGTAAAAAAGCTTTTTACCAATGCGATTTAATCGATGGAATAAACGGCTTTGCAGAATTTTCTCTTTTTAACGGCTTGGCTTTTTACCTTGGTGATGATACCGGTATTAAACACTATTATGTAGATGAGAATGTTCAGAACGGGAGAACTTATTACTATGCATTAGTTGCGTATGATTACGGTATCGAAGTCTTTGGCAAGGACAGCGCTAGTGTTCTTCCTTCAGAAAACGATGCAATTTTAGATCTTACTGAAGATGAAGGAATTCGTTATGTAGGACAGAATGTGCAAATCGTAACTCCGCATCAAAAAGCTCTTGGATATGTACCGGAATCATTTGAAATAACAGAAGGAAACGAATTATTTGATTTGTGCGGAACAGTAACGCCGACTATTCTTAACTCTGCAAAATTAAGAACCGGCGGCAAGTACAAAGTTAAATTTTCAATTAAGAAACTCGGCCATCTCAGAAGTCCTTCTTACCGCCATCCGACCGACATTAACTATACTACAAACGGATTTTATATTTATGATGTTACGGAAAACGATACACTTATTTATTCCGAAACTTCGGACAATTTCAAAGAAGAAAATTTCGTTTCGAAAGATATACTGAATAACGGAACATCTGTTTGGTGCTTAAACGAAGATGGAGTTCAAACCGATCTCTTTGATGGAATGCAATTATTGATCGAGAATACTTCTCCTCAATCTAAATTAAATGTTAATGCCTCCGGCTGGATTACCGGCAAAGCAAATATGAGTGTTGTATCGAGTGCATTGGAATCCCGTTACTTTCCGTGGCAGTACGATATTGTATTTTCCAATGAACCGTACACAAGCATAACAACATATGCCGGTTCGATTAAATCCATAAGCGGAAAATTACTCAGCACAGATGCAATTCTGCTTAACCGGTCATTCAACTTCTATGTACAAAACAAATCATTCCCTGATGCGAGCGGTAATTATGAAAAATTAGATCTGCTTGTTCACGATGTTAATAAGAACGGGGTATTTGATAGAGATGCTGATACCGTATTGGTTGGCAATACAATTAAGATTGATACAAGAGTATTCTGGTCGGGTACAGTGTTGGGTATTAACTTCAATCAAATTACATCCGAAAGCGATATGCCGAAAGCAAATGATGTTTATAGGGTGAATTTCACACGCCCGTATTATATAAATGATTCCGTCAGTTTTACAATCAAAGAACCGGTGGATCTTGTTGTATCGGAGATAAAACAGAATTTGAACAAGATCAAAGTTGTTCCAAATCCGTATATCGCAACAAACATGATGGAAGAAGCTGTTTCAAATCCATATCTAAGTCAACGGAGACAGTTGTTATTCACGCATTTACCGGCAGAGTGTACAATAAAAATATTTACTACAAGCGGTGTACTCGTTAGAGAATTGATAGTTGAAAATATTGCCGATGACGGTACTATGCATTGGGATATGTTAACAAAAGAAGGATTAGAAATAGCAGCTGGCATTTATATTTTTCATGTTAAAGCAAAAGAAACCGGCGATGAGTTTATCGGAAAATTTGCTGTTGTTAAATAATGTAAGTGTTAATTGAAAACAGAAGTATCGAAATATAATTTTTTGAGAATCGACATGACAAAATTTCAAATACACGGATTCATTCTTGCGATGATAATCTGCTTAACTAACGTTCAAGCACAAAAACCTATGCGTGCCGGAACAACAGCGGCTAACTTTTTAGAAATCGGGTACGGTGCTGCCGGCAATTCTCTCGGTGATTCATATGTCAGTTTAGCAAATGATGTCAGTTCAATCTATTGGAACCCGGCCGGTTTGGCTATTATGGATAACAGTGAAGCAGCATTTATTACACAACCGTGGATTGCAGATATACAAACGTCATTTTCGGCTGTTGGACTTGTTCTGCCGGGTATTGGTACACTCGGGATTGGATTTATACAAGTTGATTATGGTGAAATGGAAGTAACAACACTTGCAAAACAAGATGGTACCGGCGAGAAATTTTCTCCTAGCGATTATGCAGTCTCTCTTTCTTATGCCAGGAAATTGGCAGATTGGTTTGCCTTTGGTGCAACTGCTAAATATGTCTCTTCCAACATATGGCACATGAATGCAAACGCAATTGCATTCGATCTTGGTGTTATTATTCAAACTCCTTTTCTTTCTCCAACTGACCGTAATGAAGACGGTATAAATATTGGCATGAGCATTTCAAACTACGGTACATCATTAAAATATGATGGAATGGATCTGTTGACTTCGATTGATATTTCGGAAAATGAAGGCGGTAATTACGAAGATACTCCGGGCCAGTTTAAATTAAATGATTGGGAACTGCCCCTGATTTTTAGAATCGGTTTTTCATTTAATCCAATCGTTTCAGGGAATCATACTCTTACATTTACAGCTAACGCACTCCATCCCAACAATAATAGTGAATCGGTAAACCTCGGTGCTCAATATACATTGTTTATTCCATCATTTGGAAAAGTATTTATGAGGGGCGGATATAAAGGATTGTTCATGGAAAATTCCGAGTACGGCTTGTCGCTTGGGTTTGGAGTGATGACAACATTGTTGTTCAACCAGGGAGTAAAATTTGAATACGCATACCGCGATGTTGGCATTTTGGGTGGCACTCATAGTTACGGATTATCAGTAACATTTTAATGAATTATTAATGGGTTTATAATTTATTTATTATGAAGATAGAGTTATACATGCACATTAAAAAATTGCTGCTGATGGTTGTTTTACTTACCGACAATTTTATGTTTGGCCAGCCAGCAATTACCAATCCTATTGATTACAGTGATACACTTGTAAGAATTTACGATCGGGTTATAACTGTTAATGATTTTATACAACGGAGTGAATACACACTCCGGCCACGTTATTGTCGTGGTGAAACCGGTAACGATAAAAAAATAATTCTCAATTCTTTAATAGCCGAAAAGCTACTCGCAATAGAAACGCAAAACGATTCTCTGCTTCTTAACAATTCAGCATTTCAAAATTTTATTAAGGGACGCAAAGAGCAAGTAATGAGGCAGATTCTTTTCCAAAAAGAAGGTGTTGAAAAAGTTGTCCTTGATAAAAAAGAAATTTCTAAGTTCTACTCTCTGGTAGGAAGGAAATATTCGGTCGATTATTTCTCTGTTGAAGGAGAGGAAGCAAGTAAAAAAATAAATGATAGTCTTGCCAATAATATCCCGTTCGAAAGAATATTTGCGGCATATTACAATCAGGATTCAATTCCTTCGAAAACAATAGAGTGGAATCCCTCCGATAACAGCAAAGTTCAGAAAGCAATATTCTCTGATTCATTGGAGAAAGATCAAATAGTTGGTCCTATACTAACGGATTCAAATTATTATATGGTTATTAGAATTAATGGGTGGACGGAGAGAGTTGCAATTACCGAACGCGACATTCGTAACAGATTAAACGATGTAACAGAAAAACTTACGATGGATTTTGCTGTAAGCAACTATTCAAATTTTGTTAACGGGTTAATGAAAGGCAAAAATGTTCAGTTTGATAAAAACACTTTCGTAAAACTTACCAATACAGCAGTACAACTCTATTTTGTTTCCAAGGAAAAGAAGAAGGATGCTTTTACGGAAATAATATTAAAAGATAGTCCTCAAGAAAAAAATGAACAAATCAATTTCTCATTTGATGAATCATTGGAAAAGTTTAATGAAGAAAAGTTCTGTACAATTGGTAATGAAACATGGCTGGTGCGTGACCTACGAAAAGAAATGAATACTCATCCTCTGGTATTCCGGAAACAAAAAATTTCGAAAGATGAATTCCCCGAACAATTGAAATTTGCCTTTGCAGATTTAATACGTGATAAATATCTGACCGAAGCTGCATATAAAAACGGTTACGACACGCTTCAAAGTGTATTGCATTATACATCCAACTGGAAAGATGCCAGTTTAGCACTTTACAAAAAAGGGATTATCCTGAATGAAATAAAAAACGATTCTGAAGATCGTTATGATAATCTATATACATCTATAAATAATCTAATCAAAAAGCATAGTGATAATATTGAAATAAATACTGAACTCTTTAATAAGATATCGATTACCGGTATTGATTTGTTTGCACTGCAAACCAATGTACCGTACCCGGTGTATGTTCCCTCGTTTCCGGAATTAACAAATAAAAATTCTCTTGATTACGGTAAGAAATTAGAAATGACTTATTTAAATAAAAATTAAGCTGTAATAATTGGTAACAAATTAGCTGTAGTCAATTTAATAAAGAGGAGGTACCAAATGAAAAAAATGTTCTTTGTTCTATGTACATTGTTATTTTTCTCCGGTATTCAATTTGCACAAGAAAGTGTTGTCTTTTTTGATGGCATCGAGACGCCATGGTTTGAATGGAATGATTTCTGGTCTTCCGGTTCAAATGCTTACGTAATTAACGGTGATACTTGTAAGATGAAAGATATCGGTGCCGGATACCAGACCGGAAAGAATGCCATTAAGTGGGTTCAAGATGAAGTAGAGTGCGGTGTTGCATGGGCTTGGTGGAGTGATTGGAATAAATTTGATTACCGCGATCTTTTCGACGGAGGTTCGCTGCACCTCTGGCTTAAGACCGCTGAAAATGCAGATACTATTATTGTCGAATTTAAAAGCGATGATCAACATAGGATGCATTATTATCTTACCCAGGAGACCGGCAACTTTAACGGATCATGGAATGAATTAGTAATTCCTTTCAAAGATTTTGTTACACCCCAAGGAATGGATGTGATTGATAGTACTCACGTCACTTTATTCGGAATTTATTCTGAACACGGCGTAAAAGGAAATCGTGTTTATGTAGGATATATTTCCGCCGATCCGCCACCGCCTTATGTATTTTTCAACGGTCAGCTTGTTCCTTCGGATATAATTGCCGATTGGGGTTTCTGGGGTTCGACCTATGGCGCCGGCTGCGAAATTTCTGCCAACGAAGGTTACAGATCAGGTACAAGCGCAATGAAATGGGTACAAGATGCCGGATGGGGAAGCTGTGGAATTTATTGGGTGTTTAATGGTTTACAAGATCTTACCGATGAATTAAAAAATGATACTTTAAAATTTAAATTGAGAACCCCGGCACCGGTCGATTCTATCAAAATCGAAATCAATAGTGATAAAGATCATGCTGTTGATTACTCTTTCAAACCGGGACCCCAGGATACATGGCAGATAATTGAAATTCCTTTATCGGAATTCAAGAAAGCGAGTGGAAAAGATTTTCCAGATTCAACTAAAATTAACGAATTCGGAATTTTTACTGTACTTCCTACTGATGGACTTATTGTTTACTTAACTGATATTTGGTTCGGTAGTCCTACAATTGAAGTTGATACAACACCTCCGGCCGCACCGGCAAATATTGTTGCTGTTTATAATGTAGGCAAATTTTATTATGACTCTATTACGTGGGATCCCGTCCCAGGTGAAGAAAATGAAACGTATGATGTATATGCAAGTACCGAACCGATAACAGATGTAAATGCATCGAATGTAATAATGCTTGCAGAAAATGTTACCGAGGATGATATTGCTAACGGCGTGAATCATTATTTAGCTGCTCCAAGAGAAAATCAGACTTTGGTTTATTACTATGCTGTTGTTTGTACGGATAAATCAAATAATACCGGCGCTATCGGTTCGATAGGTCCGGTATCGAGTGTTGCCCAGTATATTCCGCCTATTTCTTTTGGCTCACCTCTTAATTTTATGGCAGACGGATTTTTGAATGAATGGACAGACAACAATATTGATCCCGTTGTTGTGAAGAAATCAACGACTATCGTTAACGGAATGTTTAATGATGATGCAGATTTAACAGCAAACATTTATATGGCAGCAGACGCAAACTATCTTTATATAGCTGTAGATGCCGTTGATGATTTCCCGGTTTTTGATGCAACCGGTATCTGGAATAAGCAAGATTTTATTTCTATATATATCGGCTTATTTAATCAAACCGGTAAGAAACACACCGGCGGTAATACTACGACTTTGCGAGGCAGTGAACCGGATTATGCAATCTATCTGCTTGGCGATAAAGTTATGAAAAGAGCTATTGGTAACTGGAATTTTGCCGATATGTATTTAAATGGCAGTGATAATTATAATGTGCTTAGAACTGCATCCCAACATTTTACAATGGAAGCAATGATTTCACTTGAGGATGTTCGCTTCGAAGGTGACGCTCGTTTTACACCGACAGATGGAATGAAGATACCAATTAAT
Source organism: Melioribacter roseus (assembly GCA_020723165.1). Classification (GTDB taxonomy): domain Bacteria; phylum Bacteroidota; class Ignavibacteria; order Ignavibacteriales; family Melioribacteraceae; genus DYJK01. The sequence goes on along the minus strand of DYJK01000137.1, from coordinate 784 downwards.
ATTACAATTGACGATCGCGATGAATCATCTGAAGTAGATGGTTACCTTGCAACTTCACCATACGAAAACGGCTGGTCCTGGGGATTACCGGAGGTATGGACAGAAACGTGGATTAAAGACCTTGCAAATGATATTGAGGAAGATCAAGTAATTCCATTAACATATAGCTTGGGTCAAAATTATCCGAATCCGTTCAACCCGGCTACTACAATTCATTACACATTAGCAAAATCAGGAATTGTCACTTTAAAAGTATATGATGTTCTTGGAAGGGAAGTTGCTCAATTAGTAAGTGAATATAAAAATGCCGGTTCATATACAGTAACATTTGATATATCAAGTGCTAAGAATCTATCGAGCGGAGTTTATTTCTATAGCATATCAGCCGGTGAATACCAGCAAGTAAAGAAAATGATGTTAATTAAATAATTACTTAATAATTAAAAATAATTCTGTGGTTGGTAATCAATTCCCGAAGATTTTTAATCTTCGGGAAACCACAGTATTGTTTTAGAAACCACTGAATGAAACGTTATAACCTCACTTACATAAATCTTTTCATCTTTTTTTTCTTGTCAATCTTTTTTGATGCACAAATTTCGTCTGCATTTTCCTGGATTCATGAAGAACCGGATTCTGCGAGATATTCAACAAAAGAAATTAATGGTGTTTGGTGGCTGATTGATAATGACAGTCATCAGTTTTTTTCAAATGGAGTCTGTTGTGTAAATACCGGGGTTCCTTTTGATGAATATAATGTTAACAATCAGTCTTATGCTGCGTG
>DYJK01000136.1:7179-9479 GCA_020723165.1 Melioribacter roseus | reverse complement strand
GACTCGGCGAGTCGTCTTTACAACATTAAAAGTGTATGATATTCTAGGAAGTGAAGTCGCAATATTGGTAAATGAATACCAACCTCCCGGGAAATACAACGTAGAATTTAGAATTGAGAATTCAGAATTATCTAATGGGGTATATTTCTACAAATTACACGCTGGTGATTATATCTCCGTAAAAAAAATGATTTATCTAAAATAATTTATTCCCATTGTTTTGCGCCGGGTTTTTGGCTGATGCCTTGGAGCTCATCTATTTTAAATTTGTAATTACATTATTATTTTCTTTAGAGATTTCAATAAAATAAATATCTTCCGTACGGCATTTTGGATTTATTGAAGTTAATGAAGAAAATCTCATTTGTTATCAACGGGCTGCTGAAGAATATCAATTCGAGAAAAAAAGAGATTGAACTTCTTCTTGGTAATGAGTTCGACATTTCTTTTCATGTCTCACAAAGAAGTACCGATTCTATCAATCTATCCCAGGAATGTATAGAGAACGGAACAGATTATATAATCGGTGTTGGAGGAGATGGTACACTTAACGAAGTAATAAACGGTGCCATGCTTTCCGAAAAAGAGAAGAGAAAAAATGTTAAAGTAGGTCTTCTACCTACCGGCTCCGGTAACGATTTTGCAAAAACTATGAAATTAAACACCGAGGTTTTTTTCTTAAAAGATTTAATCCAAAACGATAGAACTGTTTCGATTGATGTTGGGAAAATTGAATGCAAAAATCAGAACGGGAATAACATCATCCGGTATTTCAACAATATTGCTGATGTTGGTCTTGGTGGGGAAGTAGTTGTGAAAGTTAACAAAAGCAGTAAAATTTTCAGTCCGACTTTTAGGTACTTTAAATCATCGGTAGAAGCTTTCTTTACCTACCGTAAGAAAAAAATTAAATTTACTTCACCTCATTTCACATGGGAAGGTGCTGTGCTTATTCTCTGTCTTGCCAATGCGAATTATTTTGGAAGCGGACTTGGAATTGCGCCACATGCAAAAGTTGATGACGGAAAAATTGCTGTTGTTATTGCCGGGGAAATAAGTTTGTTCGATTACCTTCGTAATCTTTCGCGCATAAGAAATAAAGAAGTGATTAACCATCCGGGCATACTTTACCAGGAAGTTGAATCATGTACTATTGAACCTTTGGAAGATAATTTATTGATTGAAACCGATGGTGAACTTGCCGGTAAATTGCCTCTTAACATGGAAGTACTGCATAATGAGATAAATTTTTTAGCACTTTAAATAATTATTATCAAAACATTCAAAGCACATTCACTTAATTCTGTTTTAGCCTATGACTCCAATAATTCAAATATTTATCAGCAGTTTATTATTAAGTATAGTTCATGCGTTGATACCAAGCCATTGGCTTCCTTTGCTTGCAATCAGCAAAGTTGAAAAGTGGAGTGATAGGGAAACCATTTATGTTACAACTATAACGGGAATATCACACACAATAAGCACGGTTATTATCGGGATAGTTGTTGGATTGATAGGATATAAACTTTCCGAATCTTATTATTATATAACACATTTTGTAGCGCCAATAATTTTAATAACTCTCGGGCTGATTTATTTTTTTATTGAATACCACCATAGCAAAATTAAAAATGAACACCATCACCATCACATTGATGTTGACGGAATAATTAAAAAGAAAAGTAAACGATCTATTGTTATTTCGTTGAGCGCAGCAATGTTCTTTTCGCCTTGTCTTGAAATTGAAGTCTACTACTTTACTGCAAGTAAATTAGGCTGGTTAGGGATAGGGGTTGTATCTGCGATTTACTTTTTTGTTACAATTCTTGGTATGGTGTTATTGGTTTACTTCTCTTCGAAAGGTGTACAAAAATTGAAATGGCATTTTCTCGAACACCACGACAAACTAATAAGCGGAATAATTTTAGTATTGGTAGGTGTGCTTGCATTTTTAGTCGATTTTTAATTCCGAGGAGTCCCGATTGTGTTGAGACTGGGACGACGAAGAATCTCCTGACAACATGTGTAAGAGAAATTAGGACTTCGCAAAACTAAAGATGGTAGATTGAAATTCGGTAGAAAGGATTTGGAAGCAGTGTTGATTTTTGACATTATTTAGCAGAAGACATCATAACAATGGAATAAGCTAATAAAGTTAAATTACTCAGGGTCAGGAGATGTTACTAAGGTTAGCAACCTTAGTAACATAAGCAAACAATTACGTTATCAACCTTATTACCTTATTGATAATCTCAAAATAATTTTGTGAAAGGCTCTCAATCTATGATTAGGAGATTCTT
>DYJK01000136.1:0-7079 GCA_020723165.1 Melioribacter roseus | reverse complement strand
AATGTTTTGTGCACCAGAGAATTTATCCAATACCCAGAGCACATAACGTATATCAACGCCGATCGAACGGCTGTAAGATTCATTCCATGCAAAGTCGTTTATTGTGGCTTCAAATGCTCTATCGAAATTAATACCAATTAATTCACCGTAAGCATTTAATACCGGGCTTCCGGAATTACCGCCGGTCGTATCCATATTATAAAGCATTGCGACCGGTAAGATATTTCTTTTCTTGGAAACGTAGCTGTCAAAATCTTTATTATAATAAAGCGAACGGAGTTTATCCGGAATAGCAAATTCTTCAGAACCGGTTAAGTTTTTTTCGATAACTCCATCAACAGATGTAAATGGTTCCATGAATGTTGCATCTGCCGGGTTGTATCCCTTTATGTATCCATATGTTAAACGTAATGTACTGTTGGCATCGGGAATAAAATTAGTTTTCTTCCATAGCATCTTAACATCAACTAAATCAGCATATAGTTTATTAAGCTTGCCTTCGTTGCGTTCGTTTTGGTTTGTCAATGATTGATTTTGCAAGCGTAACTTTTTAACAAAATTAAGTAGTTCATCTTGTATAGATGCTAACTCATCCGGCGATTTAGCAATTAAGGAATTAAAATATTCTGTGTCTCTGATATTTGAATTTAATATTACATCATTAATAAAGTTAGAAAAAGTTTCTTCATCGTTGTCGCCATTGGATTCAAGTAGAAAATCGAGCGCTGTAATTCTAGAACCCTCTTCAAAATTGTTAGCATCGCTGAACATTTTTCTTAAAATTGATTCCTCAAAACTGCGGTTATAATTTTTTTGAAAAGATTTAATGTTTGATAATGTCTGCTGGATGTTTTTCTCCTGGAACTGTTGTTTTCTTTCCGAATCGGGTTTTTGAATTTCTTCAGCATAAGTAAAAACAAAGTTGGCTAAAGATAATGTTTGAGACATATTAAAAATCTGCCGGAACCACAACTCTGCTTGGGCCGTTTCATTAACTGATCTGAATACTTGGTCAACCTGGTTGAAAAGATTTCCATATTTTGATTTTAGATCATTATCGGAATCAATAAAATTTTTAAGAATATTTTCTTCTTCCATTTTCTGTTTAACAAGATCCAACTTCCTAAATCCTTTTAGCTTTCCTTTATAATTTTTCATTGTGTTGGCAAGGCCTTTAATTCTGTTAGCTGCAGCTAATTCAAGTTCTTTGTTCCCTCTGCTGATATCTTGAAGCGTATTGATAGCAAAATCATAAAGGTCGGATATGAATGGAAGCAGATAATCTTGCTGGTATTTTAAATATTGCGAAGGTCTATGGCGAAAAGTTCTTCCCGGGTAACCGAGCATGAATACAAAATCACCTTCTTCAACGCCGTTCGGGTTTACCTTTAAATATTTTTTTGGTTTGAACGGTACATTTTCTTTCGAATAACTAGAAGCTTTACCATCGGGTGAAACATAAGCACGCATTATTGAAAAATCGCCGGTGTGGCGCGGCCAAACCCAATTGTCGGTTTCACCTCCAAAATTTCCGATTGATTGAGGAGGGGCATAAACCAATCTTACATCCCTGATAATTCTATACTTGAACAACACATAAGTCTTACCGGCAAACATTTCTGAGACTTCGGCTGCAATCGATCCTTGTTCATCGGAAGCGGCATCGGCAAGTTCTTTAGATTTTTTTGCAATCATTTTTACACGTTCTGCCGGGTCGGTAATACTATCAACCGCATCGAGGATTTCTTCCGATACATCCTTGTACGAATCTAAAATTTTGCAAGTGTTCCCGGAAGCCGGAATTTCTTCTTCAAGTGTTCGTGCATGGAATCCATTCTCTAAATAATTGTTTTCAACAGTGCTGGCTCTTGCAATCGATCCATAAGCACAATGATGATTTGTTATAATTAAACCGTTTTCGGAAATGAATGAGCCGGTACAGCCGCCGATATTTACTAGCGCATCAACCAGACTTATTCCTTCGGGATTATAAACCTCTTTAGGGTCTATCTTCAGACCGGCTTTCACTAAATCAATTTTCTCAAGTTCACTCATAGGATACATACCCTCTTCAGGCGAAGCCGGGATCATACCTAAAATGAATGCGAGAGCGATTAACAAAAAAAAGTTTTTGATTGACTGTTTTGACTTTTTTAATGGAAACATAAGAACTCCATAAAATTGTTTTGTATGATAGATAGAAGTATATAGTTATAATTATTTTACCGGTAGTGTGAAAGTGAAAACACTTCCTTTACCCGAAATACTTTCAACAGTAATTTTTCCTTTATTCATTTCAATAAATTCTTTGCAAAGTATCAACCCGATACCGGTACCGGTTTCCCCGAATGTTCCGGTCGATTTGATGTTTTGATCGATCCTGAATAATTTTTCCAATGTAGCGTTATCCATTCCAACGCCGGTATCCTTAACGGATATTTCAGCATGATCATTATTCTGTTTGGCGGAAGCTTCTATAGAACCGCCCGGTAATGTGAATTTAATTGCATTGGAAATTAAATTTCTTACTATAGTATTGATCATATTTTCATCGGCAAAAACGGTTATATCAATGTAGTTCTTTAATAGTTTGATATTTTTTAAATCTGCTTGCTGCTGTGCCGTAACAAAATTATCATCAATTAAATGTTTAATGTTGAAAAGTTTCGGATGAAACTTAATATTACCGGTTTGCTGGCGCGACCAGTCTAAGAGATTTTCAAGCATACGATGCGTGTTTCGTGCAAGTTCGAGAATTTCTTGAACTAGTTTCTTTTTTTCCTCTTCCGATAGTTCATTATAATCTTCGTGCAATATTTCGGATAAGCCGATTATTCCGAAGAATGGATTTTTTAGATCGTGGGCTATTATTGAGAAAAATTTATCTTTTGCCGAATTCAATTCTTTTAAATCTTGCTCACTTTTTAACAAAGCCAATTCTTCTTTCTTCTTTTGTGTTATATCCTGAAGTGTAAGCAATGTGCCGATAAATTGGTTTCGTTTGTCTTTGATATCTATTAAAGATGCGCCGAGTATAATATTATCTATGTGTAATTCTAATTTTCCCGATTCCTTTTTCAAACATAAGTTGAGTAAAGCCGGAATTTCAGACAGTTCGGAATCAATTGAATTGCCTATCAGGTTATGTTTATTTAATATTTTTTCGATTGCATGGTTCGAATCAATAATTCTATTATTATAATCAAAGACAAGGATCCCGTCTCTGAAATTATCAAACAGTAAATTTCTTGCGATAGGAATTATATCGAGGAAATAATAACGGTAAATTCCTAAGCTTATGAATAAACCGGTAAGTGTAAAGGCAATAGGAGTTGGTTCTACATAATCAAACAGATCGGATTTTAGTGTATAGCCGATACTAATTATCCAGGGGAAAATTAATGAGGTAAGAAAAAGTTTTGATTGATTTGCAAATAAATTGGAAAATCTTAACGAAGCACGAATTAATAAAATTGTGGCGGTAAAGATTAAAGTATAACTATATAATGCAGTAACCCAAAACCAAATGCCGTGTTCGTACTTTGCAGTAACACCGCCAATACCCGATATTATTGTTACAGTAGGCCATAACAAATGATGAAAAGTGTTTGTGATTGCCATTATTAATGAGATGACCGGAGCGACAAACAAAAGGATTGTCTTTCTTTTATTTAACCAACTATCTTGCTGTGAAAAACGAAGTACAAATATTAACAGCAATACCGGTGTAAAAGGAATTCCGAAATACGTAATAACAGACCAGAAAATTTTATAATTAAGGTCTGTTAACATTTGTTCAAATACTGCGCCGGTACTCCATATTGCGATGAATAACATCAGGAACGAGAATTCGATGCCGCCTCTTACCTTGTACTTCCTTCGGAAAGAATATAATGTTAAAACTATCGAGGTTATGGAAGATAAAATCAAAAGTGCTATGAAAAAGTTAATTTGCAATGCTGCCTCTTGTACATAATCTATATTAAAAAATTAGTAATTCTGCATATAATTATCAGTGTATCAATTATTCTTAAAAGTTATTTTGGAAATGACGGATGTTTTCTCAAATGGTGTCTGTTATAGAAGAAATTTAATTAATGAAATGTCGCGGCATTTCGATTGTGAAAATAGTTCCTACTTGTTTATCTGATACAAATGAAACCTTACCTTTTAGATTTTGTTCTATGATTAACTTTACGCTGTAAAGTCCTATACCTCTCCCTTTTTTCTGTTTAGTACTGAATGATCTTTGAAACAGTTGAAGCTGGACATTCTCGGGGATTACCAAAGGATTTGTAATGTTGAAATAAATTCTATCATCGGTTGCGTATGAATACAATCTTACTTCGTCTTTTGGTGACGATGCTTCGAGAGCATTCTTAATAAGGTTGCCAATAGATCTTATCAGCAAGGTTTTATCTGTAGGGAATATCGTATCGTTCCGTAAATAATTTACTGCAAAATTTTTATTTTCAGCCAGTTCATGATTCTGATATAATTCAACAGCAGATTTTAATATATCGTTAACGCTGTGATCTTTAATATTGATTTGTAAGTTGCCTTCTTCGGCATAACGTATTTCTTGCTGCGTCAAAATTTCGTTCAGCAGCTGCTCTGAAGAGTAAACTAATGATTTTATCAATTGTTCACGTTCATCAGCATCATCTTCTTTTTCTATTAATTGTGCAATACCGTTAATTGCACCGGATGTGTTAAGAATATCATGAAAGAAGATTTTCTCTAATGCTTCTTTCCGCTTAACGCTTGAAATATCTTTTACGGAAAAAAGAGTGTAATTATTTTCTTTAAACGGAATAGGCTGAGTATAAACTAAAAATTCATAAGAAATTTCTTTATCGTTTTTAATGCCGGTTATTTTGCACTCTTCTTCCGATTTTATTTTTGTTTCGTTAGTCTCCTTAACAGCTTTTGCTGCACCGCACTCTTTGCAGAATGAAGAAGTTCCGCATCCACCAGGCATTAATTTGCTGTGAATGCAATTAATTGCTTCACCTACGCGTTTGCCTAAAATTTGTTCGGGGGTTGCAGCACTGAATGCCACTAATGCTTTGTTATTGAATGCAACAATTTGGCGGTTCTTATTTAAGATTACAACAAATTCGGGAAATCCTTCAAGTACCTCGCTAATTAAAGGATTAACTTTAAATAAAAGGTAGTCGTTAACTATTTCTTCTGTATTGGATCTTTCAGGTGAATCAAAATACGTTTCTAAATTCATCAAATTTCCTATTTAAAAAAATATCTCACTCCAATAGCAGCATCAAGATTTAAGGAAGTGGCCGGGAATAAATTAAACACGGGTACAACTTCAAGAAAAACATCAATAGGAACATCGTCGTTTAACCATGCAACACCTAGAACACCCCTAGCGCCAAGCCCGGTATCTTCGTTTTTAATAACTCTAATCCGCGCTCCAAATCCGTAATAAACCGGTATGCGCAATTTTGATTCTATAAGATCAAATGCATGGTAAAGATAATCAGCATGTATAGAAAAAGCACTATTTTTTCTAATAAAGGAATAAGCCAAACCGAAATCGAGTGCATTATCATCATCGAGCCAATATTTGGCACTCAGCCCGGTCGGTTCACCTAAAATTATCCCGGCACCGAATCCGCTATCTTGTGCAGAAATATAATTCATTGAACCGGTGAGTAAAATAACTAACAAAACAAGTGCTGCCTTTTTCATCCTTATACTCCGATCATTTATTAAAATTGCTACGAATTAAAGAAAAAAATAGAACATATAAAAGTCAGTTTTCATAAGTCGATTAATTAAACAGTACAAGATAAGTCTAATATTCTTAAATTTACTTTTAGTATCTAAGTTCATTAAGGATAAATAATGAGCAACTCACTTATATTAGAATTAACCGCACAGTTCTCATCCGCATTTGATTATAATAAAAAAGAAACAGTAATCATTTTAGCTGCCGGACACGGTAAGAGAATTAAATCCAATACTTCCAAAATGCTGCATAAGATTTGGGAGATACCCACTGTTGAACGAGTTTATAATGCTTGTACTAAAGCATTTGAAAACGCTAACGTTATTTTAGTTGTAGGTATTAAAGCTGAAGATGTGATAAAAACAATCGGTAAAAAAAATAATCTTATATATGTTTACCAGGAAACACAGAACGGTACCGGTCATGCTGTTCAGGTAGCTATGCAGAATATTGATCAATTGAAGTATGATGGTACGGTGTATATAATACCGGGGGATATGGGATTGATTAATGAAGAAACTTTGAAAATGTTCAAGGAGGAATTCTTTAGATCGAATTCCGATATGATGGTGTTAACCGGCAAATATGAAGGTTTGCATGAAAATAATTATTATGGAAGAATTGTAAGAGTAGAGAGTAAAGATTCCAGAGGTAAAAGTTCAGGTAGGGATAAGGGTAATGTTGTCGAGATTATTGAGTACAAAGATATTATGAACCTTGATTCTAAAAAACCTTACAAGGTTAAATACAATAAGAAAGGGTATTCATTTAAGAAGAAAGTCCTGATTGAAAACCGAGAATTTAATTCAGGCGTATTTGCATTCAATTTTAAACCTTTAGCCGAACAGATTACAAAAATTCGCAGCGATAATGTTCAAAATGAAATATACCTGACGGACTTAATTTCCCTTTTTAATCAAAACCGTTATAAAGTATCCGCTGTAAGTCCTAAAGAACAATATGTGTTGATGGGATTTAATAATAAATCTGTACTAAAGGAGATGGATAAAATTGCACGTAAGCTTGCTTATGAGAAGTTAAAAGACATAATCATGATAGATGACCCGGATGATTTCTTTATCGATGAAAATGTTATTCAAGACATAGCTGAAATGGATAAACTTGGAGTGCCGCTTGATATTAAAATTGGTAAGGGCGTCTATATCGGCAGAGGTACACAATTAAATAGTAATCTTATCCTGATGAAAAATGTTCACTTAAACGGTAATATTATTTTTGGGAAGAATGTTACAGTTAGAGATAATGTTCAGATATCTTGTTTTTATGGGCAGAAGATTTTTATTGGAGATAATGTTGAAATCTTTAA
>DYJK01000135.1 GCA_020723165.1 Melioribacter roseus | reverse complement strand
AATTGATTCAGCTTTATTGGGATATCGGCAAGAAGATTGTTGAAAAACAATCTGCCCTAGGTTGGGGTAAATCCGTAGTCGAAACGCTCTCTATCGATCTTCAAAAGGAATTTCCGGGAGTAAGAGGATTCTCTGTAAGAAGTCTCTGGTATATGAGGAATTTTTATGATCTCTATTCTGGAAATCCAAAACTGCAACCAATGGTTGCAGAAATTAGCTGGGCAAAAAATTTAGTGATTTTAGATAAATGCAAGGATAATCTTGAAAGAGAATTCTATATCAAAGCAGTGAAGAAATTCGGGTGGTCCAAGAACGTGTTAATTCATCAGGTTGAAAATAAATCATATCAAAAGTATTTGCTCAATCAAACAAATTTTGATAAAACACTTCCGGCAGAAATCAAACATCAAGCAAAATTAGCTGTTAAGGATGAATACACATTTGATTTTCTTGAACTTGGTGAAGAACATAGTGAGCATCAATTGGAAACAGCCCTAATCAATAACATTAGAAAATTCTTAATAGAAATGGGCGGATACTTTGCTTTCATTGGTAATCAATTCAAAATAGAAGTAGGTAAGAAAGAGTATTTTATTGATCTCCTTCTCTATCACCGTAAACTACGATGCCTACTTGCTATCGATCTGAAGATTGGTGAATTCAAACCTGATTATGCTGGCAAAATGCAGTTCTATCTTTCGGTGCTGAATGATAAAATCAAACTTATAGATGAAAATCCTTCTATTGGTTTGATCCTTTGCAAAGAGAAGGAGCGTTTAATAGTTGAATATGCGTTGCGCGATAGTAAACATCCCATTGGCGTTGCTTCTTATAAAATTACGAACAAACTTCCGAGGGAACTGAAAAAGTATCTCCCTTCGCCATCTGAAATATCCGAGATAATTAACAAAATGGACTTGTAGTAGTAATGTTACATTTTAATTTGAAGATTATAATAGTTAATTGTAAGGGACGGTGTGTCCTTCATTTATCATGTTAATTACTGCCGAAGTTCATTTTGAGATTACTAGGTGAAAAAATTTTTTCTGATAAAATTATGGTAACTATAATAAAAGATGAAATTGATTTGTTAAATGGGTAAGTTGAAGCAAGCGCATTTAGCTTTTTGTGAAAAAATTAATCTATAAGTTGTTCTAAGAAATAAAACTGAAAATGAAATGGTAATGGGATGAACCGCGAGGTCAGTTTTATTTTAAATGACAGAATAATCTCTGCCAAACTTAATCCGGCTTTAACGGTTCTTGATTATTTAAGAAATAATCTTCATCTAACCGGTACAAAAGAGGGATGCCGCGAAGGTGATTGCGGTGCGTGTACCGTTTTAATCGGCTCACTTCAAAAAAATTCTTTATCGTATAAATCAGTAAACTCTTGCCTCGTGCCGGTTGCCAATCTTAATGGAAAGCATCTTGTTACAATTGAAGGATTGAATCATAACGGTTTAACTGAAATCCAGGAACAAATGGTTGATGAAGGAGGGACACAATGCGGATTTTGTACGCCGGGATTTATCATCTCTATTACTAATTATTTTTTGCAGAATGATCATTATAATATCGATAGTGCAATTGAATTTATTGGCGGAAATATTTGCAGATGCACCGGTTATACCGGTATAAAACGTGCCATCGGAAATGTTATTACTGTTATGGAGTCTCTTCCTTCAGAGAGGAAGAACAGAATAGAGTTATTAATTTCTGCTAATCTACTCCCCCGGTATTTTCTTGATATAGATAAAAAACTAGAGAAACTGAGTAAGAACATTTTGAATAAAAATAGAAGTGAATATAAAGTTAATACTCGGCATATAATTTCCGGCGGTACTGATCTGTATGTCCAGAAATGGGAAGAATTATTGGAATCTAACTACGAGTTTGTTTCTGAAAATGAGGACCTAAGACAAATAAGAAAAAAGGGAAATGAAATATCAATTGGTGCTGCCGTAACGGTAGAGGAATTACAAACATCATCTTTAATTCAAGAGTATTTACCTTTTCTGTACAGAAACCTAAAACTTTTTGGTTCGCTTCCAATACGTAATCGCGCTACAATTGCCGGTAATATTGTAAATGCTTCACCGATTGCCGATGTAACAAATATCCTGATTGTTTTGAATGCTCAAATAATTCTTGCTTCAAAAAAACAAGAGAGAATAATTCCGGTTAATCAGCTGTACCTTAGTTATAAAAAGACGGTAAAGAAGAAAGATGAGTTTATAAAATCGATCGTAATTAAGATTCCCCGAAAATATTTTTTGTTTAACTTTGAAAAAGTATCACGAAGAATTCACCTCGATATAGCGAGCGTGAATACTTCGATTGGTATTAGTTATAAACAAAATAAAATTATTGAAGCAAGTATTGCCGCCGGTGGAGTTGCGCCAATACCTTTGTTTCTTAAATCTGCTTCAAATTATTTGCTGGGGAGAGCTGTTAATAATAATATAGTAAAACAAACTGCGGAAATTGCATTACAAGAAATATCTCCTATCACCGATGTTCGCGGTTCGGCAGAATATAAATCACTTTTGCTACGTCAATTGATCTACGCCCACTTTATTAAACTATTTCCTGATTTAGTGAAAATAGAAGGATTGGTATGAAAAGTTACGATTCAATTCAGCATGTTAAAGGTGAATCAAAATTTGTCGATGATATTTTAACTCCGGAAGGAACGCTTTATGGTTATGTTTTCTATTCAACATCTGCACATGGAAAGATTAAGAAAATAGATTTTAGTGATGCATTAAATATTTTAGGTGTTCGGGCGGTAATTTTAGCAAGTGATATCCCCGGTGAAAATCAAATCGGCAATGTTATTCTTGATGAAGAATTATTTGCATCAAAAGAAGTTCATTATGTTGGCCAGCCGGTAGCTCTTGTAATAGCCGAAACAAAAATTCAAGCGCACAAAGGTGCAAAGGCAATTAAGCTCGAAATTGATGAACGGCAACCAATCTTCGATCCACGCGAGGCATTTGAGAAAGGAAATTTAATAGTTCCGCCAAGAATTTTTTCTCTTGGTGATGTTGATGGTACATGGAAAGATTGTGATTACATTATTGAAGGAAGAACTGAATCCGGTTCTCAAGAACATTTATACTTAGAAACTCAAGGTTGTTTTGCTTACCCGGTTGAAGGCGGTAGTGTAAAAATTGTTTCTTCCACTCAAGGACCAACAACAGTACAAAAAATCGCTTCACGTGTTTTAAATATCCCGATGAATAAAATCGAAGTTGATGTTCCGCGGCTGGGCGGAGGGTTCGGAGGAAAAGAAGATCAAGCTACGCCATGGGCAGTAATGACTGCATTAGCGGCAATCAAATTAAACAAGCCGGTTAAATTGATATTACCCCGTCAAGAAGATATGAGGGTAACCGGAAAGCGACATCCTTATTCTTCTGATTTCAAAATCGGACTGAACAAAGAAGGAAAAATTTTGGCGTATGAAGTAGTGTATTACCAAAATGCCGGTGCTGCCGCAGATCTTTCTACTGCAATTTTAGAGCGGACTTTGTTTCATGCTGCAAATAGTTATTACATTCCGAATGTAAAAGCCACGGCATACAGTTGTAAGACAAATCTTCCACCGTTTACTGCATTTCGTGGTTTCGGCGGTCCGCAAGCAATGTTTGTAATTGAATCTGCAATTCACAAAGCTGCTGGTGTAATTGGGGTTGAACCATATTTTATTCAGAAGAAAAATTTATTAAAAGAAGATGATGAATTTCCTTATGGTCAACGGGCAGAAAATTGTCATGCACTTAAAAGTTATGATGATGCAGAAGCCCGTTACGATTTAGGTAATATTCGGAAAGAGATTGATGAGTTTAATTCAAGAAATATTTTAGTGAAAAAGGGTTTTGCGTTAATGCCGATCTGTTTCGGGATTTCTTTCACTTCTACATTTATGAATCAAGCAAGCGCGCTTGTTCACGTTTATGTTGATGGAAGTGTTGGTATTGGTACCGCCGCGGTTGAAATGGGGCAAGGTGTTAATGCGAAAATAACTTCGGCTGCTTCATGTGTGTTTTCAATTAATCCCGATAGAATAAAAATTCAAAGTACAAACACATCACGTGTTGCCAATACATCGCCTACCGCCGCAAGTAAAGGCGCTGATTTAAACGGCTTCGCAACAATAGATGCATGTAATTTAATTTTAGAGCGGTTGAAAAAAGTTGCAGCAGATGAATTAAGTGTAACTGATGTTGGAACAATATCAATCCAGGATGAATTTGTTTGTATTGATAACGAACCGACCAAATTGAGTTGGAACAAGTTAATTCAACTTGCATATTTCAAACGAGTAAGTTTATCTGCACAAGCACATCACTCAACGCCGGGAATATTTTTCGATAGGGAAAAATCAAAAGGGAAAGCATTTGCTTATCATGTTTACGGCACCGCTATTGTAGAGGCAACTGTTGATTGTTTGAGAGGAACTTATGAAATCGATTCCGTAAAAGTTGTTCATGATCTCGGCAAAAGTTTACACCCCGTTACAGACCGTGGACAGACTGAAGGAGGGATTGTTCAGGGAATCGGGTGGATGACACTTGAAGAAATTATTTATGATTTAAAAGGTAAACTTATAACCGATGCTCTTTCTACTTACAAAGTTCCTGATATTTATTTTGCGCCAAAGGAAATTCAAATACATTTTCTTGAAGATGAACCAAATCCATACGGTCCGTTTCAATCGAAAGCAATCGGTGAGCCGCCATTTATGTATGGAATAGGTGCTTACTTTGCGATTATAAATGCGATGAAAACATTCTGTCCGGAAAAGACAATTAAGTATAACGCTCCTATCACAAACGAAAAAGTTTTAATGTGGCTCCACTCAAACGACTGATTATCCCTTAACTAGTTTCAACTCATTTCTGTTTTAGGTAAATTTGATATGTATTACTGAATTTCTTGTTGGGAGTTTGAATGAACGAATGGAAGTGGGAAGTTGAAAACAGTGACTATCTAAAAAAAGCTATAAGCCGCTGTAAAGAAAAAAAAATAATTTTACCAACCTTTGAACAATTAAAAAAACCTGAAACAATCCCCGATAAAATTAAAAACGAATTAAAAGAGATCGGACTTCACAAAACTAATCCTCTTAATCTCTTCAGAATTAATTGGTGTAATGATAAAAGCAGCGGAAAGATAGGTGGAATTAATTATCTTGAAATACCGCACGAGATTACCGGAATAAAAGCTAGAGTAATTGGACTTGTTGGAAGATATTTTCCAACCGGTGCACACAAAGTTGGTGCAACTTACGGATGTCTTGCGCCTTATCTAGTTACCGGAAGATTTAATCCGGAATATCATAAAGCTGTTTGGCCATCGACGGGAAATTACTGTAGAGGAGGAGCGTTTAATTCCGTTTTGCTTTCAGTACATGCTGTTGCAATTTTACCCGAAGAGATGAGCCGTGAGAGATTTGAATGGCTTAAAGAAATGGGTGCAGAAATTTATGCTACACATGGATGTGAAAGTAATGTGAAAGAAATTTATGACAAATGTCACGAACTTGAAGCGCAAAGTGACGAATATCTTGTTTTCAATCAATTCGACCAATTCGGTAATTCTATCTGGCATTATGAAGTAACCGGCTATACAATTGAAAGACTTTTTGGTCAATTGAAAAATAGTAAGAGCCGGCTTAGCGGGTATATTAGTGCTACGGGTTCTGCCGGAACGATCGGTGCCGGTGATTATCTGCGCACAAAATTTCCGCACGTTAAAGTTGTTGCTTCGGAAGCTTTACAATGCCCGACACTTTTCATGAATGGATTCGGCGGACACAGAATTGAAGGGATTGGTGATAAACACGTTCCCTGGATCCATAATGTAAAAAATACAGACTGCGTTGCCGCAATTGATGATGAAGATACTTTGCGATTGCTGAGATTATTCAACGAACCTACCGGAAAAGAATGGATGAAGAAAAATGGAATTGATGAAACGAAGATCGAAAAGTTGAATGAACTTGGAATATCGTCTATCTGCAATTTGCTCTCGGCAATAAAACTTGCTAAGTATTACGAGATGAATGAGAATGATATAATCTTCACAATCTTCACCGATTCGATTGACATGTACCGCTCGCGGCTGGATGAAATGAATCAAGCGTGGGGAAAATATTCCGAAGTGAATGCAGAGGTTGATTGGAACTCGGTAATCAAACATCAAAGCATCGATTATTTCAAAGAGCTTAGTTACTTAGACAAGAAAGCTATTCACAACCTGAAATATTTTACATGGGTCGAACAGCAAGGCAAAAACGTTGATGAGTTAAATGCACAGTGGTATGATGAAAATTATTGGCACGAAAGATTTTCCGTTGTACCGCTTTGGAATAAACTAATAGAAGAATTTAATCAAAAAGTTGGAGTTGAATAGAACGCTGACCCGCTTCGACAAGTCGAGTCCATATGATTATTATGATTTTTTATGATTATAACTGATCATAAAGACTCGCCTCGCTGAGCTTTGGCGAAGTGGGTCAGTGTTCTATATTCTTCTTATGGGTGATAATCAAAATATAACTAAAAACGTTTTGGTCTCTGCCGCCGGCAACAAACTTCAGCTTTGCGATCTGATTTATGATGAAAAGATCATAGAAGTCAAACCTAAAACTGAACAACTTTATGACTGGGGTGATCTTAAGATTAGAGAAAGACGGGATGCAATATTAAATCAAGTTATTACTTCTGAAGAAGAGAAAAATTTTCTTCTTGCAATTCCTGGGGCGATAGATTCTCATGTTCATTTTGATACGCCTGGTTTTGAGTTCCGGGAAGATTTTGAACACGGCTCGAAAGCAGCGGCATCGGGCGGTGTTACAACGGTGATCGATATGCCGTGCACTTCAATTCCCCCGGTTACATCGCTGGAAAATTTTAGAACAAAACAAGAAGCAATTAAAGGGAAAAGTATTGTTGATTATGCATTCTGGGGCGGTATATCGGGTAGAAATTTTGACGAAGACGAAGTAGAGAAAAACATTCTGGAACTCGCCAATGCCGGGGTCGCCGGGTTCAAAGTTTATTTTATATCGGGCATGGAATTATTTACCGATCTTACCGAACGGCAAATGGAAATAGCAGCACGCGTAATTGAAAAAACCGGCAAACCATTAGCAGTTCATGCTGAGGATAAAGAGTTAATCTCATCACGCGAAATAAAATTTAAGAATACAAACAGAAATGATTGGAAAGCTTATTGCGAATGCAGAGATGCAAGATCGGAAGCAGTTGCAATTGACCGATTGATTTCAATTGCAAGAAAAGTTAATTGTAAAACACATGTCGTTCACTTGAGTTCAAAACTTGGTCTTGATCAAATTAAAAAAGCGCAGTTATCCAAACTTCATTTTACAACTGAAACATGCCCTCATTATCTTTACTTCACACAGAAGGATTTTGAGAATGAGAAAATTAAAAACTATTTGAAGACAGCTCCCCCGGTTAAATGTGAGAAAGACCGCGATGCACTTTGGGAAGGATTGAATGACGGCTCGATTTTATTTGTTGTAACAGATCACGCCGGGTGTAACCCCGAACAAGAAAAATCTTCGCAAAACTTCCTGGAAATCTACGGGGGTATTCCGGGGGTGGAACACAGAGTTCCATTTTTATTCAGCGAGGGATTTTTGAAAGAAAAGATTTCTCTTGAGAAAACAATTGATCTTCTTTCCACAAACATTGCACAGCATCTCAACATCAAAGGTAAAGGCAAATTGGAAGCCGGGTATGATGCTGATATCTGTTTGATCGATTTATGGAGCGCCCAAACAACAGAAGCAAGAAATATGCACAGTAAAGGCAAGTATACACCGTTTGAAGGAATCTTTTTTAATGCAGTTACTCAACAAACATTTTTACGCGGTAAGAAAATTTATGATGTCAACGAACCTTTACCAGATTCTTTTGATTACGGAAAATTTATCCCGGTGAATTAAAAAATGGCCAAGAAAAATTCTTATAAAATTTCTAATGCATGGATATGTCAAATTAACGGTAATAGAGTGATCCCGGTTTTCGGTGATTTGGAAATTGAACATGGAAAGATCAGCAAAATATACAAGCATAGTTTTAATAATTATATAGAAAGGAAAACATCGCCGAAGAATACCTATTATAATGCCGGTGGAAGATTGTTAACGGTACCGCTTGTAAATTTTCACGATCATTTTTATTCCCGTCTCGCAAAAGGTTTGCCGATCAATAAACCAATGAACAATTTTCAAAATGTTCTAAAAAATCTTTGGTGGGATCTCGATAAAAAACTAACACTCGAAATGGTTGAAGCATCGGCAAAAATGTCGGTGATTGAAGCGATTAAATGCGGCGTCACATATATTTTTGATCATCATTCTTCTCCAAATGCAGCCGATGGAAGTTTAGGCAAAATTGCTGAGACTCTGATCGAAAATAATATGCGCGGTGCTCTCTGTTTTGAAACGACAGACCGTAATGGGGCGGCATTATCAAAAAGTGGATTAGAGGAAAACATAAACTTTTTGAAAAATTATTCAGGCACCAATCTGAAATCACTTCTCGGGCTACATGCCTCTTTCACACTTTCGGATGATACTCTTGCCGAAGCTTCAGAGCTTGTGAGGAAATACGAAGTTGGAATCCACATTCACTTATGCGAAGATAAAAGTGACCGCGTTTTAAGCAAACAATACACAGACCAATTTCCGGTGAAGCGTCTTTTAAAGAATAAACTTCTCAATCAGAAAAGTATTTTGGGTCATGGTGTTTATCTTAACGAGAAGGAATATTTTCAGATTGCCGAAAGCGGTGGTGCGTTGGTTTATAATCCCGATTCGAATATGAATAATGCAGTCGGACTGCCGGAATATTCAAACGTACCTGTTACTATTCCGATTTTGATTGGCACCGATGGAATGCATGCAAATATTGCCAAATCGATGAAACAGTATTTTCTTTTAATGAGGAATCAACAAAACAGTATGGCTGATTCGTTCCGGTTGTTTGTAAAATCATATTTCGATCAAATCATATTTGTAAAAAAATATTTTGAAGATTTTACGAACCTCGAAGAGAAAAACAGAGCGGATTTCATTATTTGGGATTACGTTCCCCCGACTCCAATCTCGGAAGAAAATTATTGGGGTCATTTCATTTACGGTGCACTCGAGAGAAATATTAAATCGGTTATTCAAGAAGGAAGTTTTTTGATGAAAGATTATCAGCTTGTAAATATTGACGAAACTGAAACTTTCAAAGAAGTATACAAACAAGGGAAGAAATTATTTTCACTCTATAAGTAAGAAGATTGACGAAGCAAAAATTTAATATTGTCGGTAAACCGGTTGTACGCCAGGATGGATTAGCAAAAGTAACCGGGAAAGCAAAGTATGCTGATGATTTCCGTTTCGATGGAGAATTATACGGCGTGATGGTTCGTACGAACTCTTCTCATGCACTAATTAAAAAAATTGATTACTCCGGGATCG
>DYJK01000134.1 GCA_020723165.1 Melioribacter roseus | reverse complement strand
GCCGGTTCCATACCGGCATTAATTCTATCAGCACACATCGTACACTTTGTAATTTCAGGGATTATTTTATTCCATTCGAACCTGGGTACTTTAAATGGACAAGCTAATTGACAATAACGGCATCCAAGACAAATAGAAGCATGATAGATCACCGGACCGGCATCAGTTTTTTCTAATGCACTAACCGGGCAAGCTGAAGCACATGCCGGTACATTGCAATGGAAGCATTGCATCTTACCAAACACCCAATCGAAGCGGTTGTTGATCTCAACTTCATTGTATGTTATTAATGTCCATGTACTCGGTGATAGATCGGATGGATTCTGATATCCTTTACCGGCAAAGAATATTGTCTCTTCAGCATTTAACTCATTCCATTCTTTACAAGCAACCTGGCATGCGCGGCATCCTATACATCGGGTTGAATCGATAAGTAGTGCTTTCATACCGCACCTCCTTCTTTTCTATTAACATCACAGAGGAAAGCTTTGTATTCCGGTATCATTGTATTAGCATCACCAATGTGAGATGTAAGTAGATTTGCGCTGTCTCCTCTTGCTAAACCGCTGTATCCGAAATGCCAGATTATTCCAACTTCGTGAACTACTTTGCCGTTGAGATGGAAAGGTTGAAAACGCCTTGTCACAAGTGCGTAAGCATCCATCGATCCACGCGCTGTTTCAACAACAACCCGGTCTCCATTTTTTATACTCTTTTGATTTGCCAGTTCATAACCGAGTTCAACAAATACATCTGGTACTAATTCCGCAAGCCATGGAATATTGCGTGTCATCGCACCGGCTTGCCAATGTTCACTTACCCGGTATGTTGTTCCAATAATTGGATATTTTGTTGCATCACCAATCGGGTTACCTTCCGGATTTACCTTATACCAAAGTTTGATAGCCGGGTTTACTTGCTGGCTCGACAAATAATTATCGACCGGACTTTCGAGAGGTTCATAATGTTCGGGAAGAGGTCCGTCATTTAAGTTTGGTGCGAAGAGCCATGCATGTCCATCGGGTTTCATGATGAATGGATATTTGTCGTTTGGCGGCCATGGTCCATCGGGAACATCGCCTTCCCATTTCTGGGTATTTTCATTCCATCTTATAACCCATCGTTTCGGATCTAAAGGTTTTCCTTGAAGATCTACTGCAGCGCGATTGTAAATAATTCTACGATTAACGGGCCAGCACCAAGCCCACTCTGGATACAATCCAATATTGTTTATTGCATCTTTTTTCTTACGACGGGCCATATTATTTTTTTCCGGTATGTGCCCGGGATACGAGCCACAGTAAATCCATGAACCACAGCTTGTAGAACCATCATCTTGCAGCGCTGCAAAGGAAGGAGCTTGATCACCTTTCTTGAAAGATTTCAAATCTTTCAAAATCATAACTTCTTTATTCTGTACAAACCCTCCATTTATTTCACGTGCTACAAAATGAACATCCGGCTCTTTATGAAAATCAATCTCATCTCCGTTTCCGTAATTCCAGCTTAGATTTAAAATCGGTTCTCTGTAAATACCGTCTTTTGCATATTCTTTTTTAACTGCTTTATGTAAAGCATCAAGTATCCAAAGGTCTGATCTTGATTCGCCGATCGGTTCAACTGCTTTATAACGCCATTGTACCCATCTGCCGCTGTTGGATACACTCCCTTCTTTTTCTATTGATGAACAAGCCGGTAGAAGAAATACTTCGGTTTGATTATCAGCCGGGTTAACACCGGGCCGTTTCCAGAAAACAGAAGTGTCTGTTTCGAAAATATCCACAGCAACCATCCACTCTAACTTATCGAGTGCTTTTCTTTCTTTGTTTGTATTTGGCCCGCCAACAGCCGGATTTTGACCGAACAAAAACAATCCTTTTATTTTTCCTGAATACATCGTTTCAAATAATGATATGTGAGAATAATCTGCACTTCGTTTAGGCAGATAATTAAAACCAAAATCATTTTCAGGTGTTGCATTATTTCCATAGAATGCTTTCAATAGGGAAGTAATGTATTTTGGATAGTTGCCCCACCAGTTAGCAGATTTAGGATCGTTTGTTTTTGGTGTGTTATTCTTTTTATAATCTTCTAAGGTCTGATCTGCTTTTGTTGGTGAAGCAAGATAGCCGGGTAAAAGATGGAATAATAATCCCATATCTGTTGAACCCTGAACATTTGATTCACCGCGCAAAGCATTAATACCGCCGCCGGCAAGCCCAACATTACCTAACAATAATTGAAGAATGGAATATGACCGGATATTTTGAGTACCGTGTGTATGTTGCGTTGTACCCATTGCATATAACCAGGTTGCAACTCTATTCTTTGCCCATGTAGATGTATATGTGCGGCAGACTTTTTCATAAATATCTCTGGGGGCGCCGGTAATTATGCAAACTGTATCGATGTCATACCTTTTGAAGTGTTTTTTCATCAACTGGAAAACAGAACGCGGATGTTGTAATGATAAATCTTTTTTGGGAAGTCCGCTTCCGTCAAGCTCGTAAGCCCAGTTGGTTTTATCGTAGGCACGGGTATCATTGTTGTATCCGCTGAACAACCCGTCATTGAAAGAATATTTTTCAGAAATTAAAAATGAAGCATTTGTATAGTCAAGAACGTAGTCCTTATTGATAAAATCATTTTCCAACGCATAATTTATTATCCCGTTTACAAAAGCGATATCAGTTCCGCTTCTGAATTTGCAATAGATATCTGCAAAAGAGGAGGTTCTTGTATAACGTGGATCGCAATTAATAATTACTGCACCTCTTTCTTTGGCACGTGTAAGCCATTTAGAGGCAATAGGATGGTTTTCAACAATATTAGAACCCATAACCATGGCAACATCAGCATTGATTATGTCAATCCAATGGTTTGTCATTGCACCCCGTCCAAACGTAGCAGCCAAACTGGCCACTGTTGAACTGTGTCATATACGCGCCTGGTGTTCTAAATAAGTAACACCAAGCGATCTTGCAAATTTTGAATAGAGATAACATTCTTCATTATCGAGAGCGGCACCGCCAAGGCAAGCGATCCCGTTGGTTCTGTTAACTATCTTGCCATCTTCTTTGGCAACAAAAGTTGCATCACGCGTTTTCTTAACACGTTTTGCTATTTCAGTGAGAGCCCAATCCCATGATTTTTCTTCCCACTCCGGACTCCCGGGTGCACGATACTTAACCTTGTTGAGCCGTCTTTCATTAACAGCAAGCTGGTAAAGCGCCATACCTTTTGAACAGAGCGATCCTTCATTGATCGGATGATCAGGGTCGCCTTCGATGTTGATCACTTTGCCTTCTCGTGCAGAAACAATTAGACCGCATCCAACGCCACAAAACGGGCAGATGGTTGTGCTTTCAGTTGTTTGCACGGTTTTAATTTCAGGTATCTCAGCTGCTTTAACACTTTTAGGAACACCGAAGAGCGAAATTACCCCTCCAAGAGTGCCGGTGCCGGCTGCACCTAAAAAGCCACGTCGAGATATTTTCATAAGCGATTTCCTTTTCGTTTTTGTTAAACTTTATCCTTTTTCATTTAGTTAATGCTAATTTTCTCTTTAATTGCTTTTTGACGATACATGAGTAATTCATTCCCGGCTGGATTATCATACCGGACAGTTAGTATTGATTCCTGAATGTATCCTTGTTTTTCTGCAATCATATCGAGCGGAACTGTACCAAGGTACATTTTATCGAACTGGAAGTTCATTGCATCATTATTGCTTTTTATTTCTTTCAAATATCTTTTGCATTTTTTGCATGCATGTATCCGGTACGATTCTTCATTAACCGGACTAATGATTTCGAGAGATTCGTGATTCTCATTCAAACAGAAAGCACATTGTGTTCTTTTGAATTTCCACTTTGTATTGCAGCAAACACACCATAATGTTCTTTCTCCGCTTTCCTCGTTTATATGAGCAAGAACCGGCCAGTGGCCGCAAACGGGGCAATAACCATATAGCCATATTAGTTTTTCTATCTTTTCTAATAAGTATGAAGCCGCTTGTTCCCTGAATGGGCGTGCAAGATAAATTAAAAAGAATGTGAATAAATCTTCCGGAAGGTTTAATTGACGAATCTTCTTGCGAATTTCATTCCCTTCATTTTTTATTGTTGATAGAATAATACTGTGAGGATTGATTTTTTCATTAAGGAGATGGTCACTTATTGTGTTTATCTCGTCTGCCCGATCAGTCAAGTGAAGTTTCAGCAAATCGATCAATTCTAACGCAAGGGAATTACATTCACTCTCCCGTAATTCTACACCGCAAGGACTGAATAAATAACTTCCCTCCAATAACCTATCGTTGATATTCTCTTTATCATCGCGTATAGGCAGTTTTTTAAATAAGGAAAGTGACCGGCTTTTCTCTAAATATTTATTAAGCCCGGAAATGAATGGTTCCAATATTTCCAAATTATCTTCGATTGAATTTATCTGCTTCAAGGCAATTCCTTAATTAAGTTAGAAATTTACTTTGCCGGATAAAATTCCGATAAGGGCAGTTCTATCATCCGATCCTTTAATACTTGTTGTTATATTCCCTAACTCCATTGCAATTGAAAATTCTTTTGTAATAGGGAATATCAAGTCGCCATAAATCATCATATTCTGTTCGGTTGCACCATTGGAAAGATTATCAGTTTGGTTTTTATCTACGCCAACACCGAGAACAAAATTAAATTTGTCCGAAATTTTTGAAGTTATGTTAGCCCAGAAACTTAAGTTCTTCCGGTCATCATCTTTTTTACCTTTACCGGCAATTGTAAAGAGATCGGAATTATTTAGATTGGTTCCCATGTTCAATTCACCGTGAACTTCAAAATATTTATGGAAGGGGAGAGTAAAATCAACACCGAATCCCGAAGAGGTGTAATCGAATGAAGAAGTATCGGGCTTAGGAGTAAAAGAAGAATAGATAAAGTAGATTCCAACTGTTTTATTCTCTAAAAATTTTGCCGAAAATCTGCCCTGGATCATCGGCAGTACGGCTTTGTTATCATCGCCAATTCCGGTGCCGGTTTCCCTAACAGCTTCAGCTAATGCGAGTTGTACCATTGGTTCAAATCCTTCTGCCGGAATTTTGTAATGGAGTTGAATTGAACCCCGGCGGAATCCTAAATTACCGGCAAACCATAGATTACCATTTGTATTATTTGTTGTTGCATTAAGAGGTGAATAAATATCCCATTGCTGCCCGAATCTTAACTCGAGATTATCCCATGCAACAGAAGCATATGCGAGTCTAATTCTTGGATTAACATTAGAATCGAATCCGTTTGCGCTGAAAAAATCTAATTCGATAACACCGCCAACTTTGATATCTGTCCCGGTAAAACCTTTTAAACCGAAACGAGTATGTTTCGCTGTAAAGCCAACAGCAGATTCATCAACACCATTTGCGATTTGAGGCGAGGATAAGTTTGGATTACCGAAAGAGAGAACTCCTTTTGATGAATAGACCGCATCGCCTTTAACAAAGCCGTAAGGTTTTAATTCTAATCCTTGAGCGAGTAATGAAAAATTAATCACTACAAAAAGTACAACTGCCAATTTTGTTCTCATTTAATCTCCATAGGTTAATTAATGCTAATTAGTTAATGCAATACTATTTTCTTTAATATATTCTTCTGTACTTTCATCAATTGTTAATGAAGATGAAACACGATTAGCGTGGGTATAAATATTGAATTTATTTCCGCGTACAAAACCAATAAGAGTAATACCTATTTCATTTGAGATATCAACAGCAAGACTTGTCGGGGCTGCCCGTGAAGCGACTATGGGGATACCGGCACGCCCGGCTTTCAATATCATATCCGATGAGATTCTGCCTGAGCAGCATAAAATATATTTTGAGAAATCAAAATTTAATCTTAGACCGGCACCAATCACTTTATCTATTGCATTATGTCTGCCAATATCTTCGCGCACAATTGATGGACCGCTCTGCTTAATTAATGCTGCTATGTGAATGCAACCGGTATTTTTATAACCTTGCGATATGTTCCTGAGATCAGAAAATAATTCACAAATATGATCAGGGCTAAAGTGAATCGATTCCGTATTTCTTTTTATCGATTTTATTGTCATCTCTGTATTAAAAGATTTTCCTTGACCACATCCCGAAGTAATTGTTTGATGTTTCTGCCAGATTTTATTATCGAACGAATTATTTTCTCTTAATTGAAAAGCAACTTTGTTGCCCTCCCTACAAAATTTTATTTCGTTAATTTCATCAAGGCATGAAATAATATTGCTTGTGAAAATAAATCCAACAGCCATCTCTTCAAGATTATCCGGACTGCACGAAAAGCTTGTTAATGATTCATTATTAACAGTGATAGTTAATATTGTTTCGTTTGCGATCCAATCAGGTTCTTGAACCGGTAGTGAATTTTGAAGATTATCATGCTTAGAGTACTCTCTAAGAATTATTTTTTTATCCGCTAACATTTTTATACTGTAATGAAGATTAAATATTTCAATTAATTGATGCTGCGATCCATAATAAAATTGTTGCGGTTAAATAAATTCCGGGCAATAATTTTTTCGGGATTACAGCGTTAAGTCCCTTAAGCTTCGAGCCAACATAAGAACCGATGTGCGATGTAAGTAATCCACTGATTATTGCTGCCGGTAAAATGCTATACAGAGAGTAGTTAATTATTCTATCTAAACCCCCGGCTATCCAGTTGGGTTCTCTAAATACTATAACTACCACAAAAACAAAAATGAAGAGGGAAGAGACATTTGTTATTATACCAATTAAAAAAGTGTTAATAGTCTTTTGCCAGTTTGATTTGAATAGAAAGCTTGTGTAGAGGTCAAATGAAATAGCGAGCCCCATTACACCAGCCCACTGGCAAATAAAAAAATTATTGCCATATGTCTTGTAGAAACAAACGATTAATCCAATGATAATACTGGTGCCCGGGATATCAACTAATTTTCTGCCTAGGAAAAGAAATAACAATCCGATCGAACATAAAATAAAAACCGGTAGTGAAATCATTTCAAAAAAGCCCCACAGAGAACCAAGAGCTAATAAGATTAAGAAATATTCTGTACGATTCATCCTTAATTTCTCCTTTAATGTGTAGAATCTTTTACTGATCACATACGATGATAAATAACAACTCACGTAAGTTTAGTTGAAGCTATTATTTATTCGGTAAACTTTTATTAATGTGATCGTTATTAATGTTGTAATATCTAAAACATGAAAGATGCGGCTGAATAATATTTATGTAAATATTAGTAATTCTCGGAAGGTTGTTCGGATAATTACAGTAGTGGGTAGTTAGTATAATTGGTGTAGGTTTTATTGCTTTGTATGATGCTTTCTTTAGCATCTAATGTTCCACTTAGTTATATAATTAAAATTTACTAAGTAGATTGATCGTATTAGAGTGATCTACAAATGAAAATTAGTTCTCCTTATTTATTTTGTCAATAAACAAAGTGATGCAACGACAAAAATTATTTTAAAATTAGAATACAAAAAGACTTATTATGATATTATTATTGGTCATTCGATATCAATCAAAACATAAAATTTAAAAGTAAAGTGGTATATAAAATCTCAATGTTCTATTTGTAATATATTGTCCAAGAAATAATTGCCCAGTATGATTGCACCATCAAATAGCAGCAACTTTATAAATATTATTCAGAGTGTTGTTATAATTGGATAGCTGTTAGGTTAAGAAACTATGTTATCAAAGTATGCCAAAGTGTTTGTGTTATACGAACAGATGCGGTAATCTTTTGATATTTTGTTGAGATGAATCCTTGAATGAGAAATTCTAAAAATGATCACACTTCAATTTTACCATTATTAAATGTTTGAACAGCTAGTTTATCCTTAGAGAATATTTCGATAATAATAAAAAACATTACCGGCAAATATTCTAGTATTAAAACCGGCCAATAGTCACTCCAGTTTCCATCTATCACATAATAATAAATCGTGACAGACGTTAAGCTGCTAAGAGCCGCAAACATAATCCCGCTTTTGAACTGTGTTATTGATGTAAGCAGAACTATCCACCCGATGTACCATGGATGTACTACCGGCGAGAAAATAAAAAGTAGTAATGTTGCAAAATAAAATTTTGATAAAATCTCTTTCTTACTTAAATAAATAGGGATAAGAACGACTATCAGCAGAAGACTGCAAATCAATCTAGTGGTTTGATTATTCTGTATAAAAATATAAAACAGTTTGAAGATAAATCCATTGAATGACCAATTGGCTGTATAAACAAATAAAGCTTCAAACGGATTTGACGTAAATATGTAAGGAATAAATTGAATCCCAAATACCAGAAGGGGCAAGACAATAATAGAAATTTTTTCAAAGACTTTTTTACGTTCTATGAACAAAACCGGTAGAAAAAGAATCCCGATCGGTTTTATTGATAAAGAGATACCAAGAAATATTAGAGATATAAATTTCTTATTCGAGAAATAAAAATATAAAGCTGCTGCTAATAATGTTATCCCAAGTCCGTCAAGATGTGCATCGATCGAAAATTGAAATATTGTGAGTGGACATAAAAGATATAGCAAAATGTATTTTGTCTCTTTCCCTAATTTCTGTAACAGTAAGTAGATAAATAAAATTGTTAAGATTTCAAAAAGCAGAAGTATTAGTTTAAATCCCCATACAGCTTCGCCGCTTATTTTATAAGCGATGTAAAAAAACCATTCACTGAACGGGAAATAGATTGTTTTTAGATCAGGAAAATTTACCTTCGCCGGAAGCAGCTCTGAATGTAAATGGTTTAACCCGGGATCATTAGGTATATATTGATACGGGTTGATTCCGTTTGCTTGAAGTTTACCATCCCATATATAACGGTAGACGTCTTCCGAGCCGATTGGCGGAGTATTCAAAAAACTTAACTTTGCTAGAAATACTATAGAAATGATTAGGAATAACTCCCTAGTACTGAATTTTGTTTTTTGAAGACAAAAACTAAATATTAGAAATATCAATGAGGAAATGATATAAGTGAATGTATAAATTTTAACCGCTTCAATATTTAAGAAATGTATCAACAGAACAGTTATAATAATCAGGATAGAAAAAATTAGTGTTAAAAATTTATAGTTTTTCATCAGCATGTTTTATTAGCAGAAGAAATATAATTAAAACAAGGTGAGAGTTGAATACTAAATTACTTTTTTGAAGTTATTGGCGACAAAATTATTAAGTAGGCAACAGAAAAAAATTTGAGGAGGTTATTCACCTCCTCAATAAAAAATTACCATCCACCCAAACCGGGATGATCCGGGCTTACATATAATTTCCCATGGTAACCGCTGCATGGATCATTATATACTTCCTGGATAATTGCAAAATCTCCCCATATCACCGGACCAATTTCTACTCCATCTGCATTATACCAAACGTTGCCGGTTTTATAGGCGTCAAGTGGCGTGGCAACAATTTTTACAAAGTATGTCCACTTACACTTTTTCCCATCTACCA
>DYJK01000133.1 GCA_020723165.1 Melioribacter roseus | reverse complement strand
TGTTTTTATCTAAAACATAGATTGAAAAATTTAACTTAAGCAACAGACTCTAAAGCCGGGTGTTAATAAAACCAACTCACGCCTATATAACTGTTTTAACAGTTTGCACTCTTCTTTTTTAATTCACAAAACGAATTTAAGCCAGCGATGAAAGTTTCGGTGAATAAATTTTTATAAGAAAGTAAAACAAGAATAGTATTGCAGCATTAACCATTACAGCCGTTGGAGTGCCGAAGTGTTCGGCAATCATTCCAATCCACAATGAACCGAGCGGATAGAGTGCAAAAAAAGTGAATGTGTAAAAACTCAGAACCCTTCCCCGGTATTTTTCTTCAACGATTGTTTGTATCAAACCGTTAGAAAGATTGTACTGCGTAATTATTATTCCGCCGATTAACACAAGCAGAAAGAGCGAAATAAACAGCGAGCGGTTGAAAGAAAAGAGAAGAAGCAATACCGGCAAAGATGCAACACTGAATGTCAAATATTTTCCGCGCACAATGTAACGATTAATTGTTGCGATGATTAACGCAGAGAGTACTGCACCAACTCCGCGTGCCGATTGCAGAAAACCGTTTGTTGTTGAATCGCCGTGAAGAATTTTTACCGCCCATGCCGGAAACAATGTGACAAGTCCCATTCCAAAAAAACTAAGCATCGATGTAATTAACAGAACAGAAAAAATTGCTTTCTCAGTTCGCAAATACTCGAATGCTTCTTTAACATCCTTCAAAACAGAATTGCCGTTGTGGTTCAATTCTACCGGTTTCAATTTCATCTGGAATAAATTTACAAGCACTGCGAGAAAAGAAACTGCATTCAAAGTGAAGCACCAGCCGGGACCGAACAGTGCGTAAATAATTCCACCGAGCGCCGGACCAACTGCCGTTGCCGTATTGAACATTGTTGAGTTGAGCGCAATTCCGTTTACGAGATTTTCTTTGTCAACAAGTTCATTCACAAATGCGTGACGTGCCGGTGCATCGAATGCATTTGCAATGCCCGAAAAGAATGCAAGTATAAGTATGTGCCACGGCTGGATGACATTTGTGAATGTTAAAAGAGCAAGTACAATTGCAATCGTCATCATTCCGATTTGTGTGTAAACAATAATTTTTTTGCGCGGGTAGCGGTCGGCGGCAACGCCGGCATAAAAAGTAAAGAGCCAAGCCGGAATACCGCTTGCAAATCCAGCGTATCCTAAAAATGCCGGTGAGTGTGTTAACTCAAAAACAAAATAGGCGAGTGCAGTTGACTGCATCCACGATCCGAAAAGGGAAATCATTTGTCCCCAAAACCACAAACGATAGTTCGGGTACTTTAACGCGGCAAAAGTATTCCTGATACTAAATTTTGTTTTTAGTTTCGGAAAGAATCTCTTAACGCTTCCATCTTCGGGTGGAATTACTATCGGAGAAACATCGACATCGGAATTATTACTTTGCATAAAAACTTTGTCTTCTACAATTACAAATAATCTTGCCCGCCAAAAAGCGGCGGGTTAATCCACCTCGGCGGGTAAACTCTTGCTGATGCTCTTGCCCTTCTTCAAATAAAGATCAAGATTAAGAACATGGGAAAGAGCAAGAAAGTTTTTCTTGTTATTTCGAGCTATCTAAAAATTTTGCAACATCTTTTGCGAAATAAGTTAGAATCATATCTGCACCGGCACGTTTAATTGCAGTGAGCGATTCAATCATAACGCGTTCTTCGTCAATCCAATTATTTTTTCCGGCGGCTTTAATCATTGCATATTCACCGCTGACTTGATATGCCGCGGTCGGCATTCCAAATTTTTCTTTAACCCGCCAGATAATATCGAGATACGCACCGGCCGGTTTAACCATAATTATATCTGCGCCTTCTTCGATATCGCTTTCTGCTTCGCGGAGAGCTTCGGCACTGTTGGCTGTATCCATTTGATGCGAGCGGCGGTCGCCGAATGCCGGGGCGGATTCTGCGGCATCTCTAAATGGTCCGTAAAATCCTGATGCATACTTCACTGCGTAACTCATAATCGGAATATTTGTGAACCCATTTTCATCGAGCGCTTTTCGGATTGCACCAACGCGTCCGTCCATCATATCCGAAGGAGCGATAATGTCTGCACCGGCTTGTGCGTGTGATACGGCTTCCTTAACAAGCAGTTCAACAGTTTCGTCGTTTAATATTTCTTCTCCGTGCAAAACACCGCAATGTCCGTGCGAAGTATATTCGCACAAACATACATCAGTTATCACTAATAATCTTTTCACTTCTTTTTTAATTGCACGAACAGCTTGTTGAATTATTCCGTTCGGATCGTAAGCGCCGGAACCAACTTCGTCTTTGTGATCGGGAATGCCAAAAAGAATTACTGCCGGAATGCCAAGCTTCTCAACTTCTTTGCATTCTTCAGCAACAACATCAACGGACATTTGATAAACACCGGGCATCGATCTCACTTCTTTTTTAATTTTTGTACCCGGCACAACAAACAACGGGTAGATTAAATCATTCTTTGTTAAGATTGTCTCACGAACCATATTGCGAACAGTTGAGTTGTATCTTAATCGTCTCAATCTTTTTGTGGGAAACAAAGCCATGTTTTCTCCTTCTCTGTGTCTTTGTGTCTTTGTGGTGAAAAATAACCACAGAGTCACAGAGGCACGGAGGATTTAATTTTGTTAAAAACTATTTCGGAATTTTTCACGCAATCGCCAACGGAAATACCGCCGCGGAAATTGCCTCCAATGAAAATTCCCGGATTATCTTTCTCAAATTTATCAAAATAATTTTCGTGTTCTATGTAGCCGATGTTGTATTGCGGAATCGCTTTCTGCCACATTCGCTCTTTCATAAAAATAGGTTCGCCGTTAACTTTTGTAATCTCTTTGAATTCATGCAGAACTTTATCAATCAGTTTTTCTTTCTCCATTTCAAAAAGATTAGGCGAGCGCGCACCGCCGATAAACAATGTAAATGCGGCTTTGTCGTCATCACAGCGATTTGGAAATATTGTAGAACTCCATATTGAGCCGAGAAAAATTTTTTGTTCTTTTGACGGAATCAAATAACCAAAACCGTCAAGCGGACGGGCGATTTGATCTTTTCTAAATCCAAGATACAAAATCATTACCGGCGGATAAAAAATATTATCTGCATGATTCACAAATTCTTTATCCAAAGAAGAAAAAATTTTTGAAGCCGTGTGTGCCGGAATAGTTGATAAAATATAATCCGAAATTATTTCATTCAGCTTACCATCTTTTTCATACAACACTTTCCATCCTTTAGTGCTGAGCTCCGTCGAAGCACGCTCTACGTTCGTCACTCTACACCCGTACAGAACATGTTCTTTCAGTTGTTCGGCAATTGCTTTTGGAAAACTTTGCATACCGTTCACGAACGAGAACATTTTTGCACTTTGCTTTGATTGTTCAGCGCGCTGTTTTCTTTCCTTCGCACCTTTGATCATTCCTTTCACAAGTCCGCCGTAAACTTCTTCGAGCCGGTAAAGTTTCGGGAAAGCAGATTTAACACTAAGTTTATTCGGATCGCCGGCAAACACGCCGCTTACGAACGGATCGATTGCGTAATCCAAAAATTCTTGTCCCAATCTTCTGCGCACAAACTGAGCCATGCTTTGATAATATCCATCGTTTGATTTCCCGATGAACGGCTCTGCCGCTACGCGCAATTTTGCTTTTGTAGAAAACAATTTTGTTTTGATGAACGCCTGCGGTGTAGTCGGCAAAGGATAAAGTTCATTGTTACGCAAAATGTAACGTTTGTTTGCCGATTCGTTTGCGTAAATCATTTCGCTTGATAAGCCAACTTCATCTGCAAGCTCGTGAATGAGCGGAGTAGTTTCGAGTCCGCTGTTCGGACCGAAATCAATTAAGAAACCGTCTTCGCGAATAGTTTCCATCGCGCCGCCGGCTTCGCCTTTAGCCTCGAGGATCGTTACATCGTATCCATCTTTGTGAAGCCAATATGCAGTTGCAAGTCCGGAAATTCCGGCGCCGAGTATTGTAACTTTTTTCATGTTTATAATTTTTGTTTGACAATATTTTTCAAAGCATCAACAAATAATTTTGAATCGTTCAGCCCGGTCATCACAACGTAATTTTCTATTCCTACTCTTTCCGCAACGTGTCTGTATTCAATATTTAATTCAAATAAGGTTTCCACATGATCGGAAACAAAACTGACCGGGATAATCAACAAATTTTTTTTGTTTTGTGATGCAAGTTCTTCAATCATTTTAGCTGTTGCCGGTTCAAGCCATTTCATTGGTCCAACTTTGCTTTGAAAACACAAATGATATTCGTGTGAATTATTTCGTGCGGTCATTACGGCATTCATTGTTTCTTTAATTTGGTGACTGTACGGATCTCCGTTCTTTACCAAACTAACCGGCGTACCGTGCGCACTAAAAACAAGCTGAACATCTTTTCGTACTTCTTCGGGAAATTTCAAAAGCGAGTCATCAATTCGTTCGTTAATTGCCGCAACATATTTCTCGTTTGTTTGGTAACTCTCAACATAAACTAATTTTGATGTGTCATGTGTGTAATGTCTTTTCCACTCATGAAATGAAGAACCGGTTGTTGTAATGGAATAATGAGGATAAAGCGGAAGCAGAATAATTTTATTGTACTTACCGTTTTCAACTTTTATTACTGTTTCTTGTGTAAGCGGTTTCCAGTAACGCATAGCTGAATGAACATCGACATCATAATTATTTTTTCTTAATGAGTCTTCGAGCATCGAGCGTTGTAGTTCTGTCCACTCGTTCAATGGCGATTTGCCGCCGATCAATTTGTATTCTTCAACGACTTTTGGCGAGCGTCTGCTTGAAATAATTTTTGCAAAAAGTTTTTGTCCAAACGGAAGCTTAAAAATATCGGGATCACAAAAGAGGTTATATAAAAACGGCTCAACCGATTCGAGTGAATCCGGTCCGCCAAGGTTGAAGAGTACAACAGCAGTTTTCAGCACAAATGATCCTTTCCATAAAATAATGTAAAAATTGCAAAGCAAATTTAAGAAAATTAGATACTGAATTTTAGCTAATATTCTGTCTCTACGATCATTTTCTTCCAATAAAATGATTGAGTTATTACCGGATATTAGTTAAAATGAATTGAAGATTAGAAGGAATGTAAAAATGACGTCTAATAAACTTACTATACTCTGCATCTCAAGTTATGAAAAAGGGTTCGATTTTATGAGGCAAGCTAAAGAAGAAGGATGTAAAGTTCTCTTACTCACTTCGCAAAGTCTGCAAGGTGCACCCTGGCCCAAAGAAAGTATAGATGAAATATTTTATATGCCCGATGTAAATAAAGAATGGAATATTGATCACATGATAAATGCTGTAAGTTTTCTTGCGCGCGAAGAACAAATTGATAGAATTGTAGCATTAGATGATTTTGATGTAGAGAAAGCTGCAAGGTTACGCGAGCATTTACGCATTCCGGGTATGGGTGAAACTACAGCACGTTACTTTCGTGATAAACTTGCAATGCGTATGCGCGCTCAAGAAGTCGGGATAAGTGTTCCACCTTTTGTTCATGTACTAAACTATGAAAAGATAAAAAAATTTTTTGTTGAAGTTGTACCGCCATACGTTTTGAAACCGAGAATGCAAGCCGGTGCAATCGGAATTAAAAAAATCAATAATGAAAAAGAACTATGGCAAAACTTAAATATTTTAGGAGACAGACAATCATTTTTTTTATTGGAAAAATTTATAGATGGTAACATTTATCACGTTGACAGCATTATAGTAAATAGAGAAGTTTTGTTTGCCATAGCCAGTCGATATGGATTACCCCCGATGGAAGTTGCACACCAGGGAAGAGTCTTTTCAAGCAGTACAATGAAAAGGGGCTCCAAGGATGAAAGAACACTTATTAGAATGAATGATGAACTTTTAAAATCATTGGGATTAGTAAAAGGTATTTCTCATTCGGAGTTTATTAAAGGGGCAAACGGGAAATTTTATTTTTTAGAAACATCTGCAAGGGTTGGCGGTGCTAATCTTGCCGAGCTTGTATATCATGCAACCGGTGTCAATTTATGGAAAGAATGGGCAAAATTAGAAATTAACAACGGGTATAAAATTCCTAAAGCAGAAAGTAATTATGCCGGTATACTGCAATCATTAGCTAAACAAGAATGGCCGGATATGAATTCATTCGATGAACCGGAAGTGGTATGGCGTCTTAGAAAGCGCTGTCATGCCGGATTGATTGTTGCTTCACAAAGTTATGATAGGATTGAGAAGTTAATGATAAACTACACAGAAAGATTTTATAATGAATTTTTTACCTCTGCACCAGCACCTGAAAAACCAATTGACTAAAGTCAACCGGCATGTAGATTCTGATAGGCTATACTTTAAAAAAATTATTCGTTACATTTCTTGCGTGTTTTTAACGGCAATGATATGTTTTTACTTAGTATATGTGTTGATGCTTACCTTGTAATCCTCTTTTTGTACAATAATAATAAACACCTCCATTTTGCCTCAACTTTTACTTTCAGTTTACCGGTATTTATATAAGTATAATTTTTTGTATTAAAATAAATTCCCATTTCCGGATTCGACACCTTATAAAGATGAAACTGAAAAAGGGAATAATATTTACACGGAATGTTTTTTATAACTGAGGATTGGAGGAAAAATGAAACCGAAAAATTATCAGCAGAGAAACAATTCAATTATACTGGTAATATTCTTAATGATTGGCATAATTACGTTGTGCCCTATAAGAATATTATCTCAGGATTCTTCTGAAAAGATATACCTAAAATTATTTCAATCCATAGAAACAAAAAATCTTTTACCATACAAAGCAAAATTTTCAGTTGATGGTAAATTTCTTTTTTGTGAAGCTATGAAAGGTACCTTTGACCCAAAAACCGGCAAAATGCGGATTGAGATGGAAGAAGAAAATTTTATCTATGATATAATGAACAATGCAATGGTTAGGACTTTGTTTGATACGAAAGTATTAGGATTTAATTATAAGAATGAATACTTAATAGAAAAAGAAGGGATTGTACTTTGCGATTTGAATGATGGAAAGGAAATAGCAAAGATTAGTGAATCCCCGGTCAAAGTAGTTGTATCACTAGATGGTAAATATGCAGCTTTAATTGTATCTAACGAGAAAATATTTATCTATGATTTTGTAAATAACCAAGCGATTGAAGAATTGAATGTTGCAAATTTTAGTAAAGATATTGGAGGGATTTATTTGATCGATAACAAAACACTTTTGCAACTTTTCAAGGGTGATAATGGATTAATACTTAAAGATGTTATTAATGATAAGGTTGTAAATAACTTTCCTTGTAAAAATAGCAACCTCGTTAACATTGCATATTCCCCAAATGGTGTAAGTGCCGCGGCTTGCTGTGCTGATAGCATTTACATCTGGAATATTTTAGAGCAAAACTCGTTAAAGGTAAAACCATTCCCACACACTAAAGGATTTAATGCTTTTAATTTTTCACGGGATGGGATGTTAATAGGAGCCGGCTCTGCTTCTATGGAATTACTTTTTTATGATAGAAAGAGAGACGAGCTGATTCTAAATCTCAACTTTCATATCGCTCCTATTACAGATGTACTATTTTCGCCGGTAGATGATGTAGTTGCTACGACAAGTTTTGACGGAACAATGAAAATATGGAATATTGAAAGACATTAATTAATGGTGGAATAGAAAATATTGTGGAGGATTTATGGAGAAATTTATAATCATTAAAAAAATCACCGGGATTTGCTTTGTATTAATTATGGTTTTAGTTAACAGCAGCATCTATTCACAAGAGTCAAAAATTAGTCTTAACGAGTTAATAATTGACATTCAGAAATCAACGGATAATGCGAACGAAATGATTATGGTCTGGTGGATACCGGAGGAATTCTGGATAGCTGCTTTGTCAAATGATCCGTCAATATCCCAATCGCAAATTGATATGATTACTGAAACATTAAGACCATATCTTATTCTAATTGTAGTTGAGGGTAATATTGGTAATTTCGGTGGTGTTACATATAAAACCGAATCAGCTATTAGAGACCGCATTAATGTTGTTGATAAGTATGGTGGAACATATGATCCTTTAACTAAGGATCAAATTGATTTAGACACACAAAACTTATTAGGCATGATGCAGCCGGTTTTGGTTAATATGCTTGGACCGATGGGACAAAATATGCATTTCTTTTTATTCCCATCCCGGAATAATAATATGGATCAAATAGCAAACCCGAATAAGGAGGGAATGTTTGGGGTCAACCTTGGAACAAATAAATTTAGCTGGAGATTACCTCTTGGATCTTTGCTGCCGCAAAAAATTTGTATTAAGTGTAATGAGAAATTGAGCGGTGCCTATAATTTTTGTCCCTATTGCGGAGGTAAACTTTAATCTATGATTAATTATTAACATCATTTAGGTGTTGCCATGTATAATAAAATTATTAAATATATGTGTTATTTAATTCTGCTGGTTTTTGTTTATGGTTGTCAAATCCAGAATGAACCTATTAATTTTTTGATATTAACTGTTGAATCATCTTTAGAAGCTGCCTTATCAGGTTATCTTATTTGTAATGGATTTGTCGATGTAGATGAATTACCATCCCATCTGAATGCTACTCTTAAGTCCAAAGGATATAAAGATGGAGAAAATGTTATTGCTAGGTTAATAATGGAACCTAACAGTGATAACGGTGAAATATATATCTCTACGGATGATCAAGAAAATAATTGGATTCGGGTTGGCATATATAGACCAATCTTATCCCAAACTTTTCAAGAGTGGGGTACGCGTCAGAAACAAGTAAGAGGAAGTCAAAAGTAATCTAGTAGCGTATTTAATAAACAAAAGTTTCTAAAATGAGGATATTAGTATGAAGAGGAATTTTAATTCTACATGTTACAGACTTTTTGCAATTACATTTTTATTAACAGCTTGCGGATTATTTAATAACAGCAAAGTTCTTTATATCTCTTCGCTTGAAAATGCTAATTTATTGGTTGAAGATTATGAAGTTAAAGTAGAATCAGGTGAGCAGTCCTATAGGGAAAATTTTATTTATCCTTTTAATGGAGATGTAAGGGTTTATAAATATCCACTTACCGGCGACATAGATGGCGATGAATATGAGTTTAATATATTTGCCGCATGTCAGAATAAATCTGTTATAGAAGTTGGCCTGGTATTGCAAAGCAAGACTGAAAAGATTCAATTAGCAAATGCTAAGCTAGAAATTATTGACAGCAAGTATAAATATTATACCTCGTCTATAAAAGGTATTGACCCGGCATCTGTAAAAGGTGATACACTATTGTTTACTATTCAGTGTAAAGGTACTATGACAGCTTATATTACTGATACTTCTGATAAGGATGAAACTTCGTTTATTGAAATTCCAGTTGTCAACTAGTTACTTGAAATAATAATATTGATTGTAGAACAGTGTAGTCAGATTAATCTCTGCTTATTGTTAATTCCTTTATGATATATATCAAGAGGAATATTGTAACAATCAAATATTATTAGACAACAAAATTTGGA
>DYJK01000132.1 GCA_020723165.1 Melioribacter roseus | reverse complement strand
GAATTTGCACGTTCTAAAGTTATTCCCCACAACGTAAAAGTTAAAGACGCTGATAAAGGAAGAATGGACCATAATTCCTACAACAAGGATAACGAAACAAATTACATTAATTATAAGCATGCCGAAATAAATAAAGATTTGCTTAACTACTACAAAGGATTGATTGAACTGCGCAATAACTATTCGGCGTTCAGGCGAGCAAGTTATGATGAAATTTTATTCCATGAACATCCGCATAATAAGTTCGGATTATTTTTCTCAGTAAAACACGATGACGAAAAATTTATTGTGTTGTTTAATGCAGATCAAAATTTAGAATTAGAATTCCCTTTACCCGAAGGTGATTGGGAAGTATTAGTTGATAAAAATAGAGCCGGTAAAAAACCTTTGTACGATCTAACCGGTAAAATTATTTTAGAACCGGTAACCGGGGCTGTACTAAAAAAGAAGAAATAAATATTAATTACCGGTTGTGTGAATTTACATTAAGTCCTGGATTAATAAGTTTAAGGGCAATAGAACGCAGATAAAATATGATTATTATGAAAAATCATGATAAACCATAAGTAATCTTAAAAACTCGTCTCGCTCAGCTTCGGCTAAGCGGGTCCGCTTGCATTTATTGTAGACACTCACATTATTAATCAATTGTTATTGATTAATTAAAGACTGCTTTTCTCAAAGATTTTTCGATAGCATTCTTAAACGCACTTAAAGTAACCGGTTTCTGAAAAATATATTCAACACCAAGTTCTTTGTATTCACTCTCAACAGTAGGATTAATATCACTCGATAAAATTATTACCGGCGGTCTATATTTCAAATCGGTGATATTCAGTTGCTTCACCAAATCATAACCGCTCATAGTTGGCATTTTATGATCGGTAATAACAAGCGCCGGTGATGAATGTTTTATTATTTCGAGTGCTTGTTTACCATTCTCAGCTTCAATAATTGTATAGTTAGGAATAATACTCTTTATTAATTTGGCATAAAGCAGACGATCCGTCTTTGCGTCATCAACAAGTAATAAGTTAGTTGAAGCAATCGGTATTGAAAAGGTGAATTGTGTTCCTTTACCCAATTCACTATCGACCCAAATTTCGCCGCCGTGTTTGTGAACAATTTCGTGCACGAGTGATAATCCTAATCCGCTTCCCTTTTCACCGGCAGTACCTGAGGTTGTAAATTTCGAGTCAACTTTGAAAAGTTTTTGAAGATCTTCTTTTTTGATTCCTACGCCGGAATCGCTCACCGTAAATTCAATCTGTCTTTTTTCAATATTTACATTTGCAGAAATAGTTATGCTGCCTTTTTTATTAGTGAACTTTATAGCATTCGAAATAAGATTATTGAAAACTTGCAGAATCAGGCCTTCATCGCAATGGATGTAATAATCTTTATTAAGTTCGGATACAAGTTTAATTTCCTTCTGTATAGCCGCACCGGCTAATATTTGAATTGATTTTTCGATGATATTCTTAGCGTTATTTCGTTCCGGTTCAAATTTTATTCTGCCGGTCTGCAATCGTGTCCAATCTAATAAAGAATTCACAAGACTAAGCATACTCTTCGCCGATTCCTGGATAAACTCTATATATTGTTTTTGTTTCTCCTTAGATAAATCGTCTTCGGTAAGTAGAAAGTCTGTAAATCCGAGTATTGAACTGAATGGTGTTCTTAGATCATGTGATATAATCGATATGAACCGATCTTTTGCATCGTTTAATTCTTTTAATTCATTTGCAGATTTTTTTAATTCTTCATCAGCACGCTTAGATAATGTAACATCGTTAATGATGCCGTAAACCTTTTGAACCTCTCCTTTAAGATCGCGTTTAAGGTTAATTTTATTTTCAAGCCAGATAATATTACCGGAAGCATCAATTATTCTATATTCAAACGTTTCAAAATTCCTTGCCGGATCGGAAAAAAACTTTTTAATCTTATCGAGCGTTTCATCTAAATCATCCGGATGTATAATTTTTTTCCACAGTTGTGTGTCTTTCAAAAACTCTTCATTTGTATAACCGGTGATTTTTTTTATGCCTGGCGTATAAAAGACAGCCCTCACTTCCCCTTCAATACGTTCGGCAGTCCAGAAACTTTCATAAATATTTTCCGAAATATTTCTATATCGTTCCTCAGAAATCTGTAATGCTTCTTGCGATT
Organism: Melioribacter roseus; assembly: GCA_020723165.1. Taxonomy (GTDB): domain Bacteria; phylum Bacteroidota; class Ignavibacteria; order Ignavibacteriales; family Melioribacteraceae; genus DYJK01. Next base: position 7,420 of record DYJK01000132.1, on the reverse strand, counting down.
TTTTCTCATCTGTTATATCCCTTAGAACCCAAACAATAAATTTTTCTTCTTCCGTCTCATAGGTAGAACCGGAGATTTCCGCATCGAAGTTACTATTGTTTTTCTTTCTGCCGATAAAATCAAACCGGCTTGGCGCGTTACGCCCTTCGTCAACCGCATCAATATAATTGCCAATCTTCGGTATATCTTTTTCAACAACAAAATCGAGCGGATCCTGTCCAATAATTTCGCTTGCACTTCTATAACCAAACATTCTAACGAAAGAATCGTTTACAAGTACAAATCTTTTTTTACTTATCAATGCGATTCCATCATGTGATGCTTCAAAGAGCGAACGGATTAAAAGTAAATCTTTTTCGGATTCCTTTTTTAGTGTGATATCGGTTAAAATAACATTGTAATATTGTGTATCGCCGATTATATCGGTCGCTGTTGCGAAACTTGCAAGTACATGTATTCTTCTGCCGGATTTTGTAACGAGCGGAATTTCTAACGATCTTGTGTTGTACGATATTATTTCGCCGAGATCGAATGATTCCTTGAGTAGATAGATTGAATCAACAAGGTCGGCAAAATTTAATAAAGTAATTTCATCTTCCGTATATTGAAACATCTCAAGAAAATATGGATTAGCATATGTTATTCTCCCCACCGGGTCTAAAATGCAAATGTACTCGTGGGAATATGTAACTATATTCCTGAATCGTTCCTCAGATTGTTTTAATTGAATTTCTAATCTTGATCTTGCGGTAATATTAGAACAGAGCATTATCAATCTTTCTTCATTTTCGGTTTGGAGCTTACCAACTTTAACCGAAAAAATTTCTGCGATTGAATCATCCTCTCCTATTTTGAATTCACCTTCCCACACTTTTTTATCTTTTAATTCGCTTTTAAGCCGGTTAAAATACTCTTCATCTATTTGGTTAAATATTTTACCGATGAACTTTCCATAAACTTGACTTCTAGTTAACCCAAAGAGTTGTGCAGAAGATTCATTCCAGAAAATTATTTTTCCTTCCGTATCAAGACCAATTACACCATCCAAAAGGTTGGTTACAATTTGCTGATACCCATGCAGTTCTCTTATTTCTTCGTCTGCTAAAACTTTCTCTTCGTTTTCACCGGTAACATCTTTAACCAATAAAATTATTGTGTCGGATGGAGAGTGGTCTTGCCTGACCGGTATGAGAGTTATTTTTAGTCGTCTTTCTTTGTTATTATGGATAAAAGGTATTTCCGAAAAAATTGTTTTGTTATTACTTATTACAGCTTCCAATAATTTTTTAAATAGTATCCCCGAAAGCTTCTGAGGAACTCTGTTTATTTTTACTGTTTCGGTATCAAATAAAAATGAAAAATCATCATAATTTTTAACAGTAGAGAATTTGATATTCCCTTCTTGATCTGTAAAAAGGAAAAAATCACATATTAGGTAGAGAAATTCCTGGAAACTGTTGGTATGAATTAAATTTTGATCGGAAAAAGTAGGGCTAAGTTTTACATCTTCAACGATTATAATTCCGCCGTTAAATTTGCCATCCAATAAAATGGGGACGCATTTAATTAGGATCGATATTTTACTACCGGAAACAGTACGCGACGATACGAGTTCTTTTTCGAACGCAATACCGTTTTGCAATTCATTTAAATCTTTTCTTATATCAACTTCTTCAAATATTCTATATTCATAAACACTTTTACCTATAACGCTTGAAGGAGCTACTTGAACTACACCCCCGAAATGAAAAAAGTTCTTATTAACAAATTTTATTTGAAATTCACTTCCAAAGATTAATACACCCACCGGTGCATGTTCCAAGGCATCACGATAAAAAATATCTGTGTTTGTGAAATCGAATGTCTTATCAAAAGAAGAAGGCATAATAAATATCTCGGCAGTTACCGGAAGTTAATTTATAAAATAGATTGTAGAAATTAAACTGTACAATTATTATCTATATGCAAAGTACCACGTTTTTAGCGAAAGAATTTATAGTGCAACTGGAATATTCCTTAAATCTAACCCGTATATATTGTACGCAATAAGGGAACGATAATTTTTGGCAGCCCCTACTAAACAAACTTAAAAATCTCGGTAATGATTTGATCAGTCGCTCCAATGTTATCTTTAACATAAGCAGCACAAATATTTCCCATTTTAGCACGGAAGAATTCATCATTGAAAATTTTACGCAATAATCTGTAAGCTTCTTTCTTATCATGAATAACAGCAGCACCGCCTTTATCTACCAGGACATTTGCTTCCAGACTGTTACCTATTTTTGGTCCAAAAACTACTGGTATCCCATAAACTGCCGGTTCTAAAACGTTGTGTATTCCTTGTTTAAAACTGCCTCCCACATAAGCTGCGTGAGCATAAGAATATAGCGTCAATAAAATACCAATTGAATCAATTATAACTATTCTTTCGTTGTTGTAATTGTTTAGAAGTGAAAATCTTATAGTTGAATATTTCCGGTAAAACTGGTGCTCAAGAGTTTCAATATGAAGGATGGTGGGTTCATGGGGAACAATAATTACAATGATATTCTTATCGTACTTCATCAAGGTTTGTATTGCCGGAAGCATAACTTCTTCATCGTTTTCCCATGAGCTGCCTAATACGAAAACTTTTTTGCCCACAAAAAAATCGTCCTTAAAAAGTTTTTTCTCTTTTGCTTGCAGACTCTTTTGAAATACCCTATCAAACCTTGTATCGCCAATTACTTTAATCTTAGAATCGGCAATACCGAATTTTTCAAAATTACTTGCGTCCTCCCTGGAAACAGAGAGAACGCGTGTAACACCGGCAAACAATATTTTGTGAAAATCTTTGACTACCGGCCAATATCTTTTTGTATTACTTCTCATTGTAGCATCCACAATGAAATACGGAATTCTCTTTTTTTCAAGCTGCCATATCATATTGGGCCAGATATCGTAACGCATAAAAATTGTAATGCTAGGTCTTACAAGATTTAAAAATCTTTCCGTAAGAAAAGGGGTATCGAATGGAATATAGGAAATAATATCTGCGTAAGGATACTTTAACGAGTTCCGGTAACCTGAAGGTGAAAAGAAGGTAATAATAATATTAAAATCTTTCTCTTTTTTTATTTGCTCGATGATCGGTTTTGCTTGTTCAAATTCCCCCATTGATGCTGAATGGAACCATATCATTTTCTTTTTACGGTCTATTCCGGCAAGATCAATTATAAGATTCTCGAATAGTTTCTTCCTATCGTTAATCCCGGTTCTAATTTTTTTATTATAAAGAAAAGAAAATGCAATGATTATCTTTCCAGCCGGTATAATTACCAAGTTATAAAAGAAATACCAAAATTTTTTCATAATTCCGAAATAAATTTTAATGTGCTATCCATAACATACTGCGGTGTAATTTCCCTCATACATTTGAAATGTCTTTGCGGACAACTACTCCTACCAATATGACTGCATGGTCTGCAACTTAGTGAATTATTTTCTAAGATTAAATTTTTTACTCCATACGGTACAAAACCAAAATCTTTTACAGAAGAACCAAAGATAGCTATCACCGGTGTACCAACTGCGGCTGCTGTATGCATTAATCCCGAATCATTCGAAATAATAGTCTTGCACATTTTCATATCCGAAGCAGTTTGTAAGAGATCATTATCATTACATAGGTTGATTGAACCGCTAATGCCGGCAGAAATTCTTTCGCAAAGTTCTTTATCATCTCTGCCGCCGAATATAACCGGAACAATATCATTTGATAAAAGTTTGTTTCCCAATTCAATAAAATATTCCGTAGGCCATCGCTTGGAGAAATGCTTTGAACCCGGTATCATTCCAATATATCTATTTGTACCGGTTAATATTGGCCGGATACTTTGAGGAATAAATAGATCCAATCCATAATCATCTAATTTAAGATCAGGGAGTGTTTCAGCATATCTTTGCGGAATGCTCTTAAACTGTTTTAATAAATTTATTTTGAATCGTACAAGAAGGAATTTTTCAATAGTTGGTTTTGAATATGAATGAGATATCGAATTCAGTTGTGTTTTAAACATCCTCGATCTGAAATTATTTTGAAGATCAATAATAAAATCATAATTATTCTCCACAAGAGGTTTAATTAATAATTTCATTTTTTCGGAACGGGAAAGAACATAAACAAAATTGAGATACGGATTTAACTTAACAACATCAGCATATTCTTCACGTACTAAAAAATCAATTTTTGTATCAGGATATTTTGTTTTGAGCGAACGAATGATAGGCGTAGTTAATAATACGTCTCCCAAAGAGCTGAAACGGATAATCAATATTCTTCCGGGTGATTTAAACAAGTTCGACCAATTTTATCGGTACAAATCTAAGAAAAATTGAAATCCCAACCATTTACCGATTTGATAGAATGAGTATTCTTATCTATTTTAGTACCGTATTTATTAAGGATTTGAGATGACAACATTACCTCCGCCGGCAGTAAAATTGTTTCCGGAAAATTCCCTAGAGAAAAAGGTTTATACCATCGTTCAAAAATTTTCTGACAACATCCCAATTATAAATGATAGAAATAGATTAGGTTATTGTCTCTATAAGTATATGAAGGGGGAGGGTGATGCACCCGAGATACTTGTTAACTCAACAAAAATAAAAATTACTGGTATTACGAAAGAAGAATTGGCAAAAAAACTAAACGATGAGTTAGCAAATATTAATGCTTGACTCTAAGTTAATAGTTGTCGCTTGGATATTTAATAAATCTACCCAACCGCTTCGCGCAAAAATTTTTCTACGAGCAATACATCGTCTTCGCTTCCAATAAAAATTGGAGTCCTTTCATGTAACGATTCAGGAAGCTTTTCAAGAATTCTAATTTTACCATCCGTAGCTTTTCCGCCGGCAGATTCAATTATAAACGACATCGGATTGCATTCGTAAACCAATCTCAATTTTCCTTTTGCATTTCTTTTATCACCCGGGTACATAAAAATTCCCCCGTAAAGTAGAGTTCGATGAACGTCTGCAACCATCGAACCGATATAACGGGCCTGGTAAGGTTTCCCTTCAAAAAGATTTGCTTGTAAATATTTAATATAATTTTTGAGACCTTTAGGCCACGAAAAATAATTTCCTTCATTGATACTATAAATTCTTCCACACTTTGGTATTTTAATATCATCGTGCGACAAAAGAAATTCACCAAAAGCCGGGTCAAGTGTAAAGCCGTAAACTCCATGTCCGGCAGTATAAACTAAAATTGTACTCGAACCATAAACAATATACCCGGCGGCAACTTGTTTATATCCCGGCTGAAGACAATCTTCCAAGGTTCCCGGTCCATATCCTTCGCTGATTCTTTTGTATATAGAAAAGATTGTCCCGATACTTACATTGGCATCAATATTTGAAGAACCATCAAGCGGATCGAACAACAAAACATATTTCCCGATTTTTTGATGAGGGGGCAGATGAATAATATCCTCATCTTCTTCTGAAGCCATAACGCAAAAGTGTCCGCCGTGATCCATCGCCCTGATCAACATTTCGTGTGCATAAATATCAAGTTTTTTCACTTGCTCGCCGTGAACATTTTCATTGCCGGTAAATCCAATAATATCAACCAACCCGGCTTTATTAACTTCGAGGGAAATTATTTTTGCAGCAAGTCCAAGTTGCAGAAGAATAGCTGAAAGTTCACCGGTTGCTTCGGGGTGTAATTTTTCACCTTCCAGGATGTGTCTTGGAAGAGTCATGAATCGTCTTGTCGCCATATGGTGCCTCCATTATGCGGTTTTTACGATTTCTTGATCTTTGTATTGAAGTTGATATAGTTTGTAATAGATTCCTTTATGTGCAAGTAATTCCTGATGAGTTCCAATTTCTTTTACTTCACCTTTGTGCATAACAATAATCTTATCGGCGTTTTGTATTGTTGATAACCGGTGAGCGATTACAATCGATGTTCTCCCCACTAATAATTTTTCAATTGCCTTTTGAATTAGTATTTCTGTCTCAGTATCAACACTCGATGTAGCTTCATCTAAAATTAAAATTTGAGGATTGTACGCAAGTGCACGGGCAAAAGATATCAACTGACGCTGGCCTACACTTAGTGTTGCACCTTTTTCTTTTACTTCTTCGTCATATCCATTTGGTAATTGTGAAATAAATTTATGTGCCCCTACTGTTTTTGCTGCTTCTATTATCAGTTCATCAGTTATATTTTTACTGCCAAGAGAGATATTAGATTTTATTGTACCCGAAAACAAGAACACATCTTGCAATACTATAGAAATATATTTACGTAAATCTCGTTTGTCAATTTTACTTATATCAATTCCATCAAGTGTTATGCTTCCTTTATCAATATTGTAAAATCTTGTAAGAATATTAATAAGACTTGTCTTACCGGCACCGGTTGCGCCAACTATAGCAATCGTTTCCCCGGGATTAATATGAAACGAAACGTTCTTCAATACATAATCACCGGTGTTATAAGCAAAACAAACATCTTTAAATTCAATTTTGCCGTTGATCTTATAAAGCTTTACCGGGTTATCTGGATTTTTAATTATTGTCTGATCATCAAGAAGTTTAAATATCCTCTCCGAAGATGCCATAGCAGTCTGAAGAATATTGTATTTTTCAGATAGGTCACGCACCGGCCGCCAGAACATTTCTGTATATTGCAGAAATGCAAAAAGAACTCCAAGTGTTAATGTATCTTGCACTACTTCTCCGCCGCCATACCAGATAATCAATCCGACAGAGATTGCGCTTAACAATTCCACAAAAGGGAAAAAGACTGCATAATAGAAAACCGATTTAATGTTAGCTACTTTATGATCATTATTAATTTTCGAAAAGTTATTGAGCTCTTCATTTTCTTTTGAAAATATTTGGACAACATTCATACCGGTAACATGTTCTTGCATAAAGGAATTCAACCTTGCAAGGTGAAACCGAACATCACGATACGTATCCCTAACCTTTCTCCTGAATAAAAAAGTTGCATAGAAAAGTGCCGGTAAAACAGAAAGGGTTACTAGCGATAGATCCCATGACATTAAGAACATAAAAATGAAAATCCACACGATAATAAATATATCGCTAAAGACAGCAACGATTCCCGATGAGAACATTTCATTAAGTGAATCAACATCATTCGTTACACGTGTTACTGTTCTGCCAATTGGAGTTTTATCAAAATATTTTAATGCTAATTTTTGTACATGCGAAAAAATTTGAACACGCATATCGTAAATAATCTTTTGACCCATGTATTCAGTGTAGTAGGTCAGGAAATATTGAACGAAAGCTTGCAGCATTAAAGATACTAATAAGATAACACTGACTAAGAGTAAACCGTTATAATCTTTATTGGCAATGTAATCATCAACAGCAATTTTACTCAAATAAG
>DYJK01000131.1:1229-9694 GCA_020723165.1 Melioribacter roseus | reverse complement strand
ACATTTTGCAACTATGATAATGTTATTTTTTCTTTTTGTAGGATTTTAACTTGCGGTGAATAGTGCTTCTATTTATTCCCAAAATTTTAGCTACTTTAGTTTTATTCCAGTTATTCTGCCGTAATAAAGCTAAAAGAGTTTCGGTTTTTTCGTCATCTTCAGTTTCCCTAATACTGAGAATTTGTTTACACTGTTTATTGTCCCTAATATTGGGAGGTAAACAGCAAGCGCATAAATAATCTTCTCTTTTTGAACGTATAAGTGCATATTCAATTGTATTTTCTAATTCCCTTACATTCCCGGGCCAACCGTGTTTGAAAAGAATTTCCATAGTTTCAGAATCAGTAGTTTCAATCTTCTTCGAATATTTTTCGGCGTATTTCCTGATAAAATAATTAACCAAGAAAACAATATCTTCTTTTCTATCTCTTAGTGGTGGAATGTGTAATGGAATTACATTTAATCTGTAAAATAAATCTTCCCTGAATCTTTTTGCTTTTATTTCATCTTTAATGTTTTTGTTGGTTGCCGCAATTATTCTAACATTTACTTTTCTCTCAATGCTTTCGCCCAATCTTTCAAAGGTCCCTTCTTGAATAATACGCAATAAACGCGACTGCATATTTATTGGAATCTCAGTTATTTCATCAAGAAATATAGTTCCTCCATTAGCATACTCAAATCTGCCTACCCTATCTTTCACAGCATCTGTAAATGCGCCTTTAACATGACCAAAAAGTTCACTTGCTAAAAGTGTATCGGGTAAAGCAGCACAATTTACTTTGACAAAAATTTTGTCGCGTCTTAAACTGGTTTCCATTATTGCGCGTGCAACCATCTCTTTCCCAACACCAGTTTCGCCGGTAATCAATACATTTGCCTCACTGCGCGAAATTTCTTCTATACTTTTAAAAATTTCTCTCATTCCTTTTGATTTTCCAACGATACCATAAAAGTGATCTTTATTTTTCAAGTACTCATCAAAATTGACTTTAGAATTTTTTCTAAAAGAAATAATTCCTCCTACTGGTTCCCCATTTTCATCTTTTAGTATAGAAGCATTTAATTTTACCGGAATTATTTTACCTTCTGAATTTTGCAGACTCGATTCCAAATCGATTATGTTTTTGCCGGTTCTTAAAACCTCTGTAATAGGGCATCCTATCTGACATCTTTCTGATTTACAAAATGTTCTGCATATTTTGCCTAAAACATCTTCCGCTTTAATACCGGTTATTTCCGAAGCCGATTTATTTACATAGACAATTTTAAACTCTTTATCAACAATATAAATTCCTTCCGGTAAGGACTCTATTATTCTTACACTATGTCGATCTAAAAAATTCATGTTCTTCATTTTAGTTTATCAATAATAAATAGACACCACCAAATATTACCAGTACACCGCATATTCTCTTAATCCATAATATTGTTTCAGATCCCTCACTCCAATTTAGATACTTTTGAAGTTTACCGACTAAAGTACCGGCACTAACAATAACTGAACAGTGGCCAATTCCAAAAGCTAAAAGGAAAATCATTGCAAGTATGTAGTTTGTTTGTGCAGTTTGAAATACGATTCCTAAGACTGGAGCCATATAAGCAAAGGTACACGGTCCAAGCGCTAATCCAAACAGCAATCCTAAAATTAAGGCAGCTAATAAACCTTTCGATTTAACCGGTTTTAGTCCGGTAAAATCCCAATCAGTTTTTAATAATCCGAGTAAATATAGGCCAACAAGAAAGAAAACACCGGCAACCAGATAATTCCCGACGCTACCAATATCACCCATCAATCTTCCAAGGGACGCAGTAATGATTCCGATCAGTGCGATTGTTATTAATATTCCGATAGAAAATATTGATGAGATATAAAACGTTCTTCTAGTTGTAATCTTTCCTTGCGAACTGATAAATCCAACAATAAGTGGAATACTTGAAAGATGACATGGTGACAGCAAGATTGATAGAACTCCCCAAACAAATGAAGCCACAATTGCAAGCCATACTGTTCCATTCATCGCTTCATATAATGTTGTGAAAATTCCTTCAAACATATTATCCCTTTTTACTATTGGGTTTCAATCTTTTTTTTTGAAGAATTTTATCTATCTCTACTTCCGGGTAAAATCCCTCATGACGATGAAATTCTTTTCCGGCCTCATCCAAGAACACTTGTGTTGGTATTAATTTAATACGGTATTTATCCGCATACTGTTTTTGTTCCTTCATCCATACATCATAGAAAACAACTTTAACCTGGCTGCCGTATTTTTCTTCGATGGCTTTCATTACCGGCTGCATCTGTTTGCAAGGGATACAGTTCACACTGCCAAGTTCCACAAATGTAACTTTGGGTTTAATATCACTTGTTTTTTTATCTTGTGCATTAACAGATACAGTTAAACATAAAACTAATACGATAAATAATTTCACAAATACGAGTTTAGTTTTCATTCCGTATAACATTTTAGTTTCCCTTTAACCAATTTAGAATTTGTTCTTCTTTGGGAATTATACCGTAGCTTTTAACTTGTTCGTTTATTACCAAACCGGGTGTCATCATGATTCCATAATTCATCATTTCGTTTATGTCTGTAACTTTCTCAACTGCAGCATCAATTCCTTTTTGAGAGATTAACTCTCTAACTTTTAATTCTAAGTTAATACACTTCTTACAGCCGGTACCTAAAATTTTAACCGTGACCATTTAATAATTCCTTTTAGTTAATATTTATTATTTCGTCAGCAAGTGAGCTGCCCCGGACTAATCTTTTAATTTCATTATTGTTTTTATCTAAAATTATAACTGTAGGTATAAATCCTACTTTATATACATCTTTTAATAATGTTTTATTCCATGTGTCTTCTATTATTAATTCAAATTGGCTTTTATCTTGTAATGAGATAGGAATTAATTCAGCTAAATGTTTATAACAAAGTGTCATCGTACATTCGCAAGAAACAGATGTAGTTAAAAGCAATAATTTCTTTTTATTAGTAAGAGATAGTTTCTGTTTATAATCTTCATTTATTGCTGATATGAACTTCATGTAAAAAGAATATAGCGGCTTATAACAGTTATCCTCTTGTAAAAACGTTGTGATATTTTTTCCAAAATCTTGTAACAATGTTGAAACATCATCTTCACTAAGGAACATATTTTCATTATTCGGTCTTATAAACTGATTAAGTTCGTTTTTTACCAATTCAATATCTTGCTGTTTTATTTCATTTTTATTAAATGCTTTTAGATAAAGTGATACTATTTCATCATTTAATTTAGATATAGACTGGGCTGAAGCAATTTGTAAAGAGAAGCAAAAGAGGGCAATCCAAAATTTTTTCATTTTAACTACATGCAATAATTTGATCAGCAATTTCAATTATTTTGTCATCTGTAATTGGTGTTTTACCTTTCTCAACGCATAATCTGATATATTAAAGTACTTACAATTTTTCACGTCTAATATTTCCATTACCTTTTCGGCACAGTTTATCGGGCATCCGTCAATTACCAGTACTTCATCATAATTAATTATCTCTTTTTGTTTGTTCAACAAATTTATAATCAACTGTAAATCTTGCAAGACAGAGCATTTTTGCTTTAGCGTCTTTCATTAGTTTTCTTACAACTTTATCTGGGTATGAGCCGGTATTTGATGCACCTGGGCAAGCTAACATAATTTTGGAGAAATCATAACTATACATTTTATATTCCACATTAATTACGGGATATATCGATCGTTCAAACGGTCTCTTTTTCAACTTGGATAAAGTATTTTTTCTGAAACCACAACGCAACATTTACCAAACTAATCAATACCGGCACTTCTACCAATGGACCGATAACAGCGGCAAATGCTTCCCCGCTGTTGATGCCGAATACTGCAATTGCTACTGCTATTGCTAATTCAAAATTGTTACTTGCGGCTGTGAATGACAACGTAGCAGTTTTGGAATAATCCGCCCCGATTTTCTTGCCCATATAGAACGATACAAAAAACATTATTACAAAATAGAATACTAAGGGAATTGCTATCCGTATAACATCGAGAGGAATCTTTACTATGTATTCCCCTTTCAAAGAAAACATAACAACTATAGTAAACAATAATGCTATGAGTGTAATAGGAGAAATTTTCGGAATGAATTTCTTTTCGTACCACTCTTTATTTTTTATTTTCAACAGAACAAACCGTGTGATCATCCCGGCAATAAATGGGATGCCGAGATAAATAAAAACACTCTCTGCAATTTGTCCGATAGTGATATTAACAGCGAAAGTTTTTAATCCGAGCCACGAAGGAATGATTGTTAAAAAGATGTACGCGTAAACAGAAAAGAACAACACTTGGAAAATCGAATTGAATGCAACAAGTCCGGCGGCATATTCGGTATCGCCTTTTGCAAGTTCGTTCCAAACGATAACCATTGCAATACACCGGGCGAGCCCGATCATTATTAGCCCGGCCATATATTCCGGGTAATCCGGTAGGAAAATAATTGCAAGTATAAACATCAGCACGGGTCCGATAAACCAATTCTGAATTAATGAAAGTGAAAGAACTTTTACATTCCTGAATACATCACCAAGTTCTTCATACTTAACTTTTGCAAGGGGCGGGTACATCATCAAAATAAGTCCTACAGCAATAGGAATGTTTGTTGTTCCGCTTTGAAATGAATTCCAGAAGTTCACAATAGACGGGAAAAAATATCCGGCTGAAACTCCAACAAACATTGCAAGAAAAATCCAGAGTGTTAGGTATCTATCTAAAAACGATAATTTTTTTTGAAGTGAAGTCATCTAATTATTCCTTGTCAAATTCACCCATCAATTTCATTGTTAATTTAGGTCTACTTCTTTGCTGCCTGTAATTAAAAGAACTTTGCCGGCAGACATATTATTCAGATAAGTATCTACTGCTTGCTGAACTTTTTCCAAGGGAAATCTTCCTTGTATTTCAATTTTCAGCTCTCTCTTAAATAATTGCTGCACACGAATTAGTGATCTAATAGTTTTAATAAGTCCGTTTTCATTTATCCAATTCGCAAGAAAAAATCCCGATAGTTTTTTGTTTCCCATCACTAGGGGTGTCAGATTAAGTTCTTGTTTCTCATCGGAAAGATTACCGTAAATTATTACGGAACCTCCATTAGGAATTACATCTAAAAATTGCTGTGTTTGTCTGCCGGCAATTGCATCAAAGACAAGTGTAGAATTCAATTGTAAACACAAGGAATGAAAATCTTCCCGAAAATTTTCATTTGAACTATCGAGTACATATTTAGCGCCGATTGCATGCAAAATATCAACTTGTGATTTGTTTCTGACAATGTTAACGACTGAAATGCCAAATTTTCTTCCAAGTAGTTCTATCATTTTTCCTAAAGAACCAGCAGCAGCAGTGTTGACAATTGCTTTATGATTGCCGCGCCTAATAATATCAAAGAACGCAATGGCTGTCATCGGATTTACCAGTAACATCGCTCCTTGATAATCCGAAATATAATTGCGTAACGGAAAACAACGTTCGGCTTTGGTGACCATATATTCCGCCCATGTACCGCTTCTATCATTTATAGAAGAGCAAACTACTCGTTTCCCCAGCCATAATCGCGGCAGTAAACCAGCTCCGGCAGCAACAACGGTTCCGCTTCCTTCTATCCCCGGGACAAAAGAAGTTGTATCATCTCTTCTATTTGAGTTTTTTATTCTACTCAAGTCGGAAGGATTGATAGGTGCTGCCGATATTTTTACAAGGACTTCCCCCTTTGCCAGCTCAGGAACCGGAACGTTTTGAACAACTAAGGTGCCATCTTGTTTATTAATGGATACCGCTTGCATTCTTTCCGGTATATTCAATTTGATATCTCCCATAATTATTGAGCGGCACTATTTATAGCACTTCTATCTTACTCTACACTTCTAAAATTTTCAGGAAGTGTTGCAGTGTCTTCGCTTCGACAAATATTTTCTCTATAAAATTTTTCGAAGCGACGTTTAATTTGATCTCTCACTTTTCTAAAAACAGAAAAAATTTCTTCTTCCGTTCCAACAGCTTCAGCCGGGTCTTCAAAACCAATGTGTAATTGTTTACCAACATTCCCGATAAACACCGGGCAGCTTTCTTTTGCGTTATCACAAACTGTTATAACATAATCGAAAGAATCATTTATAAATTGATCGATATGTTTTGGATAGTTTCTTCCAAGATCGATCCCGGCTTCTTTCATCACTTGTATTGCTTTCGGATGAACTCGTGTAGATGGATTTGTCCCGGCTGAAAACACTTCAAGTTGAGGGTCGAAAGATTTTAAAAACCCTTCTGCCATTTGGCTGCGGCATGAATTGCCGGTACAGAGAATTAAAATTTTTTTCTTCATTACTCTCCTTTTAATTCTGAGTCCCGATGAAATCGGGACGAAGAATCTCTAAATCATAAACTACAAAAGAGATTCTCAACTTCGTTCAGAGTTACAATTTTTTATCTGCTGTTACGGTAATGCTGAATATCCCGGCTTTGCTTTCGCGGTATTGTTTGATGGCCTCATCACTTATATATTCTTTAAGAATTTCATCCGGCAAATCGATTACTTTTGTTTTCTTTATCTCAACATTTTTGAATCCGTTCGTTTCGATAATCTTTAAATATTCATCTTGCTGAACAGCCCCGGCGACACAACCGGCATACATCTCGGCAGATTTTTTCAAGTTAGCCGGCAACTCACCTTTTAGCACAATATCAGAAACACAAAAGTGTCCACCGTTTTTTAAAACTCTGTAGATTTCCGAAAACGCTTTTTGTTTATCCGGCACAAGGTTTAAAACACAATTACTTACAACAACATCAGCAACGGAATTTTCGAGTGGCATACTTTCAATATCACCAAGCTTAAATTCAACATTGTTATACCCAAGTTTACTGTTATTACGTTTTGCCTTGTCGATCATTTCTTCGGTCATATCAATCCCAATAACTTTTCCAAAATCACCGACAATAGCACGAGCAACAAAAACATCATTACCGGCACCAGAGCCAAGATCAACAACTGTATCACCTTCTTTAATACCGGCAAATTCAGTAGGCAAACCGCAGCCCAAGCCAAGATCCGCTTCGGCTACATAACCGTTTAGATTATCATATTCATCTTGCATAATTGTGTAGCCGACAATTTTATTGGAAGTGCTACATCCACAGCCGCATCCTTGCTTAGAATTTTTTGCAATGGCACCGTATTTCTCTTTTACTACTTCCTTTATTTCTTTTTCGTTTCGCATGACTTACTTCCCCCCTTAGTTAGTTGGTTAAATAATTTTTGTATTTGCTCGTTTACTTTGATCAGCGAACCTGAATTAGCACAGTAACATACTTTTGGTCCATCGATATCACCCTTAATCAATCCCACACGTTTAAGTTCTTTAAGATGCTGGGAAACAGTTGATTGAGCAAGCGGAAGCAGATCAACAATATCCCCACACATACAAACGTTCATATCGGTTAGTATTTTTAGAATCTTAATGCGTGCCGGGTGTGATAATGCTTTGGCAATATCGGCAAGGTAGATTTCTTCGGTTGTAAATTCTTCAGTTTTAGCTTGAGCCATACAAGTTCTCTTATCGTTCATCGTAAATATACGATGATAAGTTTACTGTTGTCAAGTAAAAATTTTTATAGGTGTTGATAAAAATAACCGGTTATATTAATTTTGTTATGAGCATATGCTCATAATACTTTAAGGGGAAACATGCCGCGACCGAAAAAAAATAGACGAATCTGCTGTAACCCATCTGCTTATTATTTCAAACCGCGTGGAATACCGATGTTCGAGTTGCTGGAAGTAATTCTTGAACCTGATGAGCTTGAATCACTTCGATTAGCCGATTTCGAAAAATTGAGTCACGAAGACAGCGCCGTTAAAATGAAAATAAGTAGAGCCACATTCGGTAGAATTTTAGAAAATGCCCGATATAAAACTGCCGATGGAATTCTTAACGGGAAAGCAATTAAAATTGAACAATTAATAAATACTAAGGAGTAAAAAATGTTAAGTGAAACAAGAGCCCCATTCACGGGAAAAATTGCAGTCGCTACCGATGATTATTTAACCGTTACCGGCCATATTGGTAGGTGCAACGGATTTATTATCTACGAATTAGCTGAAAATAAAATTGTTAACCGGGAACAAAAAGAAAACAAATTTACAAATCATAAAATCGGGGAACATCTTCACGGCAGTCATGATCATACCCACAGCCATTCAAGATTGATCGATGCATTGACCGGATGCTCACATTTGATTTGTGCTTCTGCCGGCTGGCGCGTTGTTGAAGATCTAAAAAACAACAATATTGAAGTGATATTTACAGATGAAATTGATGCCGACAGTACCGCCATAAAATTTGCAGAAGGAACTTTACCTATTAATGAAGACGGAACATGTCATACCCATTAATTTAA
>DYJK01000131.1:0-1129 GCA_020723165.1 Melioribacter roseus | reverse complement strand
GCACTTAAATAGCCGACTACTTCGGAATCATCGCCGGTTACATATCCTGAATCGGTTCGGTTAAGAACTTTGGAATTTTTCTTTTTGATTATGCTTGCTGCTTTCATCATTGCAACAATGGCACCACCGCCGCATGCCTCACATCTATTTGTATCAAGATCAGTTTGAAGTTTATCATATTCAAATTGATTGATTCTTTTCTCCACGATTGAATCGAGCCGATCAGCTTCTTTCCTTGAGTAAAAATGGGATAAGTCGGAACTGGCAACTATCAATGTATGTTCATCAGCTAAATTAGCAAGTCGGTTTGCCAGTTCGGTTACGTAAACGCTATGCTGGTCACCCATTACAACCGGGATTATTGAAAAATCTTCAAGGATCATTTGTAAAAATGGTATTTGTACTTCAACTGCATGTTCAGCGCGATGCCCCTGGACTCCTTCAAAAATAATTTTACTGTTTGATACTAACTCCCGGGAAAATTTTTTATTAACCGGTGTTTCACCAAGCGGCGAACGATAAGCATCCCCATTGTAAACGGATATACCCGGAAAATATTCACGATGGCTTGGAGATATTATAACTACCGTTCTATACTCTTTGTTTTTCAAAGCATTATATCCATAAGCAGCAGTTTTCCCGGAATAAATATAACCGGCATGTGGAGAAACCATTCCAATAACATTTTCATACCTGGTACCCAGCTTTGCTGTATCAAATAACAAAAGAAGTTCGTCTTTAAGCTGGTTTGGATTTGCCGGATAAAACATACCCGCCACTGCGGGTTCACGTATTGTTTTCATATACACTCCTAATTTTTTTCGGAGTCTTCACTAAATACTGTTGCAGTAAATCCGCTTAACTTCAATTGCTTGTCTTTCCAGTATCCGGGTGGAAAGCCGGTCTTCTGGCAAATTGCATCAAGGTATTGATCACGATCCATTTTATGCTCGACCGGAACTTGCGGAAGAAGCAAACCCCGTCTTCCCTTTTCTTCCAATATCAAACCGTGAGTACCAATAATAATTTCATTATAACTGTTCAAAGGAAATGGCGGTGAAAGGATAGAAATCTCAATCGATATTTTTTCAAACTCTTTTAGTGAGAGGGGCGGAAAGCGCGGATCGTT
>DYJK01000130.1 GCA_020723165.1 Melioribacter roseus | reverse complement strand
ATACACCGCCGATTACACTTTCTTATCTCATTAAAAACCCGGCTTATCGCACGGCTTCATATAGAAGACCCGGCGCCGCATACGAATTCTTGAGGCAATTTCTAGGTGATGAAAAATTTCTCAAGGCGCTTCATGATTATATGAACACGTGGAATGGCAAGCACCCAATTCCTTACGATTTCTTTTTTACTTTTGATCAATCAACCGGTGAAAATCTGGATTGGTATTGGAAGCCATGGTTTTTTGAAAACAAATACCCCGATCTTGCTCTTTCTGCAAAAGCAGCGGAAAGCGGAATCGACATCAAAGTAAAAAATAATGGAGGACTTCCTCTGCCAGTAGTAATTAAACTTTATTTTGAAGATGACACCAACGAAACAGTTCACATGGGCAACGCAGATTTATGGAAAGACGGTAAAACGGAAATTGCTCATTTTATAGATACAAAAAAGAAAGTAAGTAGAATAGAACTTGGAACAACACAAGTACCGGATACAAACACGGATGACAATACTGTTGTTTTGAAATAGCACAAAAATAGATTGTAGGACAATTCTAAAATTATCAACATATACGGGGGTGCCTTGAAAATGAAATTTACTTTTACCTTAAAAATATTGCTAGTAATATTTTTTCTTGCGGAGATATCTGTTGCCCAACATTCTTCGCTTTACATTCCACGCAACATATTGAAAGCATACGAAAAAGGTACTCGTTCTTATGATGGAAAACCCGGGCAAAGCTACTGGGTAAATCACTCAGACTATAAGATAAAAGCAGAACTGTTTCCCGAAACACGTACAATAAAGGGCTACGCCTGGATTACATATTACAACAACAGCCCTGATTCGCTATCGCAATTTGTGCTTAGATTGTACCAGGATGTTTTCAAAAAAGGAAACGGACGCGATTGGCAAATAAATGCTAACGATATAACCGATGGTGTTAAGATAGATACCCTGATAATTAATGGCAGAGGAATAGATTTTTATTCTAAACAGTATCGTGTTTCAAGATCATCGACCAATTTGTTAATAAACAGATTTCCGGAGAAGATAGCGCCGAGCTCATCTGGCAAAATTGAAATTTCATGGAGTTTAGTTATCCCCAAAGAAACACGTTTGAGAATGGGCGCCTACAGTGATTCTACTTTTTACGTTGCATATTGGTACCCGCAAATAGCAGTTTATGATGATGTTGATGGCTGGGATAAACAAGAATACGGTGGTACAGTTGAATTTTACAATGACGTTAGTAATTTTGATGTAGAAATAACAACACCGGGCGACTTTATTGTGTGGGCAACCGGTGTGGTTCAGAACGCTCAAGAAAATCTAACACCGAAAATCTATCAGCGGTATCGAAAAGCTCTCAATTCTGACGAGGTAGTTAGAATCATAACAGCAGAAGATTACAAAAATGAAAATGTTACAGTAGGCAGCAAGAAAAATATTTGGAAATTCAAAGCCGACAACGTTCCCGACTTTTCTTTTGCAGCATGTTCAAATTATTTGTGGGATGGATCGAGCACCGAAGTTGATCTTACCGGGAGAAGGGTTTTTGCAGATGCAGTTTATCCACAAGGCGGAAAATTCCAGGAAGAGGTTGCACTATTTGCGCGGCTTTCAGTTGAAACTCTCTCAAACGATTTACCGGGGATCCCCTTCCCATATCCAAAGGTTACGGTTTTCAATGGCGAAAGAAAGTGGGGCGGCGGAATGGAATCGCCAATGATGTGTAATAATGGAACCTACAGCAACAGAGCCGGCCAAATAGGTGTTACACTTCATGAAATTGCGCACACATACTTCCCGTTTTTTATGGGAACCAACGAAAGAAAATATGCCTGGATGGATGAAGGCTGGGCGTCATTCTTTACATTTGATCTTGTAAAAACTATGGAACCCGATGCAGATGAATTGCCGGGATTTGTAAATGCGCTTTCATATTCGCTGGGAAGCGATTTTATGCTTCCGCTTGTTACACCATCGTATTCAGTTAAAACACAAGGATACGGATTCATGGCATATCAACAGCCCGCAATTGCGTATTTGATCCTAAAAGATTTTCTCGGAGATGAATTGTTTAAGAAATGTCTGCATGATTACATGAACACATGGAACGGTAAACATCCTCTTCCATATGATTTCTTTTTTACTTTTAATAGAGTTACCGGCGAAGATTTAAGCTGGTTCTGGAAACCGTGGTTCTTTGAATCGGGCTTCACAGATCTTTTGATAGAAAGCGTGAGTTTTGAAAAGGATAAAAATTTATCGGCGACAATTAAAAATGCCGGTAACTATCCCGTTCCCATTGATTTAAAAATTTCCTATTTGGATGGAACCGAAGAAACATTTCACAAACCGGCTTCCGTCTGGAAAGACGGGAAAGATATTTATCAATTTAAAATAGCTAAGGCGAAGGAATTTAAAAGGATAGAACTGATTTCTGTTTTAGGGCCCGATTCAGATTCTAATGGAAATATTTATGAGGTTAAATAATCACCATTGGTAGAAATTTTGTTTTAAAGCCCGCTTATTAGCGGGCTTTTTTATATCACATCTTAAAAAAATTGCTTGAGTTTACAAAAAACAAAACTTACTTTTAATACGACACCCCATCTTGTTTAGAGAAAAGGCACTTCTTTTTGTTAGTGAGATCAAAAATAATTAGGAGTAATGTTATGATTAAAAAAATTACCATACTTTTCTTTTTTTTGATTCCGTTTTTAACAGAAGCTCAGTCGGATTTTAATGTAGAGATTAACAATATAAACTTTCAATACTTTACACCTCCGGGACCAGTAGGCCTTTTTACAGTTATGTACAGACCCGGTACCGAAGGGGTTTATTTAAGTGTTGGCGCAGAGAACAATTCCAATTACTTGTTTGATATCATAGTTTCAAATTTATATCTGCCGCCGCAAAGCGAATTACCACCGGGTGAAACTTTTTTTGAACAATCAACTACATTTGATTTTAGAGATATAACCGCTTCGCCATTATTTAATATACCCAACTCGGTTACTCTTTACATTCATATTTTGCAATCGCCGGGATTTTATCCTTTCGATCCCTCTACGTGGGTCGATACAAAAGTTGTTAACGTTACGGAAATTGTAGACGACGCAAAAGGAAACGAGGTTCCCACCGCGCAAAACATAACTATAACCTCGGTTACTAAACCCGGGCAGACAGTGGGCGATCCGATGTCTGACTATAGACACCGTACTGACGCGCCCAACTTAGATTTGAATGATTCGGTAAATGGCGATACAGATAGTTTTGCCGGCGATTTAAATGCGTGTGTTCCAACAGCAACTGCAAACAGTATTAAGTGGATGGAACAAACCTATACCGATATTAATCTTCCGGCGGAAATGACTCTTAGAAATACTATGCAGACCTTGAGCGGTTTAATGAAAAGGGAAAGGAACGAAGGAACGACGACTGAAAACATGGTAAGCGGAAAACTAGATTTTATGGAGCAGTATAATCTCCCGGTCGAAATAAAATTTCAAGCGTTCTACGTTAACGGAAATGTTGGAAGTACAAGCGGTAATTCTATCGGCAGAAATTTCAACCAAAAAGTTAATAATGTTAATAAACCGCCAACGTGGGAGTTTCTCAAAAAAATGATGAAGGATGGGGAAGATGTTGAAATGAATTATACTTGGCGTAATAGTGCCGATGCTACGTGGTATGCCCACAGTGTGAATATAACCGGTATAAATGAATTCGAAAGCGGCGTGAAGAAGATTGCATTTAAGCACGATAGAAGACAGAGTGTCGCTAACGGATTGAGAGAGGAAATTCACCAGATTACCGTTGACGCGGATGGCTGGATGAGATTTGGTGAGCACAACGAAAATTTTATAAGGGATATAGTTGTTGAAAGTCCAATTGTTCAAGAGGGAAGAGAAACAGCCGCATGGTTAAATGAACTCTTTGCGAATTCGGGGGCAAATAAAGTCGCTGACCCTAAATTTGAAACAGAGTATATAGAAATTGCGCTCAACAGCACAATCACCGATCTCGATCAATACACGATTACTTTTTACAATGGTACAACGGGTGAATCATATGCCACGTATACTTTAAATCAACTAACAGTTGGGAATACAGTAAACGGACTGACTACGTACTATATGAATTTTAATAATAACGAGATTGTTAATCCATCCGGTATTGCAATTAGCTATACGGGTACGGTGATACAAAACCAGTTTCTAAGTTTTGGCGGATCGTTCACCGCCGTTGATGGAGACGCAACCGGTTTGACAAGTACAAACATAGGGGAAGTTGCATCGGGATATTCATTCCAGCTTTCTGGCAGCGGTGATAGGTATTCGCAATTTGGATGGACTTACGGTAATGGTTCTCCCGGTCAGGTAAATACTGATCAAACTTACACGGCAGAGTCATTGTCAACGCCGGTAGTTCAATCGCCAGCAGATGCACAGAGAAATTTATCCGGTACTATCGATTTTAATTGGGAAGCAGTTGCCAACGCTACGCATTATCATCTTCAAATTTCTAGCGAACCATATTTTGTAAGCGGAATTATATTAGATGAAAATAACATCGGTACAAATTCTTTTTCAACAGAGCTTACCGAAAGAGGAGTTGAAGTTTATTGGAGAGTTCGTGCGGAAAGCGGTAATGGTGTAGGCGCATATTCAAACACGCGTTATTTTACAACACGCCTCGATGCACCGACAAATCTCATAGTAACACTTAATCAAAATGATAAACCGGCATTAACGTGGGCGGACAATTCTTCCAACGAATCCGGTTTTAAAGTTGAAAGAAAAACCGGCAGCGTGAACAGCGGAAATTCTTATTCCCTAATAGGAACAGTTACAACAACCTCGTTTACCGACGAGACCGCTGAGATGAATAATACTTATACATACAAAGTTTATTCATACAATGACGATGCGGAATCAGAATATTCCACTGCGGCAGAAATAGTGATAGCGGCGGCACCGCTAGATGCACCGTTAACTGTTGCGCCAGCAGACGGATCGAGAAATTTGTCCGGCAACGCCAGCCTTGTTTGGCATTCTGTTTCCGGCGCTACAAAGTATCGGCTGCAGATATCAACTAATTCAAATTTTACAAGCGGAATAATTACCGACCAACAAAATGTAACCGATACTGTATATACATTTACGATTGCTCAAATGGGAGTAAAAATATTCTGGAGAGTTCGTGCAGAAAACACTAATGTTCAAAGCAATTACTCGGCGGTGATCTACTTTACCACTAGACTTACCACACCAACTAATCTAGTTGTAACATTAAATCAAAACAACATACCGGAACTAACATGGACAGATAACTCGGACAACGAAAATGGTTTCAAAGTTGAAAGAAAAAATGGAGTGATTAATAGTACTAATCCTTATAGCGAAATTGCCAATGTAACAACAATAAATTATAATGATCCAACCGCGCTTCCCAACAGTACGTATACCTATAGAGTGTACGCATACAACAACGATGCGGAATCGGGATATTCAGCCGCCGCGCAGATCAGCATACCGACATCGGTAGACGATGAAGCGATTCCTACACGGTATAAACTGTATCAAAATCACCCGAACCCGTTCAACCCAACTACGGTGATTAAGTTTGCAATTCCGGAAGCATCACACGTTAAATTAGAAGTTCTAAATCTGCTTGGCGAAACAATCGCAGAATTAAAGAATGAATATTTATCACCGGGTTATTACGAAGTGAATTTCAATGCAAACAACTTACCGAGCGGAATTTACATCTACCGTTTAATAACGGACAAATACAGAGCAATCAAGAAAATGATGTTTATCAAGTAGAATTATATCGATGGGAGATGAAGGCGGATAAATTTTATCCGCCTTTTTTGTTTACGAGAGAATTTTGCATCATTGTTATTAAATAGAGGAATTCATAAACTTGTTACAATTAAAAATAAGGATGGAACATTGAAAAAGTTTTTTGCACTCTATTTTTTATTCAGCTTTTTTATTTATTCACAAGAGGTAGTTCAAAAGGGAAATCAATTATATCTTTCCAACACACTTGTTATAAAACTTAGGGAGGCAGAAACAGAAACCGTAACTAGTTCAAAAATTTTTAAGGAATTGAATGCAAAGCGGTTCGAGAAAGTATTTAGGGAAGAAAATAGAGTCCTTTTCAAAGGCGAATCACCGCTGCAAAATATTTATTTATTAAGCTATTCCTCAAATGAAGATCCTATAATAGCCGCAAAAAAAATAAATCAACTTAGTAATGTTGAATGGGCGGAGCCCCAATACGTGCGCCAGGTAGTTTATGAACCAAACGACCCGAAATTTTTGTCCGATAAAGCAGATACAAACTTGCAGACAAACTTGAAAAGAATTTTTGCCGAAGAGGCATGGGATATTACAAAAGGTGACAGTTTAGTAATTATCGGCATTGTTGATACCGGTGTTGATTGGAATCATCCTGATCTTACGGCAAATATTTTAAAAGATAACAGCGGTTATGTAATTGGGCATGACTTCGGCGGATTAGATGGAACCGGGGACGACGACCCGAGCGAAGATGAAGCACAAAACTCATTTGGTTATCACGGTACACACGTAGCCGGAATAGCTGCTGCGGCAACAGATAATAATATTGGTATTGCTTCTATTGGATTTAACTCAACAATCCTTCCGGTGAAAGCTTCAAGAAGCGATCAACGCGATATTTCCGGCACTCCTTATATTGTTTACGGATTCGAGGGAATTAAATATGCCGCAGATAATGGCGCTAAAATTATTAATTGCAGCTGGGGCGGATATTCTTATTCTTTAGCAGAACAAGCAGCAATAGATTATGCTACATCAAAAGGTGCGCTGGTAGTTGCCGCAGCCGGAAATAATGGCTCGACCGAACCGTTTTACCCGGCAAGTTACAAAAATGTGTTATCGGTCGGGTGGCTGAAAACGCAGAACGATCAAAGAAGTACTGCGGCAAATCACGGAATATATTTAGATGTTATGGCGCCCGGCGATGCAATTTATTCAACATGGCCTTTAATATCGAACTTTAGTTATGTGACTGTTGGCGGATCATCAATGTCTTCACCGCTAACTGCCGGACTCGCAGCCCTCGTACTATCTAAGTACAAACATTATTCCCCTTTGCAAATAGCGGAACGAATAAGAATGACAGCGGAAAGTATTGATGACGCTAATTCAATAGAGGAAAATTATTTGTTTGGAAGAGGAAGAATAAATGCGTTCAAAGCCCTTAGCGAAGAGGATTTAATTTCTATACGCGCTACAGAAATTGATTTTGCCGAAGTGGCCGGCAATGGAAATGGAAATTTTCAAAGCGGGGAAACGATATCAATTGAAATAACATTTACAAATTTTCTCCATTCAATTAGTAGTGCCACAGTCACACTCGAGACGGACGATCCCTCCGTTCAAATTATAAACGGAACATTTCAACTTCCTTTCTTAGATACTCTTGAAACTGCAAATAACAGTTCGGACAAATTTACTTTTAATATTTTACCCGACGCACCATATGACCACGAACTTAATTTTCGGCTAATCTTCAGCGCAGATAATTATACCGACTTTCAATGGATCAGGACCAAGATCAACAAAACGTTTGACACGCATAATTCCGGCAATATTATTATGAGTGTAACAAGCAAAGGCGCACTCGGTTTTAATGACTACAGTGACAATCTCGAAGGATCCGGTTTTAGATACATGAACGGTGATAATTTGCTATTCGAAGGTGCGTTAATGTACGGGATATCTTCCAATCAGTTGATGGATGTTGCAAGAACTCAAACAACACAAAGCACGGATTTTGAAATTGTATCACCGATAGTTATTACAAGTCAGGGCGCCACAGCTTACCTGGAAGGGTATACAAATTTTACCGATAACGGGGCCGGCGCTTCCCGGCTCGGAATCTCTACGCATTTTTATACTTACAGTTTTAATTCGCCGCCGGATGATAATTATATAATTATCAGAACAGCATTTCATAATTCAACACAAAATGATATTGATAGTCTCTACGCCGGATTTTTTTATGATTGGGATATTCCGGTGAATGACTACTTGAATAATGTTACAAAGTATGATTATGCAGATAATTTTGGGTACGCGTACAATACAGCAAATACAAGCGTGTATGTCGGCAGTGCATTAATTTCGGATAATAATTATGGGTATTACCCGATAAATAATTCAATTGTAAGCGGAGAAATTTTTGTTTACGGTGGATTGAATGATCAGCAGAAATGGGCGGGAATATCGAGCGGCATACAAGGTGATTCTGCCGGTGTAAACGATATCTCTTTTATTACTTGCGGCGGACCTTTTAATGTGCCGGCCGGCCAAACGACCAATGTTGCGTTTTCAATTGCTGCCGGTAGGACACTTGAAGAGTTAAGAAATGCGATCATACAGAGCAGAATTAAATATCAAAGCATACCGGTAGGTGTAGAAGAAAAAAAAGAATTGCCAAGCAATTTTGTTCTCTATCAGAATTATCCCAACCCGTTTAACCCAAGCACAACAATAGAGTATACAATCCCGACCCTTACCTTTGGCGTCCCCTCTCGAGAGGGGAATACAAGGGGAGTGTTGGTTACGTTAAAAGTCTACGACGTCCTCGGCAGAGAAGTAACAACGCTAGTAAATAAATACCAACAACCGGGAAAATATAGCGTAGGGTTTAGAATGCAGAATGGAGAGTTATCAAGCGGAGTGTATTTTTACAGATTGACTGCGGACAGCTATACCTCAGTTAAAAAAATGATGATTGTCAAATAAAACATTAAGAATTATTTAGTGCTTTTAATTTTGTCTTGTAATTATTTATTGTGAAATGTAGATTGTCTATACATTAGGCAAAATAATGAAAGGAATAATTACAAATACAGTAATGGCAGTCCTTTTTTCCTTTACTATCTGTGCGCAAAAACAAGAACAGATAGTTAAATGCAGCAAAGATTATCATCTCTCCAGGACGGTAGTTGTAAAATTAAAAGAAGGGGTCCCCTTCAACAATAATATCGAAGCAATAACCGCACACCTAAATGATAAATTAGAGCAGCCAATCGTAGAAAAACTAAGCAAAGTATTTCCGCAATCGAAGCAGCTATTAAAAGGATCGGATCCATTACAAAGGATTTTTTATTTAACAATAAATTCCGAAAACCTAAACGATATAATTAAACAATTAACAGATTTACCCGATGTTGAATGGGCTGAACCTAAGTACATACGAAAATTATGTTATGATCCCAATGATGAGTTTTATTTATCGGGCAAGCAGACATATCTGAATGTAATTCAGGCAAAAGAAGCTTGGGATATTACAAAAGGCAGCGAGGATGTAGTTATTGGTATCATTGATACCGGGGTAGATATAGATCATCCGGATTTATCTGTGAATATTTATACAAACACAAACGAAATACCCGGCAACGGAATTGACGAGGATGATTCCGGTGAATATGTTGATGATGTGAATGGCTGGGATTCGCGTGAAGATAGAGCTTATAATAATGGTTATCATGGAACACATGTTGCCGGGATAACATCTGCCGTAACCGATAACAATTACGGCGTTGCTTCAATAGGATTTAATTGTAAAATACTCCCGGTAAAAGTATCTCAAGATAGTTACCGCGATGAAAATGATAAACCGTATATCACTTATGGATTTGAAGGAATTAAATATGCGGTCGATAAAGGAGCGAGAATTCTTAGTTGCAGTTGGGGC
>DYJK01000007.1 GCA_020723165.1 Melioribacter roseus | reverse complement strand
ATAAAATGGAAACACTGGAACATACCGCAAGCATAGTTTGGAAAGCAATCCAGTTGGGGAATATGAATGTACTCCCGGATAATGAAAGAGACCGGTTAATGACATTACGGGAAAAGTTTAATCTGCCGGGAAGAGTAACAGTATGCGATGCTACACCGATGCCGAGTAATGCTCAGCCATTTTCTGATTCGAGGAAATTGTCGGATGATATTGATGAACAAAAAATTCAAGAAATAGTTGAACAAGTTCTTACAAAATTGAAAAAGAATTAATTCTAAAATTTGTGGGCAGTACAATGAAAATACTAATTGCAAATCCAGGCAGCACTTCTTACAAATGTAAATTTTATGATGCCGGCAACATGTCGATTCTTTTCACTGCAACAGTTGAAAGAATTGGCGACAAGGAAGGAATTTATTCTTATGAGTTCAAGGGTGCTGAAAAAGTAATCTTAAAACAAGAAATCCCGGATTATTTCTTTGCAGTTAACCTTACATTAGAATCATTAAAGAAAAAATTTTCTATTGGTGAAATTGCTGCGGTAGGGTTCAAAACGGTTCATGCCAAAGGTGTATCGGGCTGTGTGGAATTAACGGACCATGTTTTGAAAGCAATGGAAGATTATCGGTTGCTTGCCCCGGTACATACAGATGTTTATGTAACTGCAATTTCTGTTTTCAAAAAGCTTTTACCGGTTACTCCGCTTGTTGGATTATTTGAAACACATTTTCATAAAAACATTCCGCCGGAAGCTTATATGTACGGTATTCCATTCGAGTTGTATGAAAAGCATGGGATACGCAAATATGGATTTCACGGTGCCTCACATAGGTTTATTGGGCTGCGTGCAAAAGAACTTTTCAATGCAGACAAAGTTATATCGTGTCATCTCGGTGGAAGTTCTTCTGTATGTGCAATCAAAAGTGGCTGGTCTATCGATACATCTATGGGGATGAGTCCGCAAAGCGGATTATTGAACGCAAAACGAGTTGGAGATTTAGATCCGTACGCACTTCTTTACATTATGGAAAAGGAAAACTTATCTGTTAAAGAAACCGGGGATATCTTAATGTCAAAGAGTGGAATATTGGGTATATCAGGAACAAGCGGTGATTTTAGAGACATTGAAGAAAGTATGCTGAAAGGCGATAAACGTTCCGAGCTTGCATTTAAAACTTTTGCTTATTATGTGAAGAGATACATCGGTGAATATATGGCGATACTCAATGGTGCTGATTGTATAGTATTTACTGCCGGCGCCGGGCAAAACTCACCAACACTTCGGAAAGAAATTATTGCTGATATGGACAATCTTGGGATCCTATTAGACAACAAGAAAAATTTCTCCAACCCAAAAGAAGGATTAATCTCTGCGGATAATTCGAAAGTTAAGGTCGCTGTAATTCCAACTAACGAAGAATATATAGTTGCTAAAGAGGTAGTTAATTTTTTAGAAAATAAATAATTCCCAACTTAATTAGAATACTAATATGCCTACTGAAAAAAAAATTATCGGTTTCGATCTTGGCGCTGAAAGCGGCCGCTGTGTGGTAGCAACACTTAAAAATCACAAGATTGAATTAAATGAAGTACATCGATTTCCAACTCATAATATTAAAAATCATAATGGATTCTATTGGGATATACTTGCAATCTATGCAGAACTAATCGAAGGATTATCTAAAGCTCAAAAATCTTTTGGACCTGATTTTAATGGTATTAGTGTTGATACTTGGGGTGTAGATTATGTTTTGATTGATAAAGAAGATAGAATTTTAGGCAATCCCTATCATTACCGCGATGATAGAACAGACGGTATTATGGAAGAAGCGTTTACTATTTTACCGAAAGAGAAAATATATAATAAAGTCGGAATTCAGTTTGCTCAATTCAATACTCTGTTCCAATTGTTGGCTGAAAAGAAAAGAAAAACAAATCTGCTAAACACAGCAGACAAAGTTTTGTTGATGCCCGACTTTCTAAATTTTATGTTATCGGGTGTTAAGAAAGCAGAGTTCTCTATAGCTTCAACAACAAGTTTAGTTGATCCGTTTACAAGAAATTGGTCGTGGGAGTTAATCGAGTTGTTTGGATTTCCCAAAACAATTTTCCCGGAGATTGTTGAACCAGGCACAAAATTAGGGACACTGCTTCCATCGATAGCTAAAGAAACTAGGCTCAACTCCGATATCCCGGTTTTTGCGAGTGCCGGTCATGATACTGCTTCGGCTGTTGTTTCAGTCCCGGCGAGTGAAGGTAAGTGGGCTTTTTTGAGTTCGGGTACATGGTCACTGATGGGAGTTGAACTAGGTAAACCTCTCCTCGGTACACAATCGATGAAATATAATTTTACAAATGAAGGTGGTGTGGAAGGGTCCACTCGCTTTCTAAAAAATATTATTGGTCTCTGGCCTATACAAGAATGTAGAAGATACTGGTTTGAAAAAGGGGAAGAGTATAGTTATACCGAATTAACTGAACTGGCAAAGAAAGAAGGTTTTGTTAATGCCTGGGTTGATCTTGATGACCCGAGATTTTTGAAAGCTGGTGAAATGCCGGAAAAGATCCTTTCTTATTTAACAGAGACCGGTCAGAAAGCAAAAACAAACGTTGGTTTTATTATTGGGATTGTTCTTGAAAGTCTTGCATTTAGTTATAGGAAAACTCTCAAAGAAATCGAAGAAGTAACCGGTAACAAAATTGAAAAATTGCATGCTGTAGGCGGAGGTATACAGAATGAATTGCTGTCTCAATATACTGCGGATGCAATAGGAAGCATTGTATATGCTGGACCAATTGAAGGCACAATAATTGGGAACATCGGTGTTCAAGCAATAGCCGCCGGCATTGTGCCCGGTCTTGAAATGTGGAGAAACGTCGTAGCTAATTCATTTGAAATAAAAAAATATACACCATTGCAAGCAGATTACTTTAACGAAAACGAAAAAAAATATTTCCGGGTTTTAAGGAAAAAATAATTAAGCGATCTATTTTGAATTTTTTTTAGCGGAAGAAATTATGCCGGTTCAGAC
This sequence comes from Melioribacter roseus, assembly GCA_020723165.1. Classification (GTDB taxonomy): domain Bacteria; phylum Bacteroidota; class Ignavibacteria; order Ignavibacteriales; family Melioribacteraceae; genus DYJK01. The sequence goes on along the minus strand of DYJK01000007.1, from coordinate 56,346 downwards.
ACACGTAGATTTGGTTAATCAATTTCTCCTTTCGGCAGTTGATTCAGTTGCAACTGTAGAAAAGATTGCAAGGACACCGGAAGCTTTAAACGAAGCTTTACTTAAAGAAATTGCCGACGAACAATTTGTCTTGCTTTCTCAGCCGGATGATATCGATAAAGAACTTTTTTCGCTCTTTGAAAAAAATGAAAAAGTTATAACCTATCCGACCGGTGAACAGTTGAAAACAATTAGAACCGGCATTACTGATTCATTTTGCGCAGTTGCAAAAACGGGTTCAGTCTGTGTATCAGTTAATAAATATCTTACAAGCGCCATAAGTATGTTAACGAGAAAACATATTGTTGTTGTGGATAGCCGCACGATTGTTCCGCGTCCAGCAGATCTTTTTTCAGAAAATTACTTAGAAGGGAAAGGATTATCTAAAAGTTTTTCTTTCATTACCGGGCCAAGTGCAACAGCTGATATGGGACCATTGGTACGGGGAGTTCACGGACCGGGACAAATTCATATAATTGTTTTGGATTGATTCTATGATAAAATCATCTATGCAAGAAATTCACCCGAGAGAAGTTGCAAATAAAGGGGACAAAGAGAACCTTCAAAAAGCTATCGGTATGGCTTTAGAAGTTGAGAATGATGCACTGCGTCTAAACACTCAAACTTTCAATGCTAATCGATACAATGCAATTAAAAAACTTAATGATTATGAAGGATTAAAAGACCGTGCAAGAAAGATTAAAGAAAAATCAATAGAAAATTTACCGGAATTAATAAATAAACTTACTGCCGCTGTGCAGTCACGCGGTGGAAAAGTATATTTAGCAAAAACAAAAGAAGATGCTGCCGGTTATGTTAAGGATGTGTGCAAATCGCATTCAGCTAAACTTGTTGTAAAAGCAAAATCGATTACATCGGAAGAAATTGGATTAAACGACTCCCTTGAAAAAGAGAATATTGAAGTAGCTGAAACAGATTTGGCGGAATTTATATTACAAGTATCCAAAGAACAACCGTCACATATAGTGGCGCCCGCAATTCACAGAAGTCGTGAAAGAATCTCTAAATTATTTAAAGAAAATTTTAGAACCGCACAAAAACTTGAAACCGGTGAAGAATTAACCAAGTTTGCACGAGATATACTAAGGCAAAAATTTTTATCTGCCGATGTTGGGATAAGCGGCGCAAACTTAATTGCTGCAAACGAAGGAACAATACTACTTGTTGAAAGCGAAGGGAACATCAGGCTTACCACACAACTTCCCGCAATTCATATTGCGATAGCCGGGATAGAAAAAATTATTGAGACTAAAAAAGATTTCGGCACATTTATCGAACTGCTTGCAGCAAGCGGTACCGGTCAACAGCTTACAACTTATACTAACATTCTTGAACCACCCTTAAATCTCCCGGTACTTAATTTAAATGGAAGACAAGACACACTAAGAGAATTTCACCTTGTACTTGTTGATAATGGACGCATGAAAATGCGCGAAGATAGGGATTTATATGAAGCACTTTACTGTATCAGGTGCAGTGCTTGTATGAATGTTTGCGCTAATTTCCAGGCAGTTGGTGGTCATGCTTTTGGCGGCGAGTGTTATACCGGGGGAATTGGCGGTGCATGGACAGTTGGTACAACCGGTAAACTTGAAAATGGTCGTTTCGCAGAATTGTGTACCGGTTGTTCGCGCTGTATTCCTAGCTGTCCGGTACAGATCAATATTCCTCATTTAAACACGGTTATTAAAAACCGTCTAATAAAAAAAGGTGAGCCTTCATTACAAAGAAAGTTTTTTGGAAACTTTTCCGTATTGGCACGATTTACATCCACGGTTCCAACACTTTCAAATTGGGCAGCAAATTTTTATTTGAGTAAAATAATTTTTGAAAAAGTAATAGGATTTGATAAGCGGAGAAACATTCCAAGATTTGCGAAGAGTACACTTACCAAGCAATATCAAAATTATAAGAGGGATTCTTCTATAAGAGAAATAGAATCAAACGCTTCAACAAAATTAATTCTGTTCGCAGATGTTTATACAAACTATAATAATCCACATATCGGAATGGCGATTGTAAAGTTGTTTGAAAAACTTGGCTTGCCGGTTACTTTGAGTAAAGTAATGGAAGATGGTAGGGCTGCTCAATCACAAGGACTGATTGATGCTGCCGGTAACAGTGCAAAGCGATTAACCCGTTATCTACTTGAACTTATTGCGGATGGCGCTGATCTACTTTTTGCAGAACCAAGTGTTCTATCTATGATTAGATATGATTATAAAAAATTTGTTAATGACAATAGACTTTTTCTAAAACTTCAAAATAATTGTTACGATCCGATGGAATATCTTTTAAAAATTGTTAAAGAGGGAACTCTAAATGTTGATTGGTTGAAAGAGCGGATTACTAATAGAAACATCAAGATATTCTATCATGGCCATTGCCAGATGAAATCTATCGGCATTGGTAATTCTACACCGGATTTTCTCGAAATGCTTGGATTCGAGGTTGATATTTCTATTGCAGAATGTTGTGGTATGGCCGGCAGTTTCGGATATAAAAAACAATATTATGAACTAAGTAAGAACGTTGGAAAAGATTTAACAAAACAAATCAGAAAGTCACAAGTCGATGGTTGTTCAATAATTCTAGCGAGCGGTAATTCGTGTAGAGAACAAATTATGGATGAATTAGGAGAGGAAGTTTACCATCCAATAGAATTTTTACATAAAGTAATTGGATAGTTTTAGATTAAACCTAATAGATTTTTTGATGAGTAGTAAGAAAAATAACTTGACATTATAGAAATACAATTTTAATTTCTCAAAGGATTTCGAAAACGTTTAAGTACGTGATGTAAATTCACATTGTCAGCAGTGTAAAGGTAGAAAAAATTATCTAGTAACTTAAAGCATTTCGAAAACGTTTGCTTATAATAGTTGGTTTATTAAGAAAGTAGTTATTACAAAATGGGACTTACGTGGCGGAGCTGTATCTAATCTACTGTTTTTTTATTATATTTCTTAAAGCATTTCGCAAAGCATTAAGAAATTTATCCATTAAAGTAAGATAATTATAGTATGAATGTAAAAAAGCAAAAAAGAAAAAAGATTACTCTTAAAGATGTCGCCAACATTTTGTCGCTGACACCGGCAACAGTTTCTAAAGCATTAAGAGATAGTAGTGACATATCATTTGAAACTAAAGAATTAGTAAAAAATAAATGTAGGGAATTAGGATACCGTCCAAATCTTTTAGCACGCTCACTAATTAATAATAAAAGTAAAATCTTAGGTGTGTTGGTCCCTGATTTACGCATATCGTTTTTTTCTGAAGCGGTACGAGGTATGTATGAGGAAGCAAGTCTTAAAGGTTATGAATGTTTGCTGTTAGTGCATGATGAGGATTACGAAAAGGAAAGGAAGAAAATTGAATTCCTATCTGATCTTGGTGTTGATGGAATTTTACTTAATGCAGCCGGCGGTAGAGCAAACTATCCTTTGTATGAAAAGCTGACTGATGAAGGTATTAATATTGTTTGCTGGGATAGAAAGTTAGAAGATTTAGAATACAAATCTGTTACGATAGATGATACAGAAGCAGCATTTCAACTTACTTCAAAAATTATTGATGATGGTAGAAAAAATATTCTTTTCTTGGGACCAAATACCGGGATCCCCGTTGCAAAAGATCGTTTCGAAGGATATCAAATATCTCTTAGAAAAAATAATATCCCATTTAATCCTGAATTGGTTGTACAGACATTTAGAGATGTTGAAGATAGTTATAATAAAATGAGTTCGTTTTTAGACAAAGGGATTAAAATTGATGGTGTTATCAGTATAGGTGGTTTGATAACATATGGTGCCGGTAAAGCCATACTCGATAGAAAACTGACTATCCCAGGTGATATTATACTGGGAGAATTTGGTGATAACGATATTGTTGCAAGGTTGGGAGTACCTTTTTATACTGTTCACCAGAATCCCTATAAAATTGGGAAAGCTTCAACTGATTTACTTATTAGTATGATTGAATCTGGAAATCACCCAGAAAAATTCCAGGATATAATTATTGAATCTGAAGTCATTCAAAGATAATGGTTCACTTTTAACCAAATCTTTTTTACTCTATACTAAAATTGAAAAGTAGAAAATCGTTTTTCATTTCAAACTTTAGCTTCACAAAAACAAATTTAATATTTCACACCTTCTCATTTATCACATTATATAGGTTTTTAAGAATATCCTGAATAAAATTCTATTAATAATTGAGAACTAATATGAAAACAAAAATATTCATCCAACTCATATTTTGTTTGACACTTGTTTTAAACAATAACAATTTCTTAATTGCCCAGGAAAGTGCCAAGGGTACACTTAAAGGTAAAGTAGTCGCTGCCGACGATAAGATGGGTCTTCCTTTTGCAAATGTTTTGGTAGATGGTACAACTAATGGAACTGCAACCAACATGGATGGTTCATTTATCATAAGAAATGTTGATGCCGGTACACAAAAAATTAAAGTTACTTATGTTGGCTATCAAACAAAAATTGAAGAGGTTGTAATTAAAGCCAATACTACAACAGAAGTTGAATTTGTGCTAAGTATCAGTGATGTGGTAACATACGAAGTTGTAATTACTGCTCAGGCAAAAGGTCAAAGAGAAGCTATCAATCAACAAATAAATTCCAGTACCATAGTTGATATTGTTGCACCTGACCGTATAAGACAGAATCCCGATGCAAATTCAGCTGAGGCAATTGGCCGTCTTCCCGGAATTTCTTTAATCAGATCAGGAGGTGAGGGTGTTGGTTTAGTAATACGCGGTCTCGATCCTAAGTATAGTACGGTATCGTTGAATGGTATTGTACTGCCTTCAACAAGTTATACAGATAGGGAAACAAGTGTATCCGGTATATCGCAGTATTTATTGGAAGGAGTTTCTGTTTATAAATCAATCACAGCAGATATGGATGGTAACTCCGTAGCCGGGGCAATTAATCTTACATTAGCACCGGCACCGGAAGAATTTAAATATTCTTTTATAGCGCAAACCGGTTATAACAGACTTAATGACTATCTCGGTAATTATAAATTTCAAGGTGATGTTAGCGGGAGACTGTTGGACGGTTTACTTGGTGCGAGATTTAGTTTTAACGCCGAGCGTGTAAATAGAAGCCGTCAAACAATGAGTGCCGGTTATACAGTCTCATCAAATCTTTATCAAGGATTAGCATATGAACCGGTTTATCTATCAAATGCTACTTTGAATGATATCTATCAGCTAAATGAAAAACAAGCTGCAACATTAGTACTTGATTTAGAATTTTCACCAACTTCTAAAATTTTGTTGTACAACTTCTTTTCAGTAAGCGGTGGGGATTATACAAGTGCAAGCAAATCTTATAACCCTCTAAGTGCCACTATATTTTATAATATTAGTCAACAAAATGCTCGGCAAAATTTATTGTACTCAAGTTCATTGAGAGGCGATCATTCATTTGATTGGTTCGATGTTGACTACGGAGTTGCTTACTCCCAAACTCATAATTATGTGCCAAATGAACGAACCTGGCAATTTTGGTTATCAAACGCATTCAATGAGGAATACAGAGATACTTCTGTAACACGTTCTTCTACTCCTAACCAGGTTATCAACTTATCGAATGATAACAGTGAAGAAGGGACACTGAAAAAAATCACCTTGTTTAACATGGGGTCTAACAATAATGATATGATTCAAAAAGACTTGTCTCTTTATTTTGATTTAAAATCACATTTCAAATTAAGTGATGATATCAGTGGATACGTAAAGGGAGGTGGAAAGTATAAATATGTTAGCCGTATTGTTGATTTCATGTCGGCAACACAATTTGCAGCTACAAATCCTTATATGGGTGGTATTGTTAAGGAAACACATAGCTGGCTACAGCAAACAAGCTGGAATATAAATGCTGTTCCGTTTTATGATCATATTCTTAATGATTTCTTAGACGGTGAATATAATTTTGGCTGGTATCCAAACCTGGAACGATTAAACCAGATGTGGGATGCCTGGAATAACTTTTCAAATGATCTAATGAACCAGGGTGTTGAAGAGGTAATTAACAAAGTAGGTGCCATGACAAGAATAGGATTTGTACCGGATTATTATGGAAGTTCTATCCGCAACCAGGATCTAAAAGAAAAATATTGGGCAGCTTACTTAATGTCCGAGGTAAATTTTAGCAGTCTTATCATGTTTGTTCCCGGTGTTCGTTACGAAAAAGTTGTTGATGATATGCTTGGAAATTTTGTCTATGATTTATCACAAGCTTATACACTAACTTTTCCACGAACTTATGTAAGTGCAACAAGAAAGGATGAGTATTGGCTTCCCATGATACAGATGAAAATTAAGCCGGTAAATTGGTTCCATATACATGCCTCATTTACAAAAACATTGGGCAGACCAAGCTATGATCAAATAGTTCCAAACACATATGTTAATAATGGATTACAGCCCTATATATATCAGTCGGGTAATCCGGGTCTAAAACCGGAACAGTGGACAAGTTACGATCTCCAGTTTGCATTTTTTGGAAATGAAGTTGGATTATTTTCCGTTGGCGGATTTTACAAAGAAGCTAAAGATAAGATTTGGTACAGAGTTTATAATAGAATAAAAGGTGATCCGTTAGTACCCGGTTTCCCGGATAACGCCCAGGTTACTGTAATTGAAACTGTTAATAATATATACCAGGCTTATGTTAAAGGATTAGAATTTTCATGGCAGACAAGCTTTTGGTATTTACCTGAACCATTAAATTACTTTGCATTGAATGTAAATTATTCTTTGATGAAATCGGAAACAAAATATCCCACAACAAGAATGTACACTTCATATGTAATTGGTCCTAACGGCAGACCTATTGCTACATTACACCGTGTTGATTCGGTTGCAACTGAAAGAATGATAAACCAGCCAAATAGTATTGCAAATGTTTCTCTAGGTTTTAATTACGAAGGACTTAACGTTTGGCTCTCGTATCAATACAATGGATCGATACTAACAAGTTGGAGCGCTCAACGTGAATTGATTGGTACACAAGGCAGTTATCGAAAATGGGATTTGCAGATTTCTCAAGAATTACCGGTTGATGGTCTTTCTCTTCTGTTTAATGTAGCAAATATTAATAATGCAGAACAAGATTCAAAACTTAAAGGCGATCCAAGATTTACATACACGGAACAATACGGCTGGACTTCCGATTTGGGATTGCGATATGAGTTTTAATATCGTAACAAAAAAATACTTTAGAAAAAAACACTTCAACTTTTAACAAAGCGTGTTATCTTTTTATCTGCTTAACAAATATTGCCCAAGGTTTATATCTATTCAAAATACAACACCCTTTTTATCACAAGATGAAATTCAAATATCTTGTAGTGATTTTGAAAATTGCAATTAACTTATCTTGAAAACAAATTCATTAAATTAACAATCATTAAAGTGGAGGTAATATGCAAAGAAAAAGTGTTTTACTAATTGCCATTTTCTCGATTATCTTTTCCACGATAATCCATTCTCAAACGATAGTACAAGTTGAACCCGGAATAGGTACTCTTAATGATGCTATCACGGCTAACGGTTCGGCAACATATGTTTTGAAAGCTGGTCAATGGTACGGGCTTAATGCAATGGTACAAACAATATCGGGAATTTCTATTATTGGCGAAACCCCGGCTGAAGGTCAGATGCCGGCTATTATTCAGAACGGTGCTACATCTGCCGGCGCTACGTTTCCATTTATGTTTGTTATTGCCGCAGATCTTACGTTAAAAAATGTTTTTATTGTAAACTCAGATTTAAATGAAGGACTTGGTGCCGGTGTTATTTACCAGGTAGCAAGCGGTAAAGTAGTTATGGATAGTGTTACAGTTGATCCAATTGGTGTTAATTTCCTTTTGTTTGTTAATGCTGATCACATTGTTACTCGCATAACAAATTCTTTATTCATGCGTCAAGGAAATACACTTAGCATTAACGATGGTGGTGTTTTCTGGAACCAGGGTGGAAAGTGGGATAGCTTATATGTAGAGAATAATACTTTTGTCGATATTGGAACTGCTTGGATGCTTTCTGCCGCCCAGCAAAATGGTGATAGAGAATTGTTTCACTGGATCAATCATAACACATTCCTTTTTGGAAAAGCTCACCTTTATGGAATGTCTTACCCGGACAATTTATTTTTTACTAATAACCTTTGCTGGATGCTCGATACTTACATTTTCAAAACCGGCGGATCAGAAACATGGGATCCAGGTAATGGAAATAAATACCAGGCATTTTTTGATGCCGATACTTTAGTTGTTGATACTACAGACCAGGGGCAGCCGGTCAATGAGGCATTCCCAAGTCAACGCGTTGCCTATGTACATTACAATTCAAATTACAGAACACAAGCGATATGGGACTTAATTGAACAAGATAGACAAGATGGAGTTACATCATATCTTAAACCATTTGTCTTCCCTGAAACTTATATCGATTCTAGTAGAGCTACAAGAATGTATTATGACAATACTAGTTTCCCATTTTTTACTAATGGAAATAATATAGAAGATTTTACAATGGAAGTAACTGAAAATGACCCGGGATTCTTGGACCAAAAAATTTATGATTTAACAGATTCGGCTGAAGCTTGGGCAGTAATTGATTGGAGATTTATTCGAGGCGAACAAGGATTGCCCGAATCTTCTTATTGGCCGCATTATTTTTACAGTATCGATGGAAACAATGGTAATCCTCTCACATGGCCGCGTTTTAATGGTGAATTCAGTAATTCAACTTTATTAACCGCATCAATTGAAAAGCTACCTTTAGGCGATCTTAACTGGTACCCGGATAAAAAAGTTCTTTGGGAACAAAATCAAACAAGGATTAGGGATCATATTCTTGCACTAAATACAGATCAAATAACACTTGTTGATGTTCAAGCATTTGATGATCAAATACCGGGTAATTATAAATTGTTGCAAAACTATCCTAATCCTTTCAATCCAACAACAACAATTCAATACAGTATACCCAAACAAGGTATAGTCTCATTAAAAGTATATGATTTGCTTGGTCAAGAAATGGCAACTTTGGTTAACAATGAACAAGATGCTGGTAACTATACCGTTGATTTTGATGCTTCCAAGCTGGCTTCCGGTGTATATATTTATAAATTGAGCGCCGGCAATATTAGCTTAGCAAAAAAGTTCATGTTGCTGAAGTAAGTCGTATATATATTAATTGTAAGCCGGTTGGTAGTAATAAGAAAACAATCTTCGAAATGAAAAAATTTGTGCCCCGTCCTAAAATCATAATTATAAATGACATATCTTTCTTAAGTAGGATCTATTAAAATGCGATTGATTGTAATGAAAACAATTTTATTCCTTATAATACCTATTGTAATTGGCTTTTCAGACTCTTTAGCCCAACCGGCTGAAATTATTTCTGATAATGGGAAACTGAAAATTAAACTTGACCTAACAAGAGGAGGTGCTATCAGTTATGTTTCTTTATCCGGCAGTGATGAAAATCTTGTGAATATTTATGACGAAGGCAGATATATCCAGCAATCATATTATGCCGGTAAACGCTTAGATAGAAAAAGTGAAGGGCAATCACAATACTGGTCTCCCTGGCCATGGAATCCGATTCAAGTTGGGGATTACTATCGAAATCGTGCAAAAATTCTTGACTACAAACAGAATGAAGAAACATTATATGTAAAATGTATTCCGATGCTGTGGGATATGAATAATGTACCGGCTGAAGCTGTGATTGAACAATGGACTTTTCTTGATGGATCGAGTATTAAAGTACACAACAAACTAACATGCAGCAGAACCGATACAATTTACGGGGAGAATATTCCAAACGACCAGGAACTCCCGGCGGTCTATCCAATATCTAAATTAAAAAATTTATTCACCTATTCGGGTAGAAAACCTTTTTCAAATGAACCGGTCGAAAATCCTAAAGTTGTTAATTTATCTTCCGGTTTTTGGGGCAGATACAATTCAGTAACCGAACATTGGATGGCTTTTACAGATAACAATAAATGGGGGATCGGTATTTACAATCCGAACTGTACAAATTTTCTTGCCGGCATGTCCGGTGAACCAGGCGGAGATGCATTTGCAAAATCGACATCATACATTGCCCCGGTTAAAGTTGAAGCACTAAATAAAAATAGTGTTTACGAGTATGATTATTATATCATAGTTGGTTCTGTTGAAGGAATAAGAACCAAAGTTTACCAATTACACAATATACAATCCGATCATTGATGAATTAGAAATTATTGCTTGATAGATTAGCGTTAGATCACCTACAAATATCATACTGATGGGAATCACTCGAAGAAGTTTTATTAAATACTTATCTGCTATTCCACCTTTGGCAACGCTCGGTTTCAAAATAAAACCGTTAACAAATGATAATAAGAAACTATCCGAATTACTTTATGAATGGAAGAATCCGCCACGAGAATTTTCACAAGCACCTTTTTGGTTTTGGAATGATGATCTATCTGAGAAAGAAATCATCCGGCAGATACAAGATTTTGCAGATCATGGCGTTTATGGATTTATCATTCATCCGCGTGTTGGGCTTCCGGAAGAGATTAGTTTTATGAGTGATAAGCTGATCTATTTCATGCGCGTTGCGATCCAGGAAGCTGAAAAAAATGATATGTGGTGTATGCTCTATGATGAAGGAATGTACCCGAGCGGTTCTGCGAGCGGATTAATAGTTGCCGAAAATCCTTCATATCGTCCACACGGATTATTTGCAATAGATCTTGACGAAGTAAAACCGGGAGAACAAAAATTTGGATTTAATATTGTAACTTCCGGCGAAGTTGATTTACAAGAAAATCAAAATCTCGTTACCGTAGTAAAAAGAAAAACAAATGGGCATAGAATTGCAATCCTTGATCGTTTTATAAATCCTGAATATTCTTTGATCAGGGGATTACATTTTCTTGACTCAAATTCAGAAAGAAGAGATGATCACAAAGAAGTACCTGAAGAGATGCCGCAACTTGCTGATATTCTTAATCCGGATTCCGTGAAATGTTTTATTAAGATTGTTTACAAACGGTACTATGATGAGTTTAAAGATCATTTTGGTAAGACAGTTAAAGCAATTTTTACAGATGAACCTTCATTCTTCGGAAAAAATCCGGAAGACGGTGCTATACCCGGGAATACAGAAATAATTCCATTTGTTAATAACTGGTTGAAAGAAGATCTCACGGATAAACTGCCAGCATTGTGGTATGATGACGAACCTGATTCGAATATAATACGTAAAAAATATTATAGAGCTTTAAACGCACGTCTGGAAGAAACATATTACAAACAGTTACATAGTTGGTGTATAGAACATAACATTTCGTTAACCGGTCACCCCGGTCAACCGGATGATATTGGTCATCTCCGCTATTTTCAAATGCCGGGGCAAGATATAGTCTGGCGATTTGTAGATATGGACAAACCTAATGCACTTGAAGGTGCTGAATCGACAAATGCCAAATGTGCATCTTCCGCTATGATCCATTTGAATAAAAGAAGAAACTCCAACGAATACTGTGGGGCTTACGGTCATAATTTTACTTTCACAGAAATGCAATGGCTCGCGCACTGGCTTTTAATTAGAGGGTGCAACTTACTTTATTCCCATGCATTTTATTATTCTGTTCGGGGACCAAGAATAGATGAGCGTCCGCCAGATGTTGGGCCAAACAATACATGGTGGGAACAATTTAGACCGTTCACAAATTCGGTTTCGCAAATATGCTGGCTTAATACGGATAGCCAACAGATTTGCGACATCGCAATCTTGGGATTGAGTGATTATTTACCGTGGCAATCCGCAAAAGTTTGTTTTCAAAACCAATATGATTTTAATTACCTTGAAGCGAGACATTTATGGGAAGACGCTGTTGTTGATTCTGATGGAATCCATATTGCCGGTATGAATTATAAAACCTTGATTGTAGAATTTGATCCGCCGCCGGAAGCAAAGAACGCAATAAAAAAACTTGAGAACGAAGGAAGAATTATTAGATGGAATCCGGACGGGAACGAAGATGAAAGCTCGTTGCTTAATCAACTTCGGCAGATTGTTAAAAAAGATGTAATCGTTGCACCGGTGAATAAAGATATTAGAATACGCCATGTTGTTAAAAATGATTTCCATTTCTATTTTGTTTTCAATGAAGGGAAAAATAAAATTTCGACAAAAATAAAATTTAACACAAAGGAGAATCTTTTTTCACTTAACGCGGATTCTTTAGGTGAAGAGTTTTCGAATGGGGCAGAGTTTCGATTGTTACCCCACGAATTCCGTGTGATGCTTGTGAAGAATTGAAAACCTTTTAACACGATAAAAAATCTATCTATTTCACAAAACTTTGCGAGCCAAATCATGAAAAGATTTGCTTTTAAAATGAAATTAAAACCAGGATGCAAGGAAGAGTATATCCGGAGACATGATGCAATCTGGACAGAATTAAAAAATTTACTTTCACTTTCGGGTGTTAGGGATTATTCAATTTACCTCGATGAAGAAACTAATATTCTTTTTGCGGTTCAATACCAGGATGGAGACACGTCATCCCAGGATTTAGGTAGTAATCCCATAGTACATAAATGGTGGGTATATATGAAAGATATAATGGAAACGAATCCGGATTCATCGCCGGTTACAATTCCACTGGAAGAAGTTTTTCACATTGATTAATTGACTAATAGATAAAAAGGACGAAACGATTATGAGTTCACTTCAAAGTATATTATTAATGGCAATCGGCAGCGCATGTGCCGCTAGTTTTTATGTGCCTATAAAAAAAGTAAAAGAATGGTCGTGGGAATCGTACTGGATAGTTCAAGGAGTCGCTTCATGGATAATTGCCCCATGGCTCTTTGCATATTTCACTGTACCTAATCTTGGTGCTGTGTTGAGTAACTCGCCTATAGATGCTGTTGGCGGGTCAGTTCTGTTTGGTGCTCTATGGGGTGTAGGAGGTTTAACATTCGGATTAAGCATGCGTTATCTCGGTGTTGCCCTCGGTCAATCAATTGCACTTGGATTTTGTGCTGCACTCGGAACACTAATACCTCCTTTTATATCCGGCCAGAATTTATTTACTACTCATGAAGGTGTATTGATACTCATCGGTGTAACAATTTGTATAGTCGGTATTGCAATTGTAGGCTACGCCGGTGCGTTAAGATCAAAGAATATGTCCGAGGAAGATCGCAAGAAGGCAATAAAAGAATTTGCTTTGAAGAAAGGATTGCTCATTGCAATTCTTTCCGGTGTAATGAGTGCATGTTTTAATTATGGGATCAATGGAATTTCAGGGTTTATCGATGCCGGAAATATCATCCAGAAAGTAGCTGCTTCAAACGGAACTGATCCCTTATTCGTAGCAAACCCGGTTTATATCTTCGTAATGTTTGGTGGATTTCTTACCAACTTTATTTACTGTATGTATCTAAACACGAAGAACAAAACGTTCAAAGATTACACATCAGTCGCCAGTGGTGTTCTAATTAATAATCTATTGTTTTGTCTGTTGGGGGGAACACTCTGGTATCTTCAATTTTTCTTTTTTGGAATGGGACAAAGCAAACTTCCGTTAGGAATGATTGCATTTGGCTGGAGTATACTGATGGCTTTGAATATTCTTTTCAGCAACGTTTGGGGAATAATTCTAAAAGAGTGGAAGGGTGCCGGCACAAAAACAATTGGTGTCCTTATACTTGGTTTGGCTGTATTAATATTATCAACATTTGTAATCAAATTATAACAATACATATTCTTATATAGGAGTTCTTATTATGAAAGACAAAACAATAATTGAAAGTGCTTACAAGTATGCTAAGGAGCAGTATACTGCTTTAGGGGTGAATACAGACGAAGCGTTAAAAAAATTAGATCAAATAAAAATTAGTTTGCATTGCTGGCAATCCGATGATGTAGGCGGATTTGAAACACCGGATGCAGAACTTGGCGGCGGCGGAATTCAAGTTACCGGTAATTATCCCGGCAAAGCAAAAACAATTGAACAGTTACGCGCTGATATTGAAAAGGTGATGAGTCTGCTGCCGGGCAAACAACGCCTTAATCTTCATGCTATATACGGGGATTTCAAAGGTGAAAAAGTTGACCGCGATCAAATTGAAGTTCGGCATTTTCAAAGCTGGATCGATTGGGCAAAAAAACTTGGTATCGGAATTGATTTTAACCCTACATGTTTTTCTCATCCGTATGCAGACGATGGATTTACACTTTCAAGTAAAAACGAAACTTACCGCAAATTCTGGATAGAGCATGTTAAGCGTACAAGAAAAATTGCAGCCGAAATGGGAAAGCAACTTGGTACTCCATCGGTAAATAATATTTGGGTACCCGATGGTTCGAAGGATATACCGGTTGATCGTAACACTCACCGCTCCTTACTTAAGAAATCACTCGATGAAATATTCGAAATCGAATACCCGAAAGAATATCTCAAAGATTCAGTTGAAAGCAAATTGTTTGGTATTGGATCCGAGTCAATGGTTGTTGGTTCACATGAATTCTATATGGGTTACGCGGTAAAAAATAATAAGCTGCTATGCTTGGATACCGGGCATTTCCATCCAACTGAACAAGTAGGTGATAAGATTTCCTCGATGCTGCAATTTATTGATGAATTACTTTTACATGTAAGCCGCGGCGTCAGATGGGATAGTGATCACGTTGTAATTTTTAATGATGAAATTCAATTGATTGCTCAGGAAATTGTTCGAGCAAACGTTCTAGATAAAATAAATGTGGGACTCGATTATTTTGATGGAAGTTTAAATCGTATTGGTGCTTACGTAGTTGGTACGCGCGCTGCTCAGTTGGCATTTTTGTTCGCATTATTAGAGCCAACTAAAAAATTGAAAGAATACGAAGAAGCCGGTAAGAATTTTGAGAGACTTGCTTTTCTTGAATTGATGAAAACAAAACCTTTCGGCGCAGTTTATGATTATTATTGTTTAATAAACAATGTACCGGTCGGTGAAGATTATGTAGCAGACATTCAGAAGTATGAATCTGATGTTATAAGTAAAAGGAAATCCTAATACACCTAAAAAAATCAGTTAGTACCCATCTTAACTTTTCTTTAAGTTTATACCCAATCGAAAAAAATATAACTCCGCGAGGTTGATATGTTAATGCTCAAGAGAATTCTTGTACCGCTCAAAAGTTTTGAAATAATTTTTGTTTTAATGCTGACGGTTTTTATTAATACAATTTGTAGTGGACAAGAAATAAAGAAAAATCCTTGCCCCATAGATAATGCAGATATCTGGGTGCTTGCCGGTCAATCGCAGATGGCTGGTGCCGGCAGAATCCCTGATACTACATCTAATCCCAACATCATGATGTTGAATATGGATGATAAATGGATGATAGCAAAAAATCCTCTACATAGAATTTTCGAAGCAACTGCACCGGCATATGAAAACGGTTTTTGCGATCTTCTGCCCGATTCATTGAAAAATTCAGAGCAAGCACATACACAATTCAAATTACTTGCACAGATAAGTAAACAAAATCCGGTTGGAGGAGTTGGTCCCGGTTTGTACTTCGCTAAACATATTTTCGAAAATACCGGTCGGTCGATTGGATTGATTCCGTGTGCGTTAGGTGGTTCAAGGATGGATCAGTGGTACCCGGAGTTAAAATCAGAAGGCGGTAATTCGCTTTATGGTGCTATGATAAATCGTATTCATTCTGTAGGTAAAGAAAAAATAAAAGGATTCATCTGGTCCCAAGGTGAATCCGAAGCTATGAAATTGAAAACTGACGAATATGAAGCTGATCTTCTCCGTTTAATTGAAGCAGTTAGGGAAGAAGTTGACAATCCAGAATTACCGGTTATACTTGTTCAGATTGGTAGGTTTATAAAATATGACGAGAAACAAGATAGAACATGGGAAGAAATAAGAGAGATACAAAGAAGGGTAGCACATAACACAAAAAATGTTTACATGATTACGGGAATCGATCTGCCTTTAGATGATTGCGCTCATATTTCTACTGATGGACAAAAGCGGCTTGGTAAGAGACTGGCAGAAATTGCATTGACCTATGTTTATAAGCAGACGGGACACGCAAAACAAATTGAACTTGAATCGATAAAAATGTGCAAAGATGAAAAGTCGGGATCAAATTATCTTAAACTTCATTACAGTGGTGTGTATGGTAAACTTTCGGCACCCGGCAGCCCGGGACAGTTTGAACTTCGAGTTGATGGGGAACCGCATATTGAATGGGTAGTTGCAAAAGTTGAGTTTGATCCGGAAGACGATGCCGGATTAAAATTATTTTTGTCGATGGTACCCACAACACCGGCAACACTTGTTTGCGGCAGCGGCACTAATCCGTATATGAATATCACAGATTCACTTGATAATCCTATACCGGCTTTCGGGCCGATTGATATTCCGTTGAAATAAATTCCAACCAAATCATTTTGAATACATTTCTTATCAAGGAGTATTCATATGCAAAATAAAGTTGCAATAAAATTTTTAGTAATCTTATTACTTATCGGGGGAAAAACATCAGCCACCGGTGAAGAAATAATTAAATTAATTCCGCTTCATCACATCAAAGGCAAAATGGAACACATCGGTTTCCAGATGAAAGCCACATGGATGGATGGAACAATCGAATTACGTTTTCCCGAAACATTAGACAGCGAAAAGGGGATGCACTTCATCGATCATTACCGTGCCGATATGCTTCCGCTTTCTGAAATGGAAACCTACCCCGAATGGAATGTAAACGAATCGACCGGTGAGATTTCATATTCATACACAACTAAAGAAGGAATTGAATTCGGTGGGATTGTTAATTCTACCGATGATGAAGTTCATATCGAGTTTTTTGTTAAGAATCATACAAGTGAACCAGTAAGAAAAATTTCTCCACAAATATGCTTAGCTCTCGATAACTCAAATGATTTTAACCAACTCAGCGTTACATCCGATGTATTTATTTGGTCGGGAGGTAAGTATTTGAGTCTTGATAAAACTACACCAACGGTAGCGGAAAAAGGAAGGGACCCGTTACTTGTAATTGCTAGAGAAGGATTTACTGAGATTGAAGCTGTGGGCAAAACGAAAATTGATAAACCCGGGAGCGATATTGGTACCTGGTGGCTTGTTAATGAAACAAGTGATGAAGATATTATTGTACGTGAAAGCAGAGACAAAAAACACCTTGTAGCAATTTCCTGGCCTGGTGATACAAGCTTTCTGATTTATAACTCTCTCAATCCATGCATTCATGCCGGGCCATCAATTCAATTTACAATTGATCCCTATAGAGAACGACACTGGTATGGGACAATTTATTTGATCCAGAATAATCCCGACCAACTTTTTGAACGATATAAAAATGGCAAACGATATAACTAATTTTTATGGTTAACTTTTGAAAAATATTTTTGTTTTAATTTTTTTGATTGTAAGTATAATAAGCCGGGGAGTTCATCCTGAAAATATGAATAGTGATTTGAAAGCAAATTATCTCCGTTGTGAATACAAAACAGATCCGGTAATTGATATCATGAACCCAAGGTTAAGCTGGATTCTTGAATCAAAAGTGAACGGACAATTCCAGAGTGCGTATAGAATACTTGTTGCTTCAACTCTAAAAAATCTTTCCACCGGTAAGGCAGATTTATGGGATACCAAAAAAGTTAAGAGTGATCAAACCTACCATATTCAATACAAAGGAAAGTCCTTAAGATCAAGACAAGTCTGTTATTGGAAAGTTATGAGCTGGGATAAAGATGGAAAACCAGGGCAATGGAGTGAACCGGCTAAATGGGAAATAGGTCTGCTAGATAAAAAAGAATGGAGAGGAAAATGGATAGGAAAAAATTTGAATGAACTCGGTAAAGGGAAAGAATATCACCTTCCGCCGGCGCCTTATTTGAGAAAAAAGATTTCGATCAAAAAAGAAATAAAAAAAGTCCGGCTGTATGTTACCGCTCTTGGCTTATACGAGTTTTATATTAATGGTGAGAAAATAGGCAAAGATTATTTAACTCCCGGATGGACAGATTACAACAAGCGAGTTTATTATCAAACTTATGATGTAACAAGCAACCTCCACAAAGGAGAAAATGTGTTAGGTTCAATTTTATCTTACGGATGGTATTCGGGATACGTAGGATATGCTTTGCTGGTCGGTAACCACCAAGTAAAAAATTTCTATGGAGATGTACCGGCACTCTTAGCGCAGCTTGAAGTTGAATACGAAAACGGAAACCGGGAAATGTTTGTTACCGATGAATCGTGGAAAACAAATTACGGTCCAATCGTTGAAACTGATATATTAAATGGAGAGACTTATGATGCACGAAAAGAATTTCATGGGTGGACAAACCCGGATTACATCTATAACGACTGGGCAAATGTAGAAATCATTCCGGCATCAGATCGCAAAATTGAATGTCATCCCGGTAACCCGGTACAAGTAACTGAAGTTATCAAACCAAAATCGATCACACCTAGAGAGGATGGAAAATATATTTTCGATATGGGACAAAATTTTGCCGGGATAATCAATTTAAAAGTTAAAGGTGATGCTGGCGATTCAATTGTTGTGCGCTACGGAGAGATGCTTTACCCTGATGGAAGATTGATGACAGAAAACTTACGTAAAGCGAGGGCAACGGATACTTACATTTTAAAAGGTGATCCAGATGGTGAAGAATGGACCCCACGATTTACTTATCATGGGTTTCAATATATTGAGGTGAGCGGATTAAAAAATACGCCGGATCAAAACACCATTACCGGGCTTGTTCTGGGCTCTACAACACCCGTTGCCGGATCGTTTGAGTGCAGCGATTCGATGGTGAATAAATTGTACAGCAATATTGTTTGGACTCAGCGTGCAAATTTTATTGATCTGCCAACCGATTGTCCGCAACGCGACGAAAGACTTGGATGGACCGGTGATGCTCAAGTTTATGTGAGCTCTGCTGCATTAAACATGGATATTGCCGCGTTCTATACAAAATGGTTAGTCGATTTGAATGATGCGCAAATGTTAAACGGTGCTTATCCACCTTACGCTCCTTTTCCTAAGATTAGAAACTACGATACATTTTCTCCAGGATGGATGGAAGCCGGAATAATTTGTCCTTACCAGATTTTTAAGTCATATGGTGATGTTGAAGTTATTAAAAAATTCTGGCCAAACATGACGAACTTTATGAAATTTCTTGAAGATAGAACAAAGGGCAAATTTTATTTTCCTGAAAGATCATTTGATGATATTTATCCTGAGGGTGGATTCGGTGACTGGCTCTCAATTGGTAAAAATACTTCAACGGATATGCTTGCAACAATGTACTACGCTTATTGCTCGCTATTAATGTCTGAAATGGCAGAGGCAATCGGTAAAAAAAATGAAGCAAGATATTATGAAAAGGTTTTTGAAAAAATAAAAAATGCTTTCTTAGAACATTATGTTGATCCCGATGGGAAATTGAAATGTGACGAAAATGTTTACGGTAAGGGGGAAGGATATAATGATGCCGGACGCGGATTTTCAGGACATACACAAACGGCTTATGCAAATGCCATCTACATGAAAATTTTACCCGATAGTCTTATGCTTATAGCTGGTGAACATCTTGCACAACTTGTGAAGGAAAACAACGGCTATCTTACAACTGGATTTTTAGGAGTGCGACCTTTATTACCGGCATTATCAATTACTGGAAATTCTAATTTGGCTTATCAACTATTGTTGAATAAAGAATACCCTTCATGGGGATATGAAATTGAAAACGGTGCAACAACTATTTGGGAAAGGTGGAATAGCTACATTAAAGATGTTGGTTTTCAAAACGGGATGAATTCTTTTAGCCATTATTCTTTCGGTTCTGTGTGTGAGTGGCTTTATGGAAATATGGCTGGAATAAAAAACAAAAGCGTTGCCTACAAACAAATTGTAATCAAACCTGAAATTCAAAATGGTAATATTTCTTTTGTAAATGCTGCATTGAATACGATGAATGGTAAAATCATTTCTTCATGGAAAAAGAACGGGGGAGAAATCACATTGAACGTAACGATCCCGGTAAATACAACGGCTGAGATTTTTATCCCGGCAGATAACTCTAAAACGGTTACGGTAAATGGTTTAAAATTAAGTGAACAATCCGGAATTAAAATAAATGGATTTCAAAATAATCTTCTTTCTGTGAAAGTAGGTTCAGGTACTTATAAATTTGAATCTATTTTCAAAGTCAATCAATAAGGAATTTAAACGATGAAAATCAGCAGCCTTGTTCTTCTTTTTATTTTGTTATTTACCGCCGCATCAATGAATGCACAAACAGTAATTATTCTTACAAGCGATCAGCAATTGACGGAACTCCAGGATCCTGAAAAGAAACTTGATCTATCTACCGGTTTACAAAAGTATGTTGCTAGTCTGCGCGATGTCTGTGAAGCCGCTAAGTCAAGAAATGAAACCACACTTACAATTGCATTCGATGAATTCTTCCGTCAGTATCGCGATCAAGAAGGGACTGAAAGAAAACTTACACCGGTAATGGATGAGTATATCACAAAGCTGAAAAAGATTAGTGACTTTGCAAAAGAGTATGGACTTGGAATCGGATTGAGTCTTTTAAGTCCGCTGGAAATAGGACCGGCATTTGCAAAGGGAACCGGTGAATATGGCAGATGGCTGCGCTATGCTGTAGGTCTTCGTGAACCAAAATCAGGCAAATTTGATGTTCAGCTTTGGCGCGAACTTTATTGGACCAATAACAAGGGAAAATTTGCTTTGAAACTGAAAGGATTTAAAGCGTACGCTTTTAAGGAAAAAGAAATCGGGAATGGAAAATATTCTGTTGTTATGCCGGCAGATATTATTGAACTAAAAAACAATCTTCAACTTGAAGAATGGCCGGACACAACAGTTATTCCTAAATGGATACCAACGAGTATTAAGCATGATGTAAGTGTTCCTATTAAACGTGTACGAATATACAGTGATGGCTCGGATGAGCTGAAAGGATATGATCGTGTTTTTGTTATGCTGGAATATGAGACCCCGGAAATGGATTACTTCAGCCCGAAAGCTTTACCGTTTCTGAAAAATGTTCTAAAAAAATACTCTGATACCGGGATCAACCTTATGAGTCTTTATTCCGACGAAATGCATATACAGCAAGACTGGCATTATCATAATCATCACGAGAACGGACAGTTTAGCAACAGATTTATGACTAATAATTTCGCGCAAAGATATTCTGAAAAATTCGGTGCAGAATATCGGGACATGGACAAATATATGCTCTATTTTGTTTATGGTCCTAAAAGTTTTAACCGTGCACCGCAAGCAATATTGAACACACAGTATGTAATGGGAGAAAGCCCTGAAGATATAGCTAAAACAATTTTATTCCGTGACCGCTATTATAAGATGCTAAACAATAGTGTAGTTGATCTTTTCAAATCAGCAAAAGATTACGCCGATTCTTTATTTCATCTTGGTTTACAAACTTTAGCTCATGCCTCGTGGGCAGAAAGTCCTACAATCGATTTGGTTGAAACCGAAGAATTGCAAAAGCAAGCTTACTTATATGAATACACTTCAAATTTTATTTGGTCAAATACAGTCCAGCAAGCTGCTGCGGCTTGTTATGATTATTTCAAGTGGGGTGAATATTTGCAGCCAACCGGAAATGATTTTGCGGAATGCGGCTGGGCAGACCGTGATTACTACGGTGTAGCAATGGCTGTGTCAATCGGGATATTAAATAAATACCCGAACGCTTATGCAGCATTCTGGGGAATGCCAAGAATAGCTGAGAAGTGGAAACATTCAATAAACAGTGCCTTCGGCGCACAAGCAACTCCAACAATTGATGCAATTACTGAACATGTTCATCGCGATGTTGATGTTCTGATTCTTTACCCGATGAATCTTGTTGCAACCGAAGAACGTTTTGGAAGCTGGATGACTCAATACGCTTATGCTAATTATATAACTGCTGAGAAACTTTTAGAAGTAGGTGAAGTTAGGCCTGGCGGTAAAATTAAAATTGCCGGGAGAACATTTACAACTTTAGTTGCCTTATTTGAACCGGTACCGGCTGATGGTCTTTTGGATTTTATGGCAAAGTTTAATAATGCCGGTGGAAAATTACTCTGGTTTGGAACTCCCCCAATTATTGATAGCAAAGGAATTTCATGTTTAAACAAGTGGGAAAATCTTTTCGGTATCGATTATACACCTTCAATTTACTTTGGGCAGATAGCTGCCGGTAAAGAAGTAATATTTAAAAGTGATCTGGAGGATGTACCTAAGCAAACAATACTTACCGATTTTTTAGTTGACCGCATCTATCCAGTATCATTACGAAAAGATTCTGAACTGCTGGCAAATGTAGATGGACTTTCGGTTGGTTCGAAAAAGAAAAACGGTAATAGCCAAGCATATTATTTTGGATTCAGACCCCGTGATGATCAATCGCAAAGTCTTGGTTATGAAACAAGAACGCTTTTCGAAATACTTAATGCAGTTGGTGCTTATCCATCAACCGGAACCTTTACAAACGTGAATGATAATACCGAATACGTATCGCGCAATTCAGATTATTTAACAACAAGATTTCCGAATGGTGCAACAGTAATAGTAAAACATTATAGAACACACCGCGAGGGTTGGGCTGACGGTTTTTCCCGTGATGACGTTGCAGATGCAAAAGTTCTTGAAACAAATCCACTGCCTTCTGACAAAATGGAATTAAAAGATTTTAAGGTTAATGGTCACACAATCGATTTAGATGGGAAACAGATTTGCTCTTTTAACCATGATGTAAAAGGAAATTTAATTTCCTTTGAAGGACATGATTGTGCTAAGGTAAAGATTGACAACAAACTTTATAAACTGAGTGATCAAAAACAGAAAACTATTGTGTGGGCACCGGCATCTAGTGAAGAACTTAAAAATTACAATGCTTTTATGAAAATATGGCTTGAGGCCGATGGCAAAATTAATATTCCAATCGTCTTGCCGGTGACAAGTATCCAATTTGCTAAAGTTGATTATGGTATCAAAAGCTTAATTAATGATGTCGAATATGAGTTGAAGGATAGCAAGATCATTATAAATGTAAGTCCAGAACTTTGCGGACGGTGGATCTATCTATGCAATTAATAGTTATAAATTTGGTAGGGCTTGGCTTTAAATAGCAAAAGTGCATCCTTCATGGTGCCTCTCAACAAAAACTCAAGGATGTCGTAAGATGTTCTTGGGTTTTTGATTTTTTAATTGTTGAACAACATAAAGTATATTAATAATATTATTTGCAGTCATTGGTGAAAATATTTGAGGTAAAAATGAATAGACTAATTTCGTGCTTTGCTGTATTTCTTTTTTTGTTTGTTAATCAAAAAGCACAAAATAATTCTCAAGAATTCAAAATATTGGAAATTGCTTCACCGGAATCTGCCGGGTTTTCATCTGCAAGACTTGAAAGACTTGATGATGTTTTAAAGGAATATGTTGATAACAGATGGTGCCAGGGTGGAGCCGTTTTAATTGCCAGGGATGGGAAAATTATTTATTACAAAGGTTTCGGCTATGATGATATAGAAACGAAAGAACCTTTTAAAAGAGATGCAATTTTTAGAATTGCATCGCAGACGAAAGCTGTTACAAGCGTTGCTGTGATGATGTTATTCGAAGAAGGAAAATTTCTCCTAGATGATCCGGTTTCTAAATATTTACCCGAATTTAAAAATCAAAGAGTGATCGATACTTTCAACGAAGATGATTCAACCTACACTACTGTTGAAGCAAAACACCAGGTTACTATTCGTGAATTGCTAACCCACACTTCCGGAATTGGCTACCCTTTGCTGCAATCCAAAGCAATGAATTATATATTTGCCATGAATGGAATTATTATGGGGATTACCGAAGATAAAATTTTGCTTAAAGACCAAATGAAAAAACTTGGTGCTCTCCCATTGTCTCATCAACCCGGCGAAAAATATACATATGGATTAAGTACCGATGTGCTGGGATATTTAGTAGAAGTAATTTCTGGATTGAGCTTAAATCAATTTTTCCAAGAACGAATATTCAAACCACTCGGTATGAATGATACTTATTTTTATCTTCCGCAAGAAAAATTTAATAGACTTGCTACATTGTACAGCGAAGATTCAACAAAACATCTGATAAAGATAAAACCTTCTAAAGGAGGCTTTAACCCGGATTATCCTAAAACCGAAGGTACATATTTTTCAGGCGGCGGCGGTTTGGTCTCAACAGCTTTCGACTATGCAATTTTTTTGCAAATGCTCGCCAACGGTGGAGAATACAACGGTAAAAGATTACTTGGTCCTAAGACAATTAAAATTATGAGTACAAATCAAATTGGCGATTTAGTTAGCGGAAGTTTGTATGTTCCAAATGGCGGCGGCAAATTCGGGTTGGGATTCGAAGTGATATCTGAAGCTGGAAGCAAACAAATACTTCTCTCCAAAGGTACATTCGGCTGGGGCGGAACCTTTGGTTCGTTATTCTGGATTGATCCAAAAGAAAAAATTATTGCTCAACTTGTAATTCAAAAAGGTCCGAATAGTTATGAAAACATTAGGGCTAAATTTATAACACTAATCTACCAGGCACTTAAAAAATAATTTTATTTCATAGCATTACTTCTTTAAACTAAACCTCAACAAACTTGAGGTGATACCTTTGTAATCTGATGCACATGAGATCAATCCTATCTAAATATTTCCACTTTTTTTCACGCCATTTTTTAATCCTATAAAAATTTTACTTGACAGGAAGATAATTATATATTATTTTTGTTAGTGAATGATAACTAACATAACTCAAAAGAAGTAAAATGGCTCGATTAAGTACTGAAGAAAGACAAAAATTAATTATTAATGAAGCAATTAAAATAATTCATGATTATGGTTACCAATCATTATCTATTAGAGAATTGGCAAATAAAGTAGGTATTAGCGAACCGGCAATTTACCGGCATTTTTTGAACAAGGAGGATATCGTACTTGGTATTTTGAGTCGCTTCAATGAATTCGATCAAAGTCTATTTAAAGATGTAAAGACGTATGATAACCCGATCGATCAGATAAAATGTTTTGTAAAATTTCATTTTGAATTCTTGAATAAAAATCCGGAAATGACATCAATTATTTTTGCTGAGGACATTTTTAATCAAAGTGAACTATTAAGAGAAAAAATGTTGACGATCATTTTGAAGAGAAAAAGATTGATGAAACTAATTATTGACGAGGCAAAATCAAAAAATCAAATTCTTGATTTGGAAACAGACGAACTTTTAACTGTTATTCTTGGCTTTATTCGTCTTGTTGTTCTCGAGTGGCGCATGAGCGGATTTTCTTTTTCGCTTGCTGATAGAGGTGAACAAACAGTGAAGACAATTGAAAAATTATTAGAGAAGAAATAAAAATTTTTAACTATATAGTTAGTGAATGATAACTAACAAAAATTTTATGAGAAAAGATAGTAGTCAGTACAAAATAATTATCCGTGATTTTGTTCTTGAAGAACTAAACGTAAAGGGCTATCACAAATTTACGCTTGATACGATTGCTCAGGGCACGGCAATTAGTAAAAAGACTATTTACAAAATTTTTACCGACAAAGAAGAAATTGTAAGATCGCTGCTAACTGAAAAGTTGAATAACGCATTTAATGGTTTGATTCTGCTACTGCAAGAAAAAAGTCCGATGATTCAAAAGATATATAAGCTGTCGGAGATCATAGAGAAGTACATTTTTTTGTTCAATGAAGAGTCTCTCGCAAATCTTAAAAAAGAATTTCCGAATCTATGGAAGGAAATTGTTCTATTTAGAAAACAGAAAGTAATACCGCTTTTCTATTTTCTGTTGAACCATGCCAAAAAACATAATCTAATTGCCGACTACTCGAACGAACTGATAATAAAGCTTTTCAGTTCGTCGCTCGATATCTCAATCGATAAAAATTTTCTTACACACAATAAATATTCACAGCAGGCTGTATTCCGGAATTTGTTTGATATTCTTGTAAACGGACTGCTTACTAAAAAAGGGAAAAAATTATTAGCAATTAATAAAAGGATGAAAAATGAAAACAACTAAAATCATTTCCTTGCTCTTTCTTTTCTTGTCATTGTATGCGTGCAGCGGAAATGACAACGCTTCTGTAATTGAAGCAACCGGCACAATTGAATCTACCAATGTTACCATCAGTTCGAAAAATGCCGGTGAAATAAAATCAATTATTGCCGATGAAGGAGAACAAGTAATTACCGGCGACACAATTCTGGTAATCGATCAGGAAGCGCTTTCATATCAGCTTGAACAAGCTGTTGCTGTTGAGCAAATCTCCGAAGCTCAGCTCAATTTAATGATGAAAGGCGCACGGACTGAAGATATTAAGCAAGCCGAAGAAGCTATGAAGCAGAGTGAGGCAAATTTGAAAATTGCAAAGAGTGATTTTGAAAGATATGCAAAGTTGTGGGAAAGTAAAGCGATCACTCAAAAGCAATACGAAGATATGACTGCACGTTATCAAATATCGCTGGCTCAATTTACTGCAGCAAAAGAAAATTATGAAAAGGTGAAAAAAATTTTCCGCCCCGAAGAAATTGAACAGGCAAAAGCTAATTTGAAAAAAGCCACTGCTTCCGTTGAACTTCTGAAAAAAAATATCAGGGATAGTTACGTTGTTTCGCCTATTAACGGATTCGTAGTTAAAAAATTTGTTGAAGTTGGAGAAACAGTTACGCCGATGTCATCTCTTGTGAAGATATCAAATCTATCAAGTGTGAACCTGATTATATATGTCTCCGAGGTTGAATTAGGGAAAATAAAACTTGGTCAGAAAGCAGAGATAACAATTGATACATATCCCGGCAAAAAATATGAAGGCAAAGTAACTTATATCTCGCCCGAAGCTGAATTCACACCGAAGAATATTCAAACCCAGGATGAAAGAACAAAACTTGTGTTTGCCGTAAAGGTAGAAATCCGTAATAAAAATTTTGAGTTAAAACCCGGCATGCCGGCGGATGCAAAAATCATTTTATAAAAATGAGAAGAAGATGAAAGCTGTTATAAAAATAAATGATTTGAAAAAAAGTTACGGCTCACTGTTGGCGGTAAACGGTGTGAGCTATCATGTAAATCGCGGTGAAATGTTTGGATTGGTCGGACCCGACGGCGCTGGAAAAACAACCACAATCAGAATGCTTGTCGGTTTATTGAATCCCGAAAGTGGTTCCGCAGAAGTTTTGGGATACGATCTTATTTCCCAAAAAAATTTAATAAAAAATGAAGTCGGTTACTTATCGCAAAAATTTTCTCTTTACGGCGATTTAACAATTGACGAGAATATCGAATTCTTTGCCGATATACACGGAGTAAAAAACTTTCATGAAAGAAGAAATGAACTGCTTGAGTTTACCCGGCTTACTCCTTTCAGGGATCGGCTTGCCGATAAATTATCCGGCGGAATGAAACAGAAACTTGCATTGGCTTGTACTTTAATTCACAAACCTAAAATTATTTTTTTGGATGAGCCAACAACCGGTGTCGATCCGGTTTCGAGAAGAGACTTCTGGAAAATTTTATCAAACCTTTTGAAAGAGGGTATTACAATATTCATGTCCACGCCTTATCTCGATGAAGCCGAAAGATGCAACAGAGTTGCATTGATGGACAAAGGGAAAATAATTAGTTGTGACACGCCGAAGAATGTGAAGGATTCGATGAACATGCAAATACTGGAAATTGTCTGCTCGCCGGTTAGAACAGCATACAGTGTGATTAAATCTTCTACCGGTTTTGAAGTACAGATGTACGGCGACCGCTTGAACGTTGCAGTATCGAATTATGAACATGATTACACGTTGATCAAAAAAATATTTATAGAAAACTCAATTGCAGAAATAGATAAAAGAATTATCACTCCTTCGCTGGAGAATGTCTTCATTCATTTTATGAGCAAGTAACAGAAGAAGAAAAATTGTAAAGGAAATAGAAATGAAAAAAATATTATTCATAATATTTATTGCCGGCTCGCTTGCGGCTCAAGAAAAAGTAATAACGCTAAGAGAAAGTTTGGAAATCGGATTGCGGAACAGCAAAGATCTCAAAATTTCGAAATCGAAAATGAGCTATGCTGATTCCAAACTAACTGAAATTACAAGTCAATTCTTGCCGCAATTCAAACTATCGGGAAATTACACGCGCTTGAGCGATAATATTCCGGCATTTGAAGTAACAATGCCTTTTTCTCCAAATCCGATTCGAATTTCTGATCCGATCTATGATAATTACAGTTTCAAATTCGGTTTTAGCCAGCCCTTGTTTACCGGATTCAAATTATTGTCGTTAAGAAATTCAGCGAAGCTGAATGTCAATGCATCCGGATTGGATTATTCAAAAGAGGCAAACGAAACTGCGTTCAATATTTACAACTCGTACTGGAATTACTACAAAGCCGAAGAGATTAAGAAAGTAATTGCACAGACGCTTCAGCAAATGAAAGAACATCTTGAAGACACAAAAGATTTTTACGACAACGGGCTTGTATCAAAAAATGATTTGCTGAAATTGGAAGTACAATATGCAAACACAAAACTAATGCTTATCGATGCGGAAAATAATCTTGATATTTCACGCATCGCTTTTAATAAAGCTCTTGGCTTTGAACTTGGCGCACAAACAAAAATAGCCGGTGATGAATTATTAACTAATAATAATGCAGATCGTTATCAACTTTCGGATGTCATCAACGAATCACTTGCAAATCGCCATGAGTTAAAATCTTTATCATATCGTGTTGATGCAAGCAAAGAAAATATAAGTGTGGCAAAATCAAATTGGCTTCCTTCCGTTTATCTTACCGGAAATTACTATTACAGCAATCCGAACCCGAGATTTCAACCGGCGAAAGATGAATTTAATAATAACTGGGATTTAGGCGTTACGTTAAGCTGGGATGTTTGGAATTGGGGACTCACATCATCGCAAGTGTCGCAAGCAGAGCAAACCAAAATTCAACTCGAAACAAGCTTGGATCAACTTAAAGAAAATATACAAATGGAAGTCTATGCAAACTATCTCAACCTTAACAAGCTCGAAGAAAAAGTAAAAGTAAATAAAGATGCGCTGGAACAAGCGATAGAGAATTATCGCGTCACTTCTGAAAAATACAATTTGCAATTAGCAACGAGCACGGATTTGATTGATGCCGAAACTTCAAAGCTGCAAGCGGAAACAAATTTGAAAACCGCAGAAGTTGATTTCCGAATTGCCAAAGTGAAATTAGAAAAATCTTTAGGGAGAGTTATTTATTAATGAATGCAATAGAAGTAAATAATCTTACAAAAGTCTTCGGCAAGTTTACCGCCGTTGATCAAGTCTCTTTCAGTGTGCGGCAAGGAGAGATATTCGGATTTCTCGGTGCAAACGGAGCTGGTAAATCAACAACTATTAGGATGTTGATCGCAATATTGGAACCAACTTACGGCGATGCGCTTGTGGGCGGATACAGCATAAAAAAGGAACCCGATATGGTAAAAAAAAATATCGGTTACATGTCGCAAAAATTTTCTTTGTACAATGATTTAACAGTTGCCGAGAATATTAGATTCTTTGCCGGTGTGTACGGGCTGAGCGGAAAAAAATATGAAGAAAGAAAAAAGTGGGTTCTGAAAGTTGCGAACTTAGAAAAGATGGAAAATGTAATAACCAGTTCATTGCCCGGCGGTATCAAACAACGTTTGGCGCTTGGAACGGCGGTTATTCACGAACCCAAAATTGTTTTTCTCGATGAACCGACAAGCGGAGTTGATCCGATCTCGCGAAGAAATTTTTGGGGTCTGATAAACGAACTTTCCGATGGCGGAACGACTGTGCTTGTTACAACACACTATCTGGACGAAGCGGAATTCTGCAACGATATCATATTAATCAATGCCGGCAAACTTATTGCACAAGGGAATGCCAAGGCGCTTAAAACAAACTACATCAAAAATCCGATTCTCGAAATCGAAAGCGAACGCGTTGTTGACAGCCTGGAAATTTTAGAAAAAGAAAAATGGGTCGGCGAAACTTCAATCTTCGGCAATTATATCCACGTGATACTAAACGATAGTTCGATTAACGAAAGCAACATCACGAATCTATTGCAAGAGAAACACGGCATAAAAGTAAAACGCGTCGAAAAAATTATTCCGACACTCGAAGACGTATTTATTCATTTAATTGAAAAGGACAGCAAGAAAAATGTTCAATAGAATATTTGCAATTGCTAAAAAAGAATCGCGGCAGTTGCGGCGCGATACGCGAATGTTATTCATAGTATTCTTCTTCCCGGTTGTGCTTCTGGCAATATTCGGCTACGCAATCAACTTCGATGTTCATCATATTAAAATTGCTGTGTATGATCAGGACCGTTCGGAGTACACGAGAGATTTTATCGGCGGTTTAATCAGCTCGGAATATTTTGATCTTGTAACTTACATCGAGGACGACAGCGAAATAAAAAATTTACTTGATGAAAAAATTGTACAAGCCGTTGTTGTATTCCCGAAAGATATGTCAAGAAAACTGCTATCACGGCAAGAAGTAAAAGTTCAATTTCTCGTTGATGGTGTTGACGGTAACTCTGCAAATGTGATTCAAAATTATGTGAACGCCGCTACGTACAGTTATTCAATCCAATTAACAAAAGAATACCTCGCAGTTACCGGAAAAAATATGTATGTGCCGGTTGATCTTCAGCCACGATTTTGGTTCAACCCGGATTTGCAATCAACACGATTTGTGATTCCCGGTTTGATGGGAATGATTTTGATTATTACGGCGGTTATATCAATTTCATTATCAATTGTGCGCGAGAAGGAGAGAGGAACAATCGAACAGATTAATGTTTCGCCCCTCTCATCAATTGAATTCATCCTCGGTAAAACTATTCCGTACATCGTAATATCATTAATCAATGCCGCAATTGTTTTGATTGCCGGCTACGTTCTGTTCGGAATAGTGATCAAAGGAAATTTGTTATTGCTGCTGCTCGGAACATTTACATTTTTATTTGCTGCGCTGAGTTTGGGAATTTTCATTTCCACTATTGCCGATTCACAGCAAGTTGCCTTTCAAGCGGCTAATGTTACTTCGTTACTTCCTTCATTAATTCTTTCGGGATTTATTTTTCCGATAGAAAGTATGCCGGCAGCAATTCAGGTGCTTACGAATATTACTCCGGCAAAATTTTACATCGTTATTCTTAGAGCAATACTTTTAAGAGGTGCCGGAATTTCCGCATTCTGGGATCAGCTTGTTTATCTGGGAATTTTTGGGTTTGTCTTCATCATACTTGCAACTCTAGCAGATAAAAAATCAAAAATTAAGTGAGAGAAATGAGAACGATTATTCAATTTATTATAAAGGAGCTGTTGCAAGTTAAGCGTGATAAAAAAATGCTTGTAGTAATTTTTATGGCTCCGATATTACAGTTAGTTTTTCTTGGTTACGCCGCCAACATGGATGTTAACGTTGTTCATACAACTATTTATGATCAGGATAAAACATCGACCAGCCGGGATTTTATTAAACGATTCGAGCAGTCGGGTTACTTCAAAATAGATTATTACGTTGATAATTATGAAGAAGTAACAACTCTATTAAACGAAGGCAAAACTCTTGTTGCAATAGTTATTCCAAAAGATTTTGAAAAGAAAATTAACAGACTCGAGACAACACCTCTCCAAGCTTTATTCGAAGGTTCGGACGGCAATAAAGCCTCTATTGCACTTGGATATATTCAGGGAATCGCAACAAAATTTTCTCAAGGAATTGTTACGGATGCAAAAGACAAACTCGGAATGAAAATATCGTTAAGCGGTTCAATGACACCGGAAGTGCGCGTTTGGTACAACCCTGAAATGAAAACACGCAATTATATGGTGCCGGGAATTTTAGGATTGATTTTGATGATCTCCACAATCTCGTTAATGTCGATGGCAATTGTTAGAGAACGGGAAATCGGTACGTTAGAACAATTAATTGTAACACCCCTCAAACCCTCACAACTGCTTCTCGGGAAATTGATTCCTTTCACGCTCATCGGCTTTGTTGTGTTAATAATTGTAATGGTAATTATGACTCAGTGGTTCGGAATTGTAGTGCGGGGAAATAAACTATTTCTTCTTTTCACTGCTTTTCTTTTTGTTCTTTCTAATCTTGGTATCGGATTATTTATTTCCACTGTTTCCAAAACGCAACAACAAGCAATGATGGCTTCCGTTTTTGCTTTGATGATGCCGATGATTTATCTATCCGGCTTTGCATTCCCGATAGAAAATATGCCGCAGATAGTACAATATATTACCTACTTAATCCCCCTCAGGTATTTTATTACAATACTGCGCGGCATTGTACTGAAGGGAATCGGTTTCTCATCTCTATGGCTTGAAACGTTGATCTTATTTGGCATGGGTGTTACGATATTAATTTTCAGTGCACTGAGATTCAGTAAAAAAATTGAATGATGTTCAAACAGTAATGACGAAAGGAAGATCAATGAAAAATATAAATTTTGATATAAAGAAAGCTTTACATTATGAAGACCTAGCTCGTAAAGCGATTTTTGGGTATGACCAGTTATTTATAATGGTATCAGCAATGCTTTCAGATAAACGGAATGATCCGGCTAATGTTTTGGTAGTTGGCAGCGGCACGGGAATGGAATTAACAACTTTCGGTTCATTAATGCCCAACTGGCAATTAACCGGTGTTGACCCGTCTGAAGAAATGATTAAAATATCACGAGAAAAGATTATGAATTATGGTTTGCAAGATAGAGTGAAACTTCATAAGGGCGTTATTGAAAACTTTCCTGAGGACGAAAAGTTTGATATTGCTTCTTTAATATTTGTTACACGATTTATTCCCGATGATGGCTCAAAACTATTACTATTTCAAAATATTTATAAGCGGCTGGAACCAAAATCTAAACTGATTATTATTGACCAGTTTGGCGACCAATTTGATGCTCAATTTCAAAAAATGGTTAGAGCGTGGTATAATTTTATGAAATTTAGAGGGATTCCACCTGAACTAACAAATAACATTATAATGCAAGCTTTTGAACACAGTTTAATCACAGAATCGAGACTGCGTATATTACTCAGAGAAGCCGGATTTGAAATAATTACTTGCTTTTATAAAAATTTATTGCACAGTGGATGGTTAGTTATAAAAAATTGAAGGAGGGAAAAAATGAAAACAAATGTTAAAGTTTCAATGATGGAACTAATTTTGTTTTTATTACTATTTCTATTCAATAGTAATTTAACAAATACTTATTCACAAATAATTAAGTATGAACAGCTTCCTTCAGGTTTATCTCAAAAACAACAGTTACCCGAAGAGAATAGGTCAAAAGATACATGTCAGGTAGAAAAAAAATATTGGCTCTCTGCGGCAGAAGTTATTGGATTGAATATCGGTGTATGGGCGTATCATCGCTATGTAAGTGGTGAGGGATGGTCTGCCATTAGCTGGGAATCAATAAAAAATAATTTTAAGAACGGATTTGAATGGGATGTTGATGGATATCTAATCAATCAATTTTGGCATCCGTACCACGGCTCAAATTATTTTAACACGGCTCGATCAAACGGACTTGAATTTTGGGAATCGGCGCCATATGCATTCGGTGGAAGTTTAATGTGGGAATATTTTATGGAAAACGAGCCGCCTTCCTACAATGATATTGTTAATACTCCGGTTACGGGAATTATTCTCGGCGAAATATCATTCCGTGTTTCAGATTTGATTATTGATGAAAGCGCGGTTGGCTTTGAAAGATTCTTGCGCGAATTTTCTTCAACGCTAATTGATCCGATGAAAGGTTTTAACCGGTTGGTAAGAGGAGATATGTGGAAAGACGGTTTTAAAAAGGAAAAGAAAAGTTTTAATGCCATTGTTTCATTTGGCACGCATAATGTTTTTTTCAGCAGAAAGATGAACAACAGCAGAACTTATGCCTCTTTAAGAACAGATTTAAATTACGGTAATCAATTTGATGTAGAGAATCATAAAGAACCGTTCGATTATTTTTCTTTGCACACCGAAATTAATCTAACACCCGATGATAACATTGTTGGAATTTTCGCAAGCGGTGTTATTTGGGATAACAATATTAAACTATTCGGCACTGCAAAAAATATCGTTGGAATTTACAAAGAGATTGATGTTCATATTAATACGGTTTACAAACTCTCTGCAACAAGTGTATCCGGACAAATAATTAATACATTACCGGTTTCGTCAACAACTACAATGCAAAATTATTTTGGTCTGTCTGCAATTCTTATGGGCGGAACAAATTCTCTATATGCAAAAGAGTACGGAAAAGATTATAACATTGGTCCGGGTGCAAGCGGAAAAATTGGAATAAAATTTTCATTCAAAGATCTCGGTGATGTCTATGCCAATTACAAAAGGTATTGGATTCATACATTGAGTGGGGCAGAGAGTGATGAGTTTGTTGGTCTTTTTAATGCCGGGATTAATTATAAACTGTTCGAGAAAACTTCTTTAGGATTGGACTTTTTGTTGTATGAAAGATATGGCGAGTATAAAAATTTTCCAAACACACAAGATGCAAATTCCGCAGTGAGGTTCTACATCAGGCAAACTATTTAATTCGAATTTCAGGAAGGGGATTTCATGAATAAATTCATTTTTAAGAAAGCTGCTGCTCTGTTAGGAACACTATTTAGTGTTCTTACACTTATCGAAGGGAGTAAGATTTTATTTGGCATAACAGAACCGGACTATACTGTGTTTCTTCCTCTTCTTCTCTACAATATTATTATGGGAGTTGTTGGAATTGCTACCGGCATATCAATTTGGCGAAATCACAGAAATTGTTTTAAGAACACTGTCGCAATTACCGGAATACATTTAACGGTGTGGCTGATAGTAAATGCTCTCTATTTTTTTACAGATGTTGTGGCACTACACAGTGCAAGTGCAATGACAACCAGATCATCCGTTTGGCTTATTATAGTCTTTACACTGTTAAAAACAAATAAGTAAGTATTCAATTCTTTAATATTATTTAAATCTATTTCAAAAAGGTGTGCTATGAAATTAAAGACTTTTTTATTCGTGTTGGCTTTATTATTTGGTGCCAAGTTATCGGCACAAGATCAAATCTCTCTTACCGATGTAGATAAAATTAAAGATCATCTCGAATTATCCGAAGATCAATATACATTTATCAAAAAAACAGTCGATAAAATAAATTCAGTTCTGAGTGAAGATAAAAAGATTCTTACCGGATTAAAAGAACGTTTTAAAAACGGTGACGAGCCAGGCTTCTTTGAAAAAATAAAAGTTAAACGCGGACGCGACAAAAGAACAAATCAAATTGAAGAATTACTCGATGAAATTAAAGATCAGTTGAACGATGTACAACAAAATAAATTTGAAAATGTTGCGAAACCGATTTTAAAACCACTCAGCAAAAAAGAATTAACCGAATAATGCCGGAAGTAAGTCTATTAATTGCGAATTAAAAATGTATAAACAATTCTGCCGCTTTGTTCTGTTGTTGCAATTTATAACGTTTGACAATTTTATTTTTGCTCAAGAGGATACTTGCAATACAGCCTCAGATAATGAATCGGTAAATGTTTCTGTCTTACCGTTTGGTTTGTACAGCGAAATGTTTGGATGGGGAGCCGGTGCATTTGCCGGTATTCAAGGATTGTCGCAAAAAAATATGTCGCTTTATTTTGGCGGTTTGATTAGCACGAATGGAACAAAATATGGTTTTATTCAATTCAGAGAATTCTATTTACCGTTTTATCCGCGATTGTACATCGCGCCGGATATTCTCGGAGGTTATTTCGGTGTATTAAATGTATACAAAGATTCGCCTAACTCATCTCCTCCAGCCGATCCTAAATTGAGAGCCGGAAGCAATGAATCTGACAAGAACAATTATGTTGAAGTGAGCGGTTCCGATCAATGGTATGAATTGAAATTTAGATTTCTGCTTCCGATAGGTCATGGCAAAAATCAAATCTATTTCTCTCCGAAGCTCGAAAATGGAATATTACAATCCGGCGAGATGGGAGGTACTAGTTGGAATCCGTTTATGAGCGGAAGAACTTTTATAGATATCAAACCATTCTATCGGAAGCGCGTCTCTTTTGCTACAAACGGAATCGAGTTTGCACTTACGCGCGAGAACACGGATTATTATGTTAATCCAACTCGCGGAAGTTTACAGAAATTCATTTTCAGAAGAGACTTCGGCTGGTTTGATAGTTCGGCTCCGTGGAGTGTAATTGAAACTGATTTGAGATGGTATTTACCAATTCATGAATTGAGCGGCACAAAAAAATCATTACCCAAAATTTTGGCGTTAGACTTCTGGACGATAAATACGTTAACGTGGAATAGTTATGATGTAGTCGGCGTAAATCAAAATGGTAATTTGTTGAAAAGTTATCATCGTCCGCCGCCGTACACCGGAGCATATCTTGGCGGCAGATATCGTCTTCGTGCTTATTATGAAGGACGATTTAACGACCGTGCGGCAATCTATTATGGTGCCGAGTACAGACAAATTATTTCATGGAATCCTTTCGATTCGTGGTGGCTGACTAAGAAACTGGATATACATTGGCTTCAATTTGCTCTGTATGGAGAAATCGGTAGAGTTGCACCCGAGTGGAAATTATCAACTCTCCACACTGATATGAAATGGAATGTCGGTGCCGGTATTCGAATATTTATGAATAATTTAATATTAAGATTGGATAATTCTTTCGGCAAAGAAGGAATGTATATTCAAATGTTTGTTGATCATGCATTCTAAGTGAATATCAATTGGTAAGTTCAGAAAATTTTTTCTATTCATTATCTGTCAAATATTTCCCCCTCAAATAAAACGCAAGTTTTTTTAAACTAATGTGTCTTATGAGTATAATTAAAAAAAGGAAATTATTTGTATAAAAAACCATTTTTTGCAGCCAACAACTTATTGGGACTTACAATTCTAGTAATTTCAGTTTTTTCAACCGAAATAAATAGTCAAGCCAAAACCGGAATAATTTCCGGAGAGGTAAGAGATGCGATAACGAAACAACCACTACCCGGTGCTAATATTATTATTGAGGGAACAAATATCGGCTCAGCTTGCGACGAGAACGGTTACTACGTAATAAAAAATGTAGCTACCGGTAGTTATAACCTAAAAGCATCGATGATTGGATATGAACCTACTGTATATACTGATGTTACCATAAATCCAAATCGAAATCATTCCATTAATTTTGAACTTCATTCCACTGCAATGGAATTAGAAGAAGTTAAAGTTTCAGCGGATTATTTTTCCAAACCTGATGAAAATCCGGTTAGCTTTAGATCATTAGCACCGGAAGAAATAAGAAGATCACCCGGATCGGCAGAAGATATTTTTAGAGTAATGCAGTCAATGCCCGGAGTTGCAACTGCCGGCACAAAAAGCGCACAACTAATTGTACGGGGTGGCAGCCCGGAAGAAAATCTTACCTTACTCGATAATATCGAAGTTTACAATCCGATTCACTTTGCAAGAACCGGCGAGTCAATGGGGGTTATCAGCATTGTTAATCCGGCATTGATTCAAAAAGTAGATTTCTTAACCGGCGGTTTTCCCGCAAAGTACGGCAATAAAATGTCTTCGGTTTTCGATATGACTCTTAAAGAAGGGAACAAGGAAACAATGAACACGGATGCAAATTTAAATGTTGCCGGCTTTGGCGTAACGATGGATGGACCTCTTACTAACAATACAAATATGATTTTCTCTCTCAGACGCGGCTACTTCGATTTAATTACATCACTGCTCGATAAACCGGTTGCACCTAATTACTATGATGCCGTCGGTAAAATTTCTTTTGATCTGAATAAAGAGAATAGGATCAGTCTTGTGGGATTTTATTATTTGGATCAGATTGAACGAACCGGAAGAGAAAAAGAAGAGTCGTCCAACTGGAACCGTTTTGATTATTTAACGCGTGATGATTACGGCGCTGCATTGGGTATTAACTGGCGTTCGCTTATTTCCGAAAAAACATTTTCATTAACAACTGTATCTTACACAAGTAACGGTTGGAATACACTTCAAGGTACCGAACTAAATCCGGATTTAATGGGAGAAGATATTCGAGAAGATGAATTTAGCTTGAAGTCGGAAATAAATTATCAAGCAACACCGAAACTAAACTTCAAATTTGGCGGTCAATTTAAAATAATAAGTTCTTATAATGAATCCTGGACGCCCGAAGATACTATGCGTGATGGAACAATTATTCCTGAAAACATTATTTCATACCAACCGGATGCCGCATATAAATCTATGCTATTCTTGCAATCTTCATTTAGAATTTTTAATCCGTTAATTTTATCTGCTGGACTTCGTTATGATTACTTTTCATTAACTAACGAAAATAATTTCAGTCCGCGTGTTTCACTTTCATATAATCTATCCGAAAAAACAGCACTTAATTTTGCTTGGGGAAGATATTACCAAACCCCGGCAAGTTATGAAATAGCGCCGGATGAAAGAAACCTTTTTTTAAAAAGCAGTTACTCAGATCATTACATTGCCGGCATAGAGTACAGATTAGGTCATCATACCAAAGCCGGTGCAGACATTTATCATAAAGAACTTTCTGATTTGATTGTTGACCCGGACAGCTCTAATTTATTGATTAATACCGGAAGCGGTTATGCTCAAGGAATTGAATTCTCGCTTCAGAAAAAGTTTACTGATGGTTTTGTTGGAAGTGCTTCATATTCTTATTCAACTTCTAAACGAAGAGACTATGATGCCGCTGCTTTATATGATTTTGAATACGACAGACCGCATATAGTTAATCTGATCTTTGGAATGGAATTAGGAACTGGGTGGCAGATTGGAGCCAAGTTTCAGTATGCATCCGGCAATCCTTACACTCCGGTTATAGGAGTAACTAAAAAAGACAACATCTTTTATTTAATTGACGCAGAGAAGAATTCTGCACGTTATCCCGATTATCACAAGTTAGATATTCGTATTGATAAGCAATTTGTTTTTGACAATTGGTCATTTTCTGTCTATCTCGATTTGTGGAATATTTATAACAGAGATAATGTCGTTTCATATTCGATTAATACAAATAAGGACGGTACTATTACTTCAACAGCACGATACGATTTCGGTATTATGCCTATACTGGGGTTAACCGCTAAGTTTTAATTTGAAAAGGAAATTGATTTAATTGATGATAAAGAAAATTGTTAAAAAATCTATTTTTTGAAACTAATTAATTATACTGAGCGCTGGATGCATAATGGATGAAACACAAATAATAGAACATCTTAAAAATGGGGATGAGTTTATATATAAATATGTTTACGATAAATATGTTCGAATAATTTTTAACGTCTGTTATAAAATGGCTGGCAGCAAAGAAGAAGCAGAAGACGCTTCACAAGAAGTTTTTATTAAAGTGTTTAATTCAATTGATTCGTTTCGTGCAGATTCAAAACTGTCTACCTGGATATATCGTATAGCAGTAAATGTTTGTATAAATTTTCAAAGAAGAAAAAAAATTGTAAAATTCTTATCATTTGATTTTTGGGAGGAGGAAAAAGATTCACCCGTTGAAAATAGTACTCCGTTAAAATCATTAGAAAAATTGGAAATCCAAAATACTGTCCAGCGTGCCCTAAATCGTCTTCCGGCAAAACAAAAAACTGCATTAATCTTATCCCGTTATGAAGAAAAATCTTACAAGGAAATTGCCGAGATTATGGGAACAAGCTTACCGGCTGTAGAATCACTTATCTTCCGTGCAAAAGAAAATCTCGCAAAAAAACTTTCTTTGTTAAAAAATAATTGAATAACCAGCGCAAGTTAACAAACAGCTATGTGTCTAATAGTATAAGAAAAGGTGATAATATGAAACATAAAAAAATCCGCAGAAAATTTATCCTTTATCTTGACGGCGATCTGCCCGAAACAGAAAAAGGAAAAATAGAAAAACATCTTTCTGTATGTGAAAGCTGTAGAAACGCACTTAAAGTAATCAAAGAGCTTTGGGATGGCGAAGAGAAATTTCAAGTTCTTCCGCCGGAATCTTTATGGTATAAACTGAAGGACAGACTCGAAGAAAAACGGATCGACCGGATTTTGGGATTAAGACTTAACAAAAAAAAGATTTTGAAAACAGCAGCAGCGATGGTTATTGTTATAATTTCAGTACTTACCGGCTCCCGTTTAGGAAATGCCTTGAATCCATCCTTCGAAAATGAAAATAATATTTTTCTAAAAAACAATATTACCAGAGACGACTTCGGAATAAATTACTTTGATATTTTACCCCCAAATAGCATAGCAGAAGACGTTTTTATATTTGCTTCAAACACGGAGGTTAATAAAAAATGAAAAAGAAAATTACAGTTTATCTGATTGCTGTTATTACTATTGTTAACATATCCTCGTTAGTAACAATTGTCTATTTGAAATTGAAACAAGAAAAAGTACGCAGCTTCCAGGGATTCCCGGTAAACGAAGAGATGAGAGCGAAGAGATTTCAGCAGATGAAAGAAGAGCTAAAATTGACACCCGAACAGATTGAAGAGTTTGAATCTATCAGAATTGAATTTCATTCCCGGCTTGATAGTCTTGATAACGAAGCACAAAAAATTAGACAAAGAATGATAAAAGAAATTTGGAAAAATGAAAACGAAAGCAAAGAAATTGATCAGTTACTCTCTCGTTTCGGCGACTTACAAAATGAAACCCAAAGATGGGTTGTAAAGCATTTAATTAAATTCAAGAAGATATTAACTGCAGAACAAGCCGAAAAATTTTATTCTATTGTGTCCGAGCGTTTCATAGGTATGAGGCAAAATTCAGGTTTGCGAAACTTCCCTATTAATCAAGAGGATATTAAATGAATACATTGAAAATAAAATTAAATTTACGGGCGATTAACAGTCGGGTAATCACAAAATTTCTATTTACGCTATTATTTTTTACATCAGTTATAAATGCTCAAAATAAAAGTAATGTATTATCGCTCGAAGAATGTATTCAGACAGCACAGCAAAACAATCCGGGAATAAAATCTTCATCTTATTATGTTGAAGAAAGCCGGTTAAAGATAAAAGAATCAAAGAGCAGTTTATATCCCAGCTTAAGTTTTAATACATCTGCTAATCGAAATTATTCAGAGAATCAAAGTGGCAGCTTAATCAGCAATGATAATCTCAGTGCCGGGCTTTCATCTCGTTATACTATTTTTCAGGGATTCAAAACTACAGCTGCAGTTGATGCTGCCAATGAAAATTATAATGCTAATATTGCCCAGCACTCAGTTAACACTGAAGACTTGATTTTGAATGTAACAGAATCGTATTACAAGCTTCTGCAAGCAGAGAGGATTGTTAAAACTACAGAAAAAGCCGTTGAACGCTCTAATTTATATTTAGACTTTGCTGATGCAAGATATAAAAACGGGCTTGCATCTCAGTCAGATTTATTAAAAGCAAAAGTTGAGTATTCAAATTCGGAACTAGCTCTCATTCGTGCGCGTAATGCAAAATTAGCTGCAATGGGCAACTTAAATAC
This sequence comes from Melioribacter roseus, assembly GCA_020723165.1. GTDB lineage: Bacteria > Bacteroidota > Ignavibacteria > Ignavibacteriales > Melioribacteraceae > DYJK01. The sequence continues at coordinate 14,528 of DYJK01000007.1, read as the reverse complement.
TTTACTTGGTAATTCTGCTTCAAATCTAATTAGCATTATTGATAATCTTGAAACCTCAACTTACCGAAAGTTGAACGATTCTTTATCCATACAAGAGAACATTACAGAATTGATCGAAACTGCTTATCAAAACCGACCCGAGATAGTTAGAACAAAAAGTCAAATGAATGCACAGCAATCTTATTTGACCATTGCTAGAAGTGAGTACTTCCCCACTCTTTCTCTTGATGCAAATTATAATTTTGCCGGAGAAACCACTGCCGATTTACGCGCTAATTCATTCGTTGGATTGAGCTTGAACTTCCCGATATTTAATGGTTTTTCAAGTGAAGCTAAGGTTGATGAAGAAAAAATAATGTTAAAAAATCTAGAACAACAGGATTTATCTCTTCGCAATCAAATTATTCTTGAGATCTGGAATGCCTATCTAAGTGTGAAAGAATCGGTCGAACGTATTGATAACACAAAAATTTTCTATGAAAATGCTTTGGAAAACTTGCGAATTGCCGAAGGTGAATACAAAGAAGGAGTTGGTTCAATGCTCTCTTTGGTTGATGCACAAACAAATCTTGTAACCGCAGAAGAAAGTTATATTCAAGCACTTGCGGATTACGGAATATCTGTAGCTTCGCTTAAACGGGTAGTTGGAATTAAAAATATTGAGGAGATCTTGAAGTGAAAAATAAATGGTACATAATCTTTGGAAGTATAATAACATTAGTTGCTTTTTATTTTGTTGTTAGTTCTGCTTTCTCAAATGCGAATAAGAATGATGATAAACTTCAAACGGCTGTAGTAACAAAGCGCGATATCGGTTCAAGCGTTCTTGCAACCGGGATAATAAAACCAATGGTCGGAGCCGAAGTTCGAGTTGGTTCGCGTGTTTCCGGACTGGTAAAAAGTCTGCACGCAAATGTAAGCGACTATGTAAAGAAGGGTCAGATCATAGCTGAGTTAGAACCTTCTGAACTTGAAGCAAAATACAATCAATCCCTTGCATCTCTTCAAAATGCGCGCGCAAATTTTGAATATGCGAAGCTGGACTTCGAAAGACAAAAATCATTACACAAACAAAATTTTATTTCGCAGAATCAATTAGACCTTGCCGAAAAAACTTTCGAAATAAACAAAGCCCAGTTAGAGCAAGCTCAGGCAAATCTTGATTTTGCTAAAGTTCAATTAGAGTACACAAAAATAACAGCACCTATTTCCGGAATTGTTGCCTCTGTTTCAACACAGAAAGGTGAAACAGTTGCAGCAAGCTTTGCCGCTCCAACTTTTGTTACAATAATAGATCTGGCACGGCTCGAAGTGTGGGCTTACGTTGATGCAACAGATATTGGCAGAATAAAAGAAAACCAATCAGCAACTTTTACAGTTGATACTTATTCCGATATTGATTTTGAAGGCGTTGTCACAGCGATCTATCCAAAAGCAGTGATCCAGGATAACGTGGTTAATTATGTCACCACATTAAAGATAACAGATTTCAAAGAAAAAATATTACGACCGGAGATGACAGTTACCGTTACGATTTATCTTGAGAAAAAAGAGAATGTATTGACCGTACCTAATAAAGCAATTAAGCGCGATCAAGGTAAAACTGTTGTAACTGTTCTGGATAACAACGGGAATATGGATCAACGAATTGTAAAAACTGGGTATTCTTCCAACGGTTATATTGAAATTTTGGAAGGTGTAAGAGAAGGTGAAAAAGTGGTTATTCAATAAATTTAATTTTAGAAATAGGAGCATTTAAATGAAAAGTGAAAAATTAATTATGGCTCTGTTTTTAGCTGCATTGCTTTTTGGTAGTGTTTTATCTGCACAGCAAAATGAATCTTCAAAAGTAAATTTACTGAATTATGAAGAGGTTAAGAGTTATTTGAAACTGGATCTTGAACAACAAATAACAATTAAACCATTGATAAATGAAATCAAAATCATAATTGAACAAAGTCAAAAAATTGCAAAAGAAATGCGCTCAAATATGCAATCTATGGGAATGCCTGATCCGTCAATGAGAGAAAAAATGATGGAAGAACGTGCGGAAAGACAAAATGAAATTAATGGATTGATAAAACAAATTGAACAATCGTTAAACAAGAATCAGCTTGAAATATTCAATGAAATTGAAAAGCCAAATCTTATGAGTAAATCAAAAAGAATGAATTAGAAATCCTGGATACAAACAATAAAAATCATTTTAATAAGGAGGAATATTTTATAAATGTTACCGTTTTGTTACGAAGCACCCTATTCAAATATTAATTATAAAAAAAGGGAGAACATTATGAAATTTAACCTCATTGATAAGAGCAATTATTTTAGAGGGCTTCTGGTTTTAATTAAAAAGAATAAGACCGTAACCGAATCTGCAAGTAGAAAGGTAAAAAGAATAGCTACCGTATTGGATTTCAACCAGGAATATGTTGATATCTCTTTGAAGAATTTGTTAGAAAATATGAATATTGTTGAAGAACCTCCGATGTTCTCTGATTTTCTTATTGCGGAAAGTTTTATAAAAGATGGAATACATCTTGCCCTCTCTGATGGAATTCTGAATCTACTTCAGATACAGTGGCTTGCGAATACTGCACAAAAAAATAATCTGTCCAAACAATGGTTCTTTGTTGAATTGGAAGAATTTATTAATCAATATGTTACAAACTCAGAAATACCATTTGAAATACATCATAGTAATTATAAGGTTGTTAATTAAGAAATTGTAAAAGGAGAATATTAATGAGTAGAATTAAAATGATTGCATACGCATTTCTATCAGCTATTGTTTTTAGCAGCTGTGCAACAGTTCAGCTTAATAGTAAGTGGTCAAAACAAAATATCGAAATAGATGGATTAGATAATGAATGGTCCGGCAGTTACAACTTTCTTAAAGATGAAAAAATGGCATTTGGCGTAAGAAATGATTCCGAATATCTTTATTTAGTTTTTAAGACTATTGATAATCAAGTGAAACAGAAAATATTCAGCAACGGATTAACGGTTTGGATTGATCCTTCCGCTGATGAAGAAAAAAGCTTCGGAATTCATTATCCAATCGGAATGATGGATTGGAATAAATCTCAATTATATGATCCGGCAGATTGGGGAACGCCGGAAGAAAGAGAAAAGAGGTTAAAAGAAAAATCTAAAATTATGTTGAAAGAATTTGAGATTATTTCTTCAGTCGGTCGCAATCAGTTCGAGTATTCTTTGGGCAATCCGTATAACATTAATTTTGCTCTAAAAGATACTAATGGCACATTTGTTTACGAAATGAAAATACCGTTAACATCTCCCATTGGTTCAATATCTGAATTAAAAATTATTCCGGGCAGTAAAATTAATGTTGGCATTGAAACCGGCGAGATAGACAAACAAAGTATGATGGATAAAAAATCTTCCGGTGGAATGATGGGCGGTGGTAAAGGCGGTGGAATGATGGGTAAAGGTGGCGGTATGGGACGCGGCAATCAAAGTGCAATGAAGGATATGTTAGAGCCGATAAAATTCTGGGTAAGTTTATCACTTGCTGATGGGAATAAGACAGTTGAGAGTAGTGATGCACAAGATTTGAAATAAAAAGTTTATGAATAAAATAAAAAATCAGGAGACATAAATTATGCAACCAGTAGTTCAAGCGGTAAACCTTTCAAAGGTTTATCAGAAAAATAATAATGTTCCGGTTTATGCTCTAAGGAATGTTACAGCTGAGTTTGAGAAAGGAGAATTTATTGCAATAATGGGTGCTTCAGGTTCAGGCAAATCTACTTTGATGAACATCTTGGGATTTTTAGACAGACCAACTGAAGGGAAATTATTACTTGATGGCGAAGAGATAAATAAATTAGATGATGAAACTCTTGCGAAGATAAGAAACAAAAAAATCGGATTTGTTTTCCAGTCATTTAATTTATTGCAACGGACCAACGCGTTAGAAAATGTTGAACTCCCGTTGATTTATTCCGATAGAGATAATTTAACCGATCTCGCAAAAACAGCATTAATAAAAGTAGGATTAGGTGATAGATTAGATCATCAACCGGGTGAACTTTCCGGAGGACAGCAGCAAAGAGTTGCGATTGCGAGGGCTTTAGTAAATGAGCCGGAAATAATTTTTGCCGATGAGCCAACCGGGAACCTTGACACAACATCAAGCTACGAGATAATGAATCTTTTCCAGAAATTAAATAAAACCGGTGTAACAATTGTAATTGTTACACACGAACAAGATATAGCTGAGTATGCCGAAAGGATAATTAAAATTACGGACGGCAAAATTGTAAGCGATGAAAAAAATGAAAACATTCGTCAGGCAAAAGATGAGTTGTTAACTCTCGGTAAAACTACGGAGAATCTGAAATGAAAACAGAAAGAATAATTAAAACAGCTTTAAGAGGATTGAGCAAAAATAAAATGCGCACCTTCTTTATGATGATAGGAATTGTCATTGGTATAATGGCAATTACTATGGTTATTTCTGTAGGTCTTGGGGCGGAAGAGCGCGTAATGGAACGTGTTAAGAAATTTGGGTTTGAAAGTATTATGGTATTCTCCGGCGGCGGAACTCAATTAATGGGAGGTGAATCGGGTGCGCCGACTACAACATTAACTCTTGCAGATGCTGAAGTTCTTGTTTCAAATATTCCGGGCATTATGGAAATCTCACCCTTCAGCCGTATGCCCGATGCAACCATTAAGTATCAGGAAATTTCTTCCAATCCTTCAGTACAAGGTGTTACATCCTTTTATACTTCTGTTTGGAATATCGATGTAAGTAAAGGAAGATTTATTTCTTCTGAAGACGATTCACATATGGCGCGTGTTTGCGTTATTGCACCTACAGTACAAAAAGAATTATTCGGAGATATGAATCCTATCGGCGAACGAATCCGCATTGGCAACGTGCCTTTCGAAGTTATCGGAATAATGGAAGCTCGCGGCACTAGTCCGAGCGGCGGGGATATGGATAATAGAATATTTATTCCGCTTCAAACATTGATGCGAAGAACTGCAAATATAGATTATCTATCCGGGATCAAAATTAACGTTGAATCAATCGATGAAAATATTGTGGCAGATATAAAATCAACTTTGAGGGAACGACATAAATTAGCTGAAGGCGAGCCCGACGATTTTCGAATTATTACACCGACAGAAGTAACGCAATTCGCTGAAAAAGTTGCCGGAACTTTTAATCTGTTTCTTGTCCTTGTAGCCGGAATTTCACTAATAGCCGGTGGATTTGTAATAACTAACATAATGTTAATATCGGTCAGTGAAAGGAAAAACGAAATTGGTTTACGTAAAGCTGTAGGAGCTCGCAAAAAAGATATTCAGAAACAATTTTTAATTGAAACTATTATGGTTACTTTCATCGGTGGAGTAATAGGAATTGTTTTAGGTTTTGCCGGAGCGAAAATTCTAAGCATAATCACAGATATGCCGGCTTCTTATTCTTGGGAAGGAATTCTTACCGGAATAATATTCTCCAGTTTAGTGGGATTGATTGCTGGAATGCAGCCGGCTAAAAGAGCATCATCTTTGGATCCGATTGAAGCGTTGAGGTCTTAGACTTAACAGAAAAAGATAATGAAGATATATCGAAGTTTAAAAATATCGCAGAAGACATTACTTGCGCATAAACTTAGAACAGTGCTTGCGCTTCTCGGAATAATTGTAGGTGTTTCGGCAGTAATTATAATGATTGCAATAGGTAACGGCGCTGAGGAAGAAGTTGTCTCTAAAATTGAGGCAATGGGAACTAATCTGGTAATTGTTAATGCCGGTGAAATTAAAACAACCGGCGGCAGACAATTTAGGGGAAGTGTAGCAACTTTAACTTTGGAAGATGTTGACGTAATCGAAAAAAATATAAATTCAGTTACCGGTACAGTACCAATTCAAACTAAAAAGATACAAGTTAAATACGGTAATCTTATTACAAACACAACTATTGTAGGTTCATCCCCAAATTTTACTTTAGTAAGAAATTTTAAGATTGAGAAGGGCGTTTTTTTTACTGATATGGAAGAGAGAGCTTCAATGAGAGTTGCTGTGATTGGCGCTAGTGTAGTTAAAAATATTTTTGGGGATGACGATCCGATAAATGCGACAATTAGAATTGGCAAAGTTCCTTTTAAAGTAATCGGTGTGCTTGAGTCTAAAGGTGTTGATATGTACGGAACAGATCAGGATGACCAGATAATTATACCGATCAGAACTGCCTTGAGAAGGGTTTTTAATCAAACATATATCAGTTCTGTCTATTTACAAATTAATAAACAAGAGAATATGGAAATTGCTGCTGCCTCTGTACAAAAAATATTACGAGAGGAGCATAAATTAGATAAAAAAAATAAACCGGATGATTTTACAATTCAAAATCAAGTTGATTTGATTGAAGCGCAGAAAGAAACAAGCGATACTTTTACAACGCTCACAGCAAGCATTGCCGGCGTCTCATTGATTGTAGGAGGGATAGGAATTCTTGCCGTTATGCTTCTATCAATAAGAGAAAGGACTAATGAAATAGGTTTGCGAATAGCGGTAGGCGCACGCCGGAAAGATATCCGCACACAATTTTTATTTGAGTCCTCTTTCCTAAGTATTGGCGGAGGAATAATCGGAATAATTATTGGAATTATTGTATCGCTTTCAATAAAATATATTTTGGATTGGAACATTGTAATCTCATTAACATCCATTATGTTATCATTCGGTTTTTCAATGGCTATCGGTTTGTTCTTCGGTGTTTATCCGGCTCATAGAGCTTCTTTGCTCGATCCGATAAATGCATTAAGGAGTGAATGAAGTAAAATCATTCTAAGAGTTCTAATTGTAACTAATCTATTTTTAATTTTTTTAACAAATATTTTTTCTTCAACCATACACACCATGGCGACTCAAATCTTGTAAAAGTAAACATTTGATATCTTACTCACTGATATGCAACGGAATGTAGGAGCCGGTATCCGAATCTTTATGAATATTTTGATATTAAGATTGGATAATTCTTTCGTCAAAGAAGGGATTTATAATAAAATGTTCGTCGATCATGCGTATTAAAATACTGAATCGCAGAATTTTTTTCTTTGAATACTGACAAAATTAACAAATTGACATTTCTTGCTATTAGAACTAAATTATATTTAAGGTTTAAGGGGGGTGATGCACTAATTAATTGGTGTTCGCATGAAAATAAAGCCCACCCAACTTTACAAATCGAATATTATTGTAGTTATTATTTATTTAATCCTCTCATTAGGAATTATTCTTGCCGGTTTTTTCTTCTACAATCGCCAGAGAAATAGAACTGAAAATGATATAAAAAATCAACTCTTATCAATATCCCATTATAAATCAGAGCAGATTTCAAATTGGGTATATGACCGCTTGAACAGCGCAGAAATTATTTCTACCGCATTTCCAATAAATAGTTTATTACAAGAATTTTTAGTAGACCCTCTAAATATAAGAGCAGAAAACAATCTGAGTAGAATGATGGAATCATATATGAGATGTTATGGTTACGAATCAATTAACTTGCTTGATGAAAAAGAATCTTTATTAATTAGCATTCCTAATTCAAAAACCAAAATTCATTACTTGGATTTGGAAATAAATAAAGAGTGCTATAGAAAAAAAGAGGTGATGATTTCAGATTTACACAAAAACGACGTTGATGGAAGAATAGAATTAAATATTCATATTCCACTTTTAAGTATTAGCATACATGATACCACAGCGCTCGGAACATTAATTTGTTCTATTGATCCGAATAAATTTTTATTCCCACTTATTATTATATGGCCGGTTATGAGCTTTTCTGCCGAATCATTTATTGTAAGGCATGAAGGTGATAACTTGCTTTATTTGAGCGAACTTAGGTTTATGGAAAATGCTGCACTGAATTTTTCACAGCCTGACACTAATGAAAATTTACCAGCAGCGATGGCAGCTCATGGTAAAGAAGGAATTGTTGAAGGCGAAGATTATCGGGGAGCCAACGTAGTGGCGGCTATTACTAAAATAAAACATACACCCTGGTTTTTAGTATCTAAACAAGATGCGGATGAGATTTATGAACTGTTACGCAAGGGCGCATTTGTAGTAAGTTCAGTTATTATTTTGTTGCTGGTTATTGCTGGTTTTGGTACCACTTTTTATTTGAAGAGAAACAACCTCGCGTTTTATAAAGAACTTTATAAGAAGGAATTAGAAAAAAATGTTCTTGCGAAGCATTTCGATTATCTTATTAAATATGCTAACGATATCATTCTGTTGATAAATCCGGATGGTGTTATTGTAGAAGCTAACAATAAAGCTGTGATGACATACGGTTTTGAAAAAGATGAGTTAATCGGTATGGATATAAAAAATTTGCTTGATAATGTTGAACAAAATTCGATGTTGCAACTTATGGCTAAGATAGACGAGGAAGACGGAGTTCTCATCGAAAAAATACATAAGAAAAAAGACGGTACAATTTTTCCGGTTGAAATTAGCGCCCGTGTAATTGAAATAGACAGCATGAAATTTTATCAAGGGATTATTCGTGATATAACGGAAAGGAAAAAGCATGAAGAATTATTATCGGAGGCTCTGTTGAAAGCGCAAGAATCGGACAAACTGAAATCTGAATTCTTGGCTTTAATGTCGCATGAAGTTAGAACACCGCTAAATGCTGTTATAAATTATGCCAATCTCATAAAAGAACAATTTGGTGATACGTTAACAGAAGATGATATGGAAATGTTTAGCGGAATGGACGATAATGGTAAGAGAATAATTAAAACAATGGATACTATTTTAAATGTGTCACAGCTAAAAGCTGGTATATTTGTGCCAAATTTTGAAAATGTAAATCTAACTGAGGTACTACAAAAATTAATAGAAAACTTTGGCTTGGAAGCTAGAAGCAAGAGACTCGAATTACGATTTACGAATCTAGTGGAAAATCCAATTGTTTTTGCGAGCCCATATTGCGTTACTCAAATTTTTTCACATCTGATTGATAATGCTCTAGAGTTTACTGAGAAAGGTTTTGTTGAAATTAGAGTTCTAAAAGACTTTGCAAATGTTGTTGTTGAGATTAAAGATACGGGTATTGGAATTTCAGATGATTTCATGTATAAACTATTCGAACCTTTTGCTCAAGCAGAACATGCATATACGAGAAAGCATGAAGGTAATGGATTAGGACTTGCATTAGTGAAAGGATTTTGTGATTTGAATAAAGCAGTAATTGAAGTCGAAAGCAAAAAGAATATTGGTTCTACTTTCAGAGTAAAATTTACAACCTAAGAAAATTATCTGCACGCACTTAAAATTCAACAGAAATATAAAAGGCTCGATGAGATGATCGAGCCCTTTTGTTGAAATCATATTTAGTTAGACATACAATAAAGTTGATACTTACTTCTCAGCTGGCAACAAATCTTTTGTTTTTAATTTTGCCGGCATAAAAATTCCTATCACACCTTTCAAACCAACACTCATAACAATGTTAAAGAAGAATGCAATGAAAGAAAATAAAAGTAACGATCCGGCTAACGCAGCTAATATCATGTACAAATTAAATTCACCGTTAAAATAGAGAGTTCGTCTCAGCATCCCTTTAAGTCCGGCCATGCCCATAAAAGCACCCATTCCAATTCCGCCAAGCAGATGAGCCCAAAAATGAAATGTTGCAAGTTTTTGACTGTACAGTTTTGCACCATTTGTTAAAATCGGGAAAAGAAAATAAATAGCAGAATAGAGTGTCATCGTCAAACCAACCAATACTGCGACATGCACGTGCGGACCAACTATCCATTGAGTGTTATGAAGAATTCTGTTCAAACCAATGTCAGCTTGCATAATACCGGCTGGTACTGCTAATGCAAAACCGAGTAAACCACCGAGTAAAAATTTTAATGGATTGTTCATTTGCAATGGACGTGCACTCCACAAAGTTACAAGCGTAATGAAGAATGCAAGTCCTTGTGTGATCAATTCAAATGCGGTTACCATCTCACCGGAAACAACTTTTAAAATTCCGGGCTGTGCTTGATCTGATAATAAATGGTGAGACCAAACCGTCCATGATACAACAAGTTCCACAAGCAATGCGGCACGTGCAATATTTTCCATATAAAGTTTTTTACCGGTGATTAGTGTTGCGAGTAGGTACCACGTTCCGGCTACAAAAATCAGAACCATTCCGTCTGCTATTAAATCGAGTCCCCACCAAAACCAATTTTTGTAAAGCAGAGCATCTATGGAAGAATGTTTTAAATCATATCCGAAAAAATATGAAAGCATGTAGATAAGAATTAATACGCCGGTGAATAAAATAATTCCGGCATTAAGTGCAGTATCAACAGTACCGCGAGCAATTGCAGCTACCGGTAAAGAAACAAGATGTTCTTCTTTCTTTTTTCTGAATAGATTTTTTATTCCGCTAATTCCGAGTGCAGAAGCAATTAATGCCCCACCCGGTTGTTTTTCCCATCCTTGTGGAGTGTAAGTAATTGTTTTAAAAATATTGATAACAAAAAAGACTGTTCCCACCATTACAAGGGCAATACCGAGTATAAAGAATGATCCACCCAATGGATTGAATTGAGTGAAATCTGCCGGCAGAGGCCAGTAAAGAGTATAAAGTGGTGCATATTCACTAATGAAACCGGCTAACCAAAAAGTTAAGGTTCCAAATCCAATTAACGCGGCAGTCCAATTAGCAAGCTTAATACTCCATAATGGTTTTTTCATTAGGAAAGGGACAAGAAATAAAAATGCACCGAACACAATAGGATATGTTGAACCAAAAATTCCAACAAGTGGATGTGCAGTCAAAATTGCATAGTACTGGTTTGTATCAACAGTCGGTACCGGTGTAACCAAGTGAACTCTCATAATCATTCCCTCAACAACCGCGAATCCGTAATAAATCAATCCTATCACTACAAACCGGAGCGTCATTTTTTGCATGGGCGTTAAGGTGTCAGGTTTGAACAATCCTTGTTCGCCGTAAATTAACGTTTTTAAAAAACTCATATTAATTTCTCATGTTTAGTTAGAAATAAGTTTAATCAAAATTATTTGTTTCAATTACTTCAACGGCATTTTTTACGATCATATCATTTCCTTTTGGACCTGAATATTCGGTAGAGCGTATCGTATAAACTGCCGGTTTGTCGAACCGCCAGAGTATATCGTTCATATGACCAGGTACAACTTGCATTTGGAATACCATAGAATTGTCTTCTCTGAACAAACCAAATCCATAAGTCAAATCATTTGATGTTACATTGAACAAAACTTTTTCGCCTGAATTAATAATTAATTTTTCTGATGGAAGTTTGAATTGATGATTCTCAACATTAATGTTGAAAACTTTATCGGGTTTGATATCATCTCTGTTCAAATCCATCGAAGCCCAGGGAATGGTGTTATAGGTAACGATATGAAGGGAAACTCCAATTATTACTAATAGACCGACAAACGAATAAAAGAGTGCCGGTTTAATAATTGAATTTTTTCCTACTCGTGTTACCTTGTAAGCGAACCATCCAATCAAAATCATTATGACAAGGACGTAAAGTGTGTAAGCTATAGCTTGTCCCGTTAATACTACGCTTGAATCAATCATAGTTTCACCTTTTTTTATAGAACAAATTGGTTAATTAATATCGGCATATCGTATTTGAGCATAAAAAATTTTTTACTAAAATTTTTCTCCTTTAGCTTCTCGAATATGACTCCCGACTGATCTAATTCTTCCCCAAATGGAAATGAAAAATATTATGATACCAATTACCTGGCCGATCGAAGAAATAGTAAGCAGAAATTTTAGCAGTCCATCTGTTTGAACAAAAGCAGAAATTATCTGGGATACAAACCTGGTAATAGTAGATAAAGTAATTATAAGATATGCTGTAAGGATAATATTAGGTTTGTATAGTTTGTCATCTTTCTCAGCACGGGGGAAGAACCATAATGCTACTCCCATAATCATCATCATTACTGAACCGACAAGAATTATATGCGTATGAGCTGAAACCAAATCAGGACGAGGCCAAGTATTAAAGTAATTCCGCATAATTAACAAGTAAAGACCAGTAACAATTCCTATGATGAGGAATATTATACTGGTCTTTACAAAATATCTTACGGTAGAAAACATTTGTTCCCTCCGCCTTAATAATAATTCTATAGTTTTGTTTTTATATACTCGCCGATTAAGAGAGCTGCCGGATACATTACCTCTTCTTCGGTTTGTGCATGAAGAATTAGTCTGCTGGCAAACTCTGCGTATTCTGGCTTATTTTCTTTTACTGAAACAGAAATTAAATTTTGTAGAGCATCTTTTATCATTTTATGTTCTTCCAAAATTTGCGGAAGTTCGGCTCTAAGTTTTTCTGTCATTTCAAGAACGGATTTCATCCCTTCTGTAACAATACCTTTTGAGAGTTCGATTAACAATCCAAGCGGAGGAGTTGCAAATTCTTCTTCTTTTACAAAATGGTTGTGTAAGATCTTAGCAACATTTTTTGCCGCTGTTCCAACTTCTCCTTCTTCTTTTGTTGCCTTAAATAACTGAGCATGTAATTCCTCATGTTCAATCTTAAGGGGTTTTGGAATTGTGAATTGCATTTTTGTTTTTCCTTATTATGTTTTATTTATTCAAAATTTCATCAAGTGATTTCTGTATTAACAATAAATAACACGAATAATCAATTAATGTGAATGAGCCTCTGCTCCTTCTTCGCCATGTGTATTACCGGAAGTTAATAGATAAATTTTTTCTACATAATGAACAAATTCAACATATGCTTTTACGTATTCTCTGCCGGCATTAACATTATTCGGATCAAAATTCTTTTTCTTTTGAACCCCAGTGTACAAAGGATGTAAACCGTTATGCACCGCTTCTTCTAAAAATTTAACTAATTCTTTTGGAGAACCGGTTTCAATTGCCTTATCCGCTGCCGGAATTGCCGGTCCTAAATCTCTTCCAGCCGGTTTAATACCGGTATACGATGCACCTTCTCCGGCTCTGTGAATTCGTACTAAAGTTTCAAAAAAATACATGTCGGCAAATTCTTTTGCTTCGGGTGAAAGTTTACGAATTGCAAGTGTTTTGTTGAATGCATCAGTAATTTCTTTCTGATTTTCTTCTTTTACCCAAATCAGTACAAGATTAACATTACCGGTTTCGAGTGCTTTTCGTGCATCTTTAATAAGTGGTCCATCTAATCCATCGCAATGTGCATTAGATGTTGTTGATGATATTAAGAATATAAAAGCAGTAACTGCTAAAAATTTTGCAAGTTTAGAAATTGTAAGTGTCATGGTATATCTCCTTTTTTTTCAAGTGAAATATCCCTTAAACAGAGTTAATATCCTTTGACTTAAGTCGGATTTCTGTTTTTTAATTTTTTTGCTTGAGAATGAAAAGTAGAAAAAAATTTATCTTGCTAAGGATTTCAATTTATTCATATCCAGAATAAAAATTGATTTACCTGACAATCGGATAATTTTTTCGCTTTGTAATTTTTTTAATAACCGCGATAACGTATCGGTAATTGTTCCGATGTAAGAGGCAATATTCTTTTTTGATATTGTCATTCTTACAAAAGGTTCGGGGAGATTTTCAGTGCTGTTTTTTTTGATTTCATCGAGAAGATATCTTGCAAAACGATTAGTTACTTCTTTGGTGGAAAGCTCTTCTACTTTTTGTGTAAGCCGTCGCATCTTTTTTGCAAAGCCGACAAGCATATTAAAACAAATAGTAGAATTATTTTTTATCAATTGAATAAATTCTTTGCTTGGAATGAAAACTAACTCCGAATCGGAAATTACCTGAGCATTTACCGGATAATTACCGCCTTCAAAAAGGGGAACATCACCAAACGATTCAAAGGGTTTGATCAAATGAAGGATTGATTCCTTTCCCTCGAACGATATCTTATAAATTTTCACCGAGCCGTTTAATAAAATATAAAAACCTTTGTATTGATCGCCTTCAGTAAATATGATTTCGTTTTTTCTGTAATTGATGATCTTGCAAATGAGAATAATTTTTTTTGCTTGTTGAACTGTTAATTCTGAAAAGAGAAGAAGTTTGTTTAGAATATCCGCTGAAAGTATTTGTTCGGTCTTTATCATATTTATTAAATTATAAAAGGGAAATTTTAGAACAACTATAATTTAATGATTATGCAATTATTTTACCTCCCAAAACAATTACAGAGTAATAAAATCAGAATTAAGGTTTCTAAATATTATCATAAAATAACAAGGGTCAATCATTAAGCTTTAATAAAGAAACATATCTATTTGATTTTAACGCTAATTTTTTTTGACAAAATAATAAAATAATGTAATGGTACATATACTTTAAAACATATTTTCTTGTTTCTACAAATATTAAAAAGTATTTTTGCAAAAAAAATACCGGGTTAATCCGGATAGAAAGGAGAGCAGTTCTCTTCTAAGAAGTTTTAATTTTTAGGTCCTCGATTTTGAATACTGAAGAA
>DYJK01000129.1 GCA_020723165.1 Melioribacter roseus | reverse complement strand
ACAACTACTTGTGCAGCGAAATGTCATTATTCCGGAAACTTACTCGGGGCTACGGTGATGACAGATGTTATAACTGCTGATTATATTCCAACCCAATATTCGTTAGAACAAAACTTCCCAAACCCGTTTAATCCTAACACGAATATTACATTCGCTCTTCCGCAAGAAACGCATGTGAAGTTAGATGTGTATTCAATTACCGGTGAACTTGTTAAAACATTGGTCAATAATACTCTAAAGCCGGGCAAACACACATTAACATTACAGATGCCGCAAAACTTATCAAGCGGTATATACTTTTACAGATTAATTGCGGGTCAGTATAACGAAACTAGAAAGATGATTTTAATGAAATAATTTTCCCGTTATATTATTCCTCCAAAACCCTGGTTTGAGTCGCCAGGGTTTTTTTAATATAATACTATCGTTTTACAATATCGAAATACGATATTATATTCCGATAGTTAAGAAGGAGCGACAGTGGAAGACAAGTTGCTAAAAGATTTGTTTCTAGGATTCATTAAAGTTCATATTCTACATCATGCAGCCAAAGAAAGAATATATGGACAAGAATTCAGCGAGGAATTGCAAAGGCATGGTTACCAGATATCATACGGAACACTTTATCCGTTATTTCATAAACTTGAAGAAACCGGGTATCTGATATCGGCAAATGAAAATGTTCATGGTAAAGTCCGTCGTTATTATTCAATTACAGCAAACGGTAAAAAAATTTTAGAGAAAGCAAAACTTCAGGCAAAAGAATTGGTTGGGGAATTATATGAGGGATGATAGGTATTTAAATAATAAGGGACTGGCTGAAAGAAATACACTAAAGACTTTTCAAAGCGAAAGCAACGGTTTTAATCTTTTAAGAATTCCATTATTACGGAAATTAATCGAATGGAAAGGATTTCCGTATTTATTCCAACTTATAATGTTACCTGTATTTTTAGTGTTAATATTTATTGGTTGGCAGATTTATACACCACAAAACATTAACGATAAATTATTCGCAAAAACAAACGTAGTAACGCTGATTATTTGGGGAATTTGGTGGCCCCTTATGGTTTGGTTTGCGGTTACAATGGGGAGGGTTTGGTGTATGATTTGTCCGCTTGAGCTTGTTGCAAATGTTACAGAAAGAATTTCAAGAAATTTTGGTGTAAAGCAAAAAACATTATCGAAATGGATAAGGGGTGGTGCAGTCATTGTTTTTCTTTATGCTTTGATTCAATTATTAGTTGCTGGAATTCATTTACATCGTGTCCCAGCATATACGTCTTTCTTTCTAATAGGCTTATTAACATTATCAACAATCACCGGACTAATGTATAAGGACCGGGCGTTTTGCAGAGGATTTTGTCCTATAGGTATGTTGCTAAATGCTTATGGTAGATGGGGAATGATAGCAGTACGCTCAAGTTCAAGCGAAGTATGTAAAACTTGTATTAGCAAAGAATGTATTAATTCTAGTGATAGATATAAAAATGATGAGAGAAGCTGTCCCAGTTTGCTAAATCCACCAAAATTAAATTCCAATAAAGATTGTTTGGTTTGTGGGCAGTGCATAAAATCTTGCGAACCGGATAATATGCAATTACTTCTAAGAAAACCGTTTGATAACCAAGATGCACGAGAAGAAAAAGCAAGCTGGGCTTTAACAATTTTTATTATGCTTGTTTCAGGATTTGTTACTTCCGAGTTAACAGTTGAGTGGAAAACTGCAAACGAGATTTTTATAATTATCCCGGAATTCTTTACAGAATTAACCGGCTTTAGTAGTATAAGCGGATTTATAGAAGGACTATGGGCGATCTTAATATTTCCTCTTTTATTATGGACTATATTGGGTTTGTTATCCATGTTAACAAAAAGTGCCAATACAATTACCGATGCTTGGAGGAAGTTAGCTTTACCTCTTGTTATAATAATATCTGCCGGTCATTTAACGAAAGCTGTGGCTAAGTTAAATACATGGATAGGCTTTCTGCCTGGAAGTATTGATGATCCATACGGAAAAACCAGCGCAAAGTTAATTGCTGCGAATATAAATATTCCGGCGGTACTATTCAGTAATCAAATTGTCTCGATAATAGGAGTACTATTGTTATTCTCAGCATTCATTTATTCAATCCGTGAAGAAAAGATTATTAGCAATAATTCATTCACAAGATTGATTCCAAAATTGGTTTTATTTATTCTCTACAGCTTTATTGTTGTTGGAATCGGCTTGTAAAAGAAAGGATATAAATGAATTTAAGAAATATTGTAATCAGTGATTTCATTATTCTATTTATTGGTTGTGAAAACAAGAACGAGAAATTAAGCTGGTTATCTTCCGATCAAGATAGTGCCTTTGTACAGATTGAAAGACAATTTAGAGGATTTGATATGGCAATGAAAGAAGTTGGCTACAGATATACCGAATTATATTTTGCCGCACTTGATGAAAACTGGGACTATGCTCAATATCATCTTGAAAAAATAAAAACTGCAATTGAGAATGGCTTGGAAAGAAGATCAAAACGTGCTGCATCTGCAAAAGGTTTTTTAGAATATTCGTTGCCCCGGATAGTAAAAGTTGTGGAAGAAAAAGATTCATTAAATTTCCCTAAAAAATTTGAATTATTTAGACAAGGTTGTATTACATGTCATGCAAGTGAGGGTGTGGATTTTATAAAGGTGGTTACACCAACAATAAAACTATCACCAGTATCACAGTGATTAATAGGTTGTGTGAAAATTGTAGGTCGAAACTTGCCCGGTATTTGTTAGTCGGGCAGCGAATCGCCCTACAGATTTAATTTTCACACTGCCTCTTAAAGAAAGGGTAAATATGAAAGTAATAAAACGATTAGATTCCCCAAATTTTATACTAATAATTCGGTTACTTGTCGGGTGGGTGTTTCTATCGGAAGGAATTCAAAAATTTTTATTCCAAGATCAACTTGGTGTTGGTAGGTTTATGAGAATTGGTATCCCATTTCCTGAAATTACCGCTTACATTGTCGGTGCTATCGAAATTATCAGTGGTATATGTGTGCTGTTAGGATTGTATACAAGACTTACTGTTGTTCCGTTAATATTTATAATGTTAACTGCTATAGCGACAACCAAAATCCCAATATTGGTTAATAACGGGATCTGGAATATGCTTCATGAAGCTAGAACAGACTTCTCAATGCTGTTAGGCTCTTTGTTTTTATTTTTTGCCGGAAGTGGAAAATATTCAATTGATAATTTTCTATTAAGAAAAAAAACTTCCGAAGAATGAGCAAACTAAAAGAGATTGCACTGCTCTTCTTAAAGTTGGGCATAATAACATTTGGCGGACCGGCAGTACATATTGCTTTATTTGAAGATGAAGTTGTTACTAAAAAGAAATGGATGAGTCGTCAACACTTTTTGGATTTATTAGGAGCCACAAATTTAATCCCCGGTCCAAACTCAACAGAAATGGCAATGCATTGCGGTTACCATCATGCCGGTATTCCCGGCTTATTTGTTGCCGGATTCTGTTTTACATTCCCGGCAATACTTATAACCGGTGTGCTTGCTTTTGTTTACTTCGAATATGGTAATATACCTGACGTAAAACCGTTCCTCTATGGCATTAAACCGGCAGTAATCATTATAATATTAAATGCCGTTTATAAACTTGGATTAAAAGCCGTAAAGGGCTGGAAATTAATTTCCATTTCAGTCTTTATAATCATTATCAGTCTCTTAGGTGTTAATGAAATTATATCTATTCTGTTAGGAGGAATAGTAGGTACATTATTTATTTACTTAACAGAACATAAAAATTCGTTGAACTCTTTGTCGCCATTAGCGCTAATATTTTTACCATTAGCGACTGCGTTATTCCATTTGATTGAAAAAAGTAATGTTACACTCACCAAATTGTTCTTGACGTGTCTCAAAATTGGCTCGGTATGGTATGGAAGCGGCTATGTTTTGGTTGCCTATTTTGATGGTGAGTTTGTACAAGGATTAAATTGGCTCACAAGAAATCAATTACTTGATGCAATTGCTGTCGGGCAAATTACACCTGGACCATTTCTCTCGTCAGCAACATTCATAGGTTATCAAATTGCCGGCTTAGCTGGTGCATTAACAGCAACTGCCGGAATTATTCTTCCTTCCTTTATTTTTGTTTTTATATTAAATCCGTTAATTCCACGTTTAAGGAGATCATACTTTTTCTCAAAGTTTTTAGATGCTGTTAATGTTAGTGCCATAGCTGTTATGTTTGTTGTTGCAATTAAATTAGGCGTTGAAGTTTTAACAGACTGGCAATCAATAATAATTGCCGTTATTAGTATAATTGTATTTTTCACAATCAAAAAAATAAATGCCGCATTTATTATAATTAGCAGTGCAGTATTGGGGTATATTTTATACTTATTCAATTAATTGAAGGTGCGGAAAAAAGCAATATGCAAGAGTTAACTCAATTAACCTACTATCGGATAAAGTAATTACTTTTTAGTATCATAAAATTTTTAATAATGTTAATACTCTATTGTTGTTTTTAAAATAAAAAATGTATACTCACATGAACAATTTTCGTATCAGAACATCTAATTTGTTAATAAAATGTTATTATTCGACGGCATCCAATTTGTTGATAGATAATACTTACAAATAGAGAGTATGTTATGAAAAAGACGGTTTTTATTTTATTATTTATTTTAACTTCGACAGCAACTTTTGCACAGTTTGATGTAGGTGCAATTAAGCTTGGTAATTTCAATCCAAAGGCTACAGACAGCGGATTTATAATCGGTTATGAAGGTGGCTGGTATATTGATGACAATTTCTTGTTTGGATGGAGTGTGGATTGGTTTAGAAGAGAATATGTTGATAGAAAATTGGTTGAAGAGTATAACGAATTTTTTGGTCCTATCTATAGCGAACTTAACGAACTGCGCGCAAAGACAAATCTTCATTCTGTTCCGTTAATGATTTCGATTAATGCAAATCAGGAAATTGCGCCACGCACAAGAGCGTTTTTAACCGGAGCTGCCGGAATTGAAGTATTATTAGTTTTTTACAGAAATTTTCAAAACCCTGAAGACGATGAATTTCAAGGGGCATTTGATTTTGCCTGGAGGTTAGGTGGCGGTATCTCCTACGAAATAGGAAGGAAATCTGATGCGTTTCTTGAATTGACCTATCATGCTTCAAAGCCAAGCTGGGAATACGAAGCTGATGATGACATTACCGGCAGAACAAGAGTATTTGAACGAAGATTTGATATGAATGGATTTTTAGTTCGAGTTGGTTTCAGGTTTTTCTTTTAATTGAAAATGAGAGGCACAATCCTCGGTGCCTCTTTTTCTTAAATTTAGTTTGCACTTCATTTATTATCCTTTCACAATTTTCAAGTCTTATCAAGAACAGACTCGAACAATTTATTAATTTGGGCTTAAATTTTATGATGAAACTACGATAATATATTAGCAAATAAGATAATTAGAATTGTTATGAATAAAGTCTTGCTTGTTGAAGATGACAAGCATTTTCGCACACTTGTAAAGCGTCTCCTTGAGAGAAAATTCTTTTCTGTTGTTACAGAAGCTGAGGATGGCATTCAAGGACTTGAAGCTTTAAAGAAAGAATTCCCGAATCTGGTTTTTCTAGATATTGATATGCCGAATATGAATGGTATTCAATTTCTGGAAGAAGCAAGAAAAATAAATAGACTTTTACCGATCGTTATGATGTCGAATCACGATGAATCGGAATATGTTAAAGAAGCAATCAGTCTTGGTATCGAAGAGTATCTTGTTAAAACGCCTTTTGTAACACAGCTCGGCAGCAGAATAGAAGCTATCCTAAGAAAGATTGATCCTGACTTACGTAAAAAACATAAGTATTCAACTATATTTAAAACTTAATTATTGAACGGATTTGTTCTGTTGTTTATAAAATCGGGTCGGTAATAATCGTTACTATCCATTTCTTGAATCCAGCCATTTTCTAAATTGTACTTATGCAATAGTTCAATGGCGCGTTCGTATTCACTTTCCCGTAATTTTCTATCGAGAAGTACTCCTTTATAAGCTTTGTTGGTTGGATAGTATTGCGACATGAGCGAGATATGAACCTTTGTGCTTAATTCCTCAGCAATGAATTTGAATATCTTTTCAGTATCAGCTAATCCGTTCGGTAATATTAAATGGCGGATGATTAAACCGCGGATAATTACATCACCATCATAAATTAACTCGTCCCCGACTTGCTTGAACATTGCCCTTATAGCTTCTTTGGTATGCTCAAAATAGTTTTCAGCGTTAGAATATTTCTTTGCGTATTCACTATCACCATACTTAAAATCTGGCAGATAAATATCTATCACTCTGTTATAGATTTTTAACATTTCAACCGAATCATAACCATTTGTGTTGTAAATAATCGGGAGACTTAAACCTTTTTGGGCAGCAAGATAAATTGCTTTTAATATTGCAGCAGAAAAATGTGTTGGTGATACAAGTCCGATGTTATGACAATTTCTTCTTTGCAGCTCGAGCATAATATCGGCTAATTTTTCGTGTGTTACTTCGTGTATATGTTCAACTTTCCAGTTCTGACTAATTTCATAATTCTGGCAGTAAATACATTTCAGGTTACAGTTACCGAAGAAAATATTTCCGGCACCATTTGTACCGGATAATACCGGTTCTTCTCCAAAATGGGGAGTAAATGAAGAAACGATAGGCAAATATCCGCTAGCACATGTTCCGTATTCATTTTTTGTGCGGTCAACTTTGCAATTGTGCGGACAGCAATTGCAGCTCTTTAATTTTTGCAAAGCTATTTCAGCGCGGTTGAAAAGTTCACCACTTTGTAGAAGATTGATGTATGATGGTAATGATTTCATCGTTTGTTAAATCATTATAAATATTAAGCGATTATAAATTATCGTGCATCGTAATATTTCTAATTAAAATTTATTGAATTAATCCGATAATAAGGTGAAGATTATTTTAATTAACCTGAAACATTAGAGAATAACTTTTTCAAAAATATAAATATCTAACAATTCACAAATCTTCCGGAGGTTGGTGATGGCATTATTTAGCTGGGATAAGAGTTATTCAGTAAATATTAATAGTATTGATGCACAACATAAAAAATTGATCGATCTAATTAACAATTTACATGATTCTATGAGACAAGGTAAAGGAAAGGAAGTATTAGGAAGTATATTTAACGAATTAGCAAGTTATACAATCTATCATTTCAACCATGAAGAAGAACTTTTTGCCAAGTATGATTATGCAGAACGGAATAGACATAAAGCAGAACACGAAAAATTAATCGTACAAATAAATGAGTTGAAAAACAATTATAATAAAGGCAGTAATGTATTAACAATGGAAGTAATGAATTTCCTAAAAATGTGGTTATCGGATCACATCATGGGTTCGGATAGAAAGTATTCTTCATTCTTGAATCAAAAAGGAGTGAATTAAAAACAGACGGCACTCAAAAAAATTTTAGGTGCCGTTTACTTAATTTATAAAATAGCTTTCAACGCTTCGTAATTAGCGGAAATAGTTTTATCCAAATCATCTTTTGAGTGAACAGAGGAAACGAACAAGGCCTCAAACTGTGCCGGAGGGAAATAAATTCCCCGGTTCAACATTTCATGAAAATATTTCCCGTAAAGTTTTGTATCGGATTTAACAGCAGAATTATAATCCGTTACTTTTTCTTCCGTGAAGAATAATGTCATCATTGAACCAACACGGTTGAGTTGGAAATTTTTATTCAAAGATTTTATGCCGTTCTTAAATCCGTTTTCGAGATAAGTAGAGCTCTCTTCGAGTATTTGATAAACCTCGGGATGATTTTTAATGTAAGTTAATGCGGCAAACCCGGCATTCATAGCAAGCGGATTTCCACTCAGAGTTCCGGCTTGATAAACCGGTCCGCTCGGCGAAACCATTTCCATAATTTCTCTCTTTCCGCCGTAAGCACCAACGGGCAAACCGCCGCCGATGATTTTTCCGAATGTTGAAATATCCGGTTTCACTCCAAACAATTCTTGTGCACCGCCTTTCGATAATCTAAAGCCGGTCATTACTTCATCGAATATCAGAACAATTTTTTCTTTGCTGCAAACGTTTCTCAATTCATTCAAAAAATTATTTTGAGGAATGACAGTGCCCATGTTGCCGACTACCGGCTCGATGATAACTGCGGCTATTTCATTTTTATTTTGTGCAATGATTTTTTTTACCGATTCGATGCTGTTGAAATCCGCAACGAGCGTATCTGCGGCATTACCTTTTGTAACGCCGGGCGAAGTTGGACCGCCAAATGTTAGTGCGCCGCTGCCGGCTTTGATCAAAAAGAAATCGCCGTGACCGTGATAGCATCCCTCGAACTTGATAATTTTTTCTTTGCCGGTGTAACCGCGCGCCGCACGGATCGCACTCATCGTTGCTTCTGTTCCGCTGTTTACCATGCGTACCATTTCAATTGATGGGACAAGTTCTGTTATCAATTGTGCCATCTTAACTTCAATTTCCGTCGGCGCACCGAAGCTTGTTCCGTTTTCAATTGCACCTTTCAGCGCATCAATTATAAACGATGGATTGTGCCCGAACAAATGCGGTCCCCAGCTGCCGATGTAATCGATATATTCATTGCCGTCAACATCATACATTTTTGATCCGCTTCCCCTTGCCATAAAAACCGGGCTGCCGCCCACGGATTTAAATGCACGCACCGGCGAATTAACTCCGCCCGGTATAAATTTTTTTGCTTGCTCGAAAAGTTGTTCGCTTGTTTTAATGTTCATTATTTCTCCAATACTTTTCTATTTTTCGTATGTGGTTTCAAAAATGTGTAGGCAAAAATAATTATAAATCAGTTTATCCCAAATTATCTGGGCTGTATTTATTTAATTGGAGATATTATGGAAATTAAAGACGTTCCTTTTACAGTAACAGATTGGACTAAAATCTCGACTGAAGAACATCCCGGCGAAAGAGGAAAAGCTGTCTGGAAAGTTTTCAAGAAAGGAAATATCCGCGTGCGAATGGTTGAATACTCGCCCGGATATATTGCAGATCATTGGTGCAAGAAAGGTCATGTTATTCTTGTACTGGAAGGGGAGATGACCACGGAGCTCGATGACGGAAGAAAATTTGTAACTTCAAAAGGGAGTTCGTACCAAGTTGCCGATAACGACGGTGCACACCGCACTTTTACAGAAACCGGTGTCAAACTTTTTATTGTTGATTAATGATATTAAACGGAGATAAAATGATTCATAAAATTTTAGGCAAACAGCACAACTCTAAAATGTGTTTTGTGTGCGGACTCAAAAACAAGTTTGGCATTCACGCACGTTTTTATGTTACGGAGAATCATGAATTGATTGCGCTGTTCACACCATCGGAAGAACATCAGAGTTATCCGGGAAGACTGCACGGTGGGATTGCATCGGCAATACTTGATGAAACCATCGGCAGAGCAATTCTTAATAAGTATGAAGAAGAAGTTTGGGGTGTTACTATTGATCTCAATGTAAAATTCAAAAAGCCGATTCCGTTGAACGAAGAATTAAAAGTTATCGGCAGAATTACAAGCGAGAACAGCAGAATGTTTGAAGGCACGGGAGAAATTATTTTGCAGAACGGCGAAACTGCGGTTACTGCCACCGGCAAGTATTTGAAAGTGCCGCTCGAAAAAATTACAGAGTTCAATAGAGAAGAAAACGAATGGAGAATTGTTGAGCTCGAAACAGATCCGAAAGCGATTGAGATATAAAATTTATTAAGTTAACCAATAGCGTAAATTAATTTGTAAACCGTTAAAACGGTTTTTCTTTCTTCTCATTTAATCATTAACACCCGGCTTAAGAGTCTGTTGCATAACTCAAGAGAGTTGGCAAAGAAGTTGAGTATGTAGAA
>DYJK01000128.1 GCA_020723165.1 Melioribacter roseus | reverse complement strand
CGTGTCCGCCGAAAGTTTTATCATCCGAAATAAAATGTAAATGATAACCCGGCACATTTATTCCCGAAGCAAATGCCGGGAAACGAAAACCAACGATTGTTCCGCTAACATTTTCTTTTTCAAACAGACTTTGATTTTTTGTTACTTCGCTTAGGGGTTTATACGGTTTGTTTTGAAGAGGAACACTTCTTGTCTTCACATATTTAAAATTGCCGCTCACCTTTATCGCGTAAAAAAGATTTTTGTTGTTTATCAAATCATCCGAAAATTTTTCAAACTCCTTAAAAGTTGTTGATGAAAAAGTGAAGGAAGAATCCGGTTGAAAAAATTTTGTTACGGTGAAAAACGGAGTTGTTAAATTTTTAGCCGGCTGATAAACTTTTCCATCGGCTTTGATTTGATAAACAACGCCGTCAAGAATTATCATTTCGCCGTCAAGCTTATCAAAAGTACCGATACCGAAGTCACCATTTTGTACCATTTTATCAAGAGGTATTACACCATCATATAGACCGGCTAATAATGCATCAATAGTTGATACTTGAACGAGCGAGATTTCATTCGTACTACTGCATGCAAAAAATATTACCGATAAGGAAAGGATTATCAACTTTTTCATTTCACTCTCATTTTTGATATCCATAATAAAAAATTGTTTACTTTTTTAAAATATTATTCAAATTTTCATTACATTAAAAATGCTTCTATTTGACAACTTTTAGAAACTAAGTAGTAGGAGATTCGATGGATACAGAAAAAACCGAGACAGCGCTGCATCTTTTGGAAGTATTGTTCAGGGCAAATGAAAAATTTAGAAAGTTGCAATCGCAGCTCCTTGTGAATACAAAATTAACAATACCGCAATTTGGTATGCTAGAAATTTTATACCGCTTAGGACCAATTCATTTAAAAAGAATAAGCGAGCTGATGCTGGTTACCGGCGCTAACATAACATGTGTCGCCGATAATTTAGAAAAAGAAGGGTTGATAAAAAGAGTGCACTCGAAGGAAGATAGAAGGGTTGTACTTGCCGAATTGACTGCTTCAGGGAAACAAAAAATTGAACAAATACTTCCGGCTTATAAAGAAAATATTTCAACTGCTGCTTCCAAACTAACGGGGGAAGAACAAAAAGAGGTAATACAATTATTGGAAAAATTTGAATTGTAATTACCTGAACGCCAAAACGATCCATTCATTCAATTGATTCTTATCGATCACTTTAAAACCAAGATCAGAATATTTTGCGACAATATCTGTTTCGTCTGAGAAAAGCAGACCGGAAAGAATTAGAGTTCCGCCGTTTTTAATTTTACTTTGGAGAGATTCTGAAATATCTAATAGAATATGTTTGTTAATATTAGCAACTATCAAATCAAAATCCTTCTCTTCAATTTGATTTAATTCTGCCAGACGGATATCAACACGATCTTCCAGATTGTTTGCTTTGATATTTTCCGTTCCATTAAGAAGGCACCACTCGTCATTATCGATTCCTATTGCTTTTTCAGCACCGAGGAGAACCGATGCAATAGCAAGGATGCCGGTTCCGGAGCCAACGTCTAGTACAAAATTATTTTGGGCAATATATTTCTCGAGCATCATCAGGACCAATTTTGTTGTTTCATGTTCACCGGTTCCAAAAGACATTTTCGGGTCAATAGTTATTATAATTTGATCTTCTGTTTCGTTGTAATCCTTAAAAGAAGGTTTGATGACAATTCTATCCGTTACTTCTATAACGCGAACTTTCTTTTCATATTCTTCATTCCAATTTTTGTCTTCCAAAATTTCTTCAGCAATATCAAACTTATCGATTAATTGTTGTTCTACAGCCGATTCTAAAATATTTTTTATTTCTTCAATACCAATTTTATTTAATTCGCTCGTGTAGGCGATTAACCCGTTGTCGGTTTCTGTAATGCCTGATAGATCAAGCTGCCATAGTAACCCGCTGATCGTTTCATTGTTCTGCGGATATGTTTGAATTGTGAATTGTTTGTATTGTTTCATTTTTCAATCTCGAGATCAGAGTTATAAATTATTTCACAAATTTTATCTTGGATAGCACGTGCCCTTTGTGCACTGCCAACGTAATTTTGAATCATGATAGTAAACGCAATCATGTGATTGTTTTTGTTTGTCATGTAGCCGGATAAATTACTCACACCGCTTATCGTTCCGGTTTTAGCCCGTACTTTTCTGTATGAGTTTTCGTTTAACATTCTATTGTTTAGCGTTCCATCGTACCCGGAAATTGGCAGCGAGTTATAAAGCTTAACAAACATATCGGGTTCTTCGTAGTAAAAATATTCTAAAATGCTGTTTAATAATTGCGGTGTAACAAGATTATAAAATGATAACCCGGATCCGTCAGCAATCCTAAAACTTTTTAGATTAAAGTCGCAGATTGATATCAAACTATCAATGAGTTTTTTACCCTTTGCTGCAGATGAAGGTTTGCCGTAATACTCATTACCGAGTGCACGAAGTAACATTTCAGCACTTAAGTTATCACTGTTTTTGTTTGTGTTAATAATTACCGAATCGATACTTCTTTCGACTGTAAGAATTTCTTCCGAATCTTCTTCTAAATTTTTGTAATCAAATTTCCCTTTGTGTTTAATTCCATGTTTATCTAATGATTCAAGAAACAAAGTCATAAAATATTTTGCCGGATCGTATACGTTAAAGGAAACTGTATCAATTTTTTGATTTACCGATATAAAACCATCTACTGTAATAATGTTGTTCCGATTAATCCAATCACGATTGATTTTTAGAGAGTTAGAATCACCTTCGAGTGTGACAGAATGATTTATTATTTCAACATATTTTGTTTCCGGGGATAATTTAACTAATGCCGGTTTGCCAATTTCACCCGGCTCAAAAATTACATTTATGGAATTATCATCTATATTGAGCGCGGAAAGGTAAGCTGCAAAAGGGTTTGGATCATCATCCCACATCCAGCCCTCACCCCAAAAAAGTGA
Organism: Melioribacter roseus; assembly: GCA_020723165.1. Classification (GTDB taxonomy): domain Bacteria; phylum Bacteroidota; class Ignavibacteria; order Ignavibacteriales; family Melioribacteraceae; genus DYJK01. The sequence continues at coordinate 6,960 of DYJK01000128.1, read as the reverse complement.
ATCCATTATCGATACATCGGCATAAATATTTCCTTTGATTTCATTAATACCATAATTTTTTATTTCAGATACTAATGAATCTAAATCGTTTGATGTAAAATCCGGATCGAGACCACCCACTAGATATATGTCGCCGGTGCAAACAGAATCTTCTACACCACCGGTACGATATGTAGAAGTTTGAAAACTGTAATTATCTAAAAATAAAAATGAGGCAGCAGTAGTGAGAATTTTTAATGTTGATGCCGGGCGGAGTAAATATTTTTCGTTTTTAGTGTAAAGTGTTTCATTTGATGTAAGATCAAAAAAATCAATTCCTATTTGTGTGCTTTGAAAAAAATCACCGGTTAATAAACTATCAATCTGTTCTTTGATCGATTGTGTGTAGATAAAATTGTTTTGAAGGAGAATTAGGATTAATATCAGAAGAGATTTGTTTCTATTCACGGTTTACCAATTTTAAAAATATTCACGTTCTCTAAAATCTACACCTACTTCTTCGGTTACGAATTTTTTTGCTGCGTTAGAATCGACATCACTCATACCGACAATTGATAAAACAACATGCGTATAATTTTTTGCTTTCTTTGCAAAGTCGAGCATTTCTTTGTGCATAGAAGGTTCAACGCGCATTAATTTTGCGTACTGTTCCGGATCGGTGGAATTCAAGCTGATTGAAACAGTGTCAATCAACCCGGCAAGTTCGGGAGTAATATCCCGTTTGTTGATGTAGCTGCCGTGCCCGTCGGTATTCATTCTAGTTGTGCCGCCGTTATCCTTTACATATTTTGCAACAGCTTTAACAACATCCCACCTGATAGTTGGCTCGCCATAGCCGCAGAAAACAATTTCCTTAAACCTTTTTGGATCGCCAATTTCATTTATATAAATATCTGCTTCGGGCTCTTCGGATTTTTTCATTTTCAAATTGTATCCGTTAATCACAGCTTCACCTTTGCGGTCGCAGAAAACGCAATCAGCGTTGCATCTATTTGTAACATTGATGTAAAGTGATTGACCGATTTGATATGTAAAACTTAACGGTGGTTTATTTCCTATTCCGTAAAGTTTGTGTACGTTGTACGAAGTTGTTTGTGCCACGTCTTCCACTCTTAATTGATGTACTTCAGCAATTTTTTCAGCTATTAATTTTATTAAAGCCGGTTCATTTCTTTCTCCGCGGTGCGGAACCGGTGTCATGAAAGGTGAATCAGTTTCCAATAATAAATTTTCGACAGCAATTCTGCTTAAAACATTTCTTAACGTATCGGCTTTCTTAAATGTTATGTTGCCCGGGAAAGAAATGAAATGATGCATCTCGATAAGTTCGCGTGCATCGGTAATTGATCCGGCGAAGCAGTGATACTGTGCACGCAATCCGTTCTCTTTATATTTTCGTGCGAACGACATTACGTCATCGTTTGATTCGCGATTATGAACTATAATTGGTTTGTTAAGTTTAAGTGCGAGTTGGATCTGCGATTCGAATGCTTGCAATTGTTTATCGCGCGGAGAAAAATCGTAGTAATAATCTAATCCTATTTCACCAATCGCAACTACCTTTTTATGATTGGCAAATTCTTCGAGCTTTGGGATTAAATCATCACTCCAATCTTTTGTATCGTGCGGATGTACACCCACGGCTGCAAATATGAAATCATATTTTTCAGCGAGTTCGATTGCTTGTTGTGAAGTAGCAACATCAGTTGCCGGAACGAGTATATAATCTACTCCGGCTTGTTTCGCTCGTTCGATTACTTTATCAACTTCGCCGTTAAAGTTAGGATAAAATAAATGTGCGTGGGTATCTACAAACATAAATTTTTTTCTCAGACCACCCCTTATACTTCCCCTCCTTACTAAAGAGGGGGAAATGGGGGAGGTTGTTTATTGTATAATTCCTATAACTATTCCTTCTTCTCCAACAATAGATGATTCATGCAAAACTTTATCAACATCATTTTTGTCAACAACAGCAATTAATCCGATACCGATATTGAAAACTTCTCTTATCTCTTCGTCGCTAACCGAGCCGGTTTTCTGAATCAGTTTAAAAATTCCAGGCAGTTCCCAGGCGTTCCAATCAATTTTAATAGAAAGATTTTTTGGAACAACACGTTTTGTGTTTCCGATAATTCCGCCGCCGGTAATATGTGAGAAAGCTTTCACGGAAATTTTTTCTTTCAAAGCCGCAATCAGTTTTAAATATGATTTGTGTACTTTCAACAATTCTTCGCCAAGCGGAAGTTCAATTTCAACCGGTTTGTCCTTCAAGTTGAATTTTTCTAAAAGAACTTTTCTTGCAAGAGAGTATCCGTTTGTATGCAAGCCGTTCGATTTGAAGCCGATCAGAAAATCTCCGCCTTGAACATTTTTTCCATCAATCACTTTATCGCGTTCAACAATTCCTACAATTGTCCCTGAAATATCATATTCGTTTTCATCGTACAAACCGGGCATCTCGGCAGTTTCACCGCCTATAAGTGCAACATTATTTTCTCTGCAAGCGATTGAAAATCCTTTTATGATTTGCTCTGCTTTATCTGGAAAAAGTTTTCCAAAGGCGAGGTAATCCATAAAGTATTGCGGTTCGGCACCGCACACCGCGATATCATTTACGCAATGATTGACGAGATCCTGTCCAACCGTATCGTGTTTGTCCATCATGAAGGCGATTTTCAACTTTGTGCCCACTCCATCAACGCTTGAAACTAATACTGGATTTTTCCACTTTGAAAGATCAACCTGATAAAAAGCACCAAAGTGACCTATTCCGGAAAGCACATTTTTATTGAATGTGGATTTTGCAAGTGATTTTATTCTTTCAACAGTTTCATCACCGGCTTGTATATTTACACCGGCAGATTTGTAAGTTAAATCCAATGGTTCCTCATAAAATTATCTATCGAAATATAATGATAAACGATTTAGAATTTTAATACTTGGCTTTTATTTAAAAAAAAGTTAGTTTATCCTTAAGGAAATAAGCATCGTAAATGATAATAAAAATTACTAAGGATATGTATTTTGACTACAAAAATAAAAAATAAGAAAGCAATTGATAAGATAGGGAAAACTTCCGTAGTTATATTACCGCTAAAAGAATATGAGAGTATGAAAGAGGAACTTGAATTGCTAAATTCAAAAAAGTTAGTAAGTGAAATTGCAAAAGCACGTCAGGAAATTGAAAAAGGGGAAGTCTATTCTATCCAAGAAATAAGAAGAAAGTTATTATTAGATAAATAAGCGGACGATTATGAACGTCGTTTTATCTAAAAATTCTTTCCGTGATTTAGAGAAGTTAGATAGAATTGTACAAAAAAGAATTCTTGAAAAAATCGAATTCTATTTTTCGCAGAAAAATCCGTTCTCACACGCAGAAAAAATGAAAGATTCAATTTACGGTCAATGGCGTTTACGGATTGGTGATTACCGTGTTCTCTTTGATGTTAAGGACGAATACGCATTTATTCTTAAGATTGGTCATAGACGAGAAGTATATAGATAAACTAAATGGAGGATTATTAAACTAAGGAAGTAAAATAATTTTTTAACGCAGCTATTGCGTTGTTCTTCTTCGAAAACTGGCAATTTTCAAGTGCACAATAACAAGCAAGAAGGTTGCGTCCAGAAATGGACGCGCTTTCTTACGTCTTTGTGCACAGGCATGCCAGTGCCTCGAAGAAGGATGTAATGAAAGTTGCGTCCTTTTTTTGTTTATAGAAAGGACTTGTCATAAAATTAAATTAATCAATCAAAATGAATAGAATTATTAAACATCGTCAAGGTAAATAGTTAGACATTTGGATTAACGGCAATGCACAAATGTCCGACTTTAATTAGTTAAAGCGTTGCCAAATTAAAAATAGGAGTAATTATGAAAACTTCATTTTTACTTTTATTTCTTTTTCTGTACAGTTTTTCTTCCGCACAAACTAACAAAAATATTTCGACGTTAGAAAACAAAGTAAAAGATTATCAAAAAAAAGTTAACAACCAATCAAAGCCACCAGATGTAAACCAATTTTCAATGCCGCCTATTGAGGAGAAAAAAAGTGTTATTGCAGCAATGCTTCTATCAGCCATATGGCCAGGGGGTGGTCAGTTTTACAATGGTGATTATATTAAAGGTAGCCTGATGTCTCTAGGTCAAGTAGCTTGCTTAGTACCTTTAATTTCAGCACTTGATGCAGCAAAAACTGAAAAGTATGGTGATACAAATGCCTTTAGGGCCGAGATTATCTTGGCATTAATGGTTGGAAATTTAATTTACAGTGTGATAGATGCTGGTACAACAGCAAGAACCTTGAGTTCTGGGGTAGGGCTAACTATTCAACTTGAAAAATCAAATTACTTGTTTAACTCATTAGGTGAAAATATTTCAAAAAATTTATGTACAAAAATATTAATTAAAGTCCGTCTATAGAATTATTTAAAATATGTTTCTTTAAGATATGTTTATACTTTTATAAAATTAATTAAGAGATTCAATATTTGTTTAGTGGAAGTAAAAACGTTATTGCATACCAAAAGAAAAATGCAATTTAGCCAAGTGTTATGTTGCAAAAACAAACATCTATTAACTATTAGAAAGGAGAATATAGATGAGATATGTTCTACTTGCTTACCTTGCATTCTTGCTTATAGTAGGATGCTCAGCAGAAACCGTTATATACAGAAACAATAATACAAATGAGGAATGGAAAATCACTGTTTCAAGAGCTGGCGGAAAGACCACAGTTTTAGTCAACGACCAGGTGGTCATAGTTGCGTGGCCAGGAAATGGACAAAATAGTTTTTGGGCTAATGGTCAATATAAGGGTCATAAAGTTGAGCTTTATCAAGTTTGGGATCCTGGTGAGATTTTCGGTCACTGGGATGCAAACATATACTTTGACGGGGAAGATGCTGGCGAATTTGAACTTTAACAGATAAGTAAATTAAAAACACTCTGATCTACACAATGAGTTAATTAGTTTTTGTTAAAACAATTTATTGGAATGCATTAACTAGTGTCTCATTTTCGATGCGGTATTCTTAAGTCGCATTTTGGTTCATATTATTAGCATTAGTTTCTCGTGTCAAGTAGGAATAGTAAACAAAATGTATTTAACAATAAAAGTTGCTATATCAATTCTTACTTGTCTGTTCTTTCTCAACTCTTTCTGTTAAAACGTTAAGTATCTAATTAAAATAAGAGCTTATTATGAAAAAGTTATTTTTAATCCTAGTGTTTTTTCTTGTGCCTTTTTCTCTGTACGCACAATGGTTTTGGCAAAATCCATTACCACAAGGAAATCATCTTGCTAATGTAAAGTTTATTTCGTCGACAGTTGGTTGGGCTGTTGGTGGAATCGGTACAATCCTCAGAACCACAAACGGAGGAACAACTTGGCAAGTTCAATCTAGTGGGACAACGTACAATTTGTATGGAGTTTCTTTCACTGACTTAAATAATGGAACGGTTGTTGGAAATTATGGCACAATCCTAAAGACCACTAATGGAGGCACTACATGGCAAGCTCAATCAAGCGGAACATTAAATCATTTGTATAGTGTCTCCTTTACAGATGTAAATAACGGAACTGCAGTTGGCCAGAATAAAACCATTCTTAGAACAACTAACGGTGGGATAATATGGCAAGCTCAATCAGTCAATGCGCAAAATCATTTGTATGGAGTCTCTTTTACCGATGCAAATAACGGGACGGCTGTTGGTTATGAAGGTACAATACTCAGAACAATCAACGGAGGAATAACTTGGATTCAACAATCAAGTGGAACAGTACAAACTTTAACAAGCGTCTCTTTTACAGATGCAAATAACGGGACGGTTGTTGGTAGTTGGGGTAAAATCCTCAGAACCACGAACGGAGGAACGACTTGGACGGAACAATATGTAAGTGGACTTTTTTTTACTGATTTGTTAAGTGTCTCATTTATTGATGTTAATAACGGGACGGTTGTAGGTACAAACGGTGCAATCTTAAGAACTGCAAACGGTGGAATTAGCTGGCAGACACAATCAAGTGGAACTACCATATATTTGTATGGAGTCTCTTTTACAGATTTATTTAATGGAACAGCTGTTGGTCCTTATGGTACAATCCTCAGAACCACAAACGGAGGAACATCTTGGATTCATCAATCAAGTGGAACACTAGATCATTTGTATTGTATTTCGCTTTCCGATGTAAATAATGGGACAGCTGTTGGTAGTGGGGGTACAATTCTCAGATCTACAAACGGAGGAACAATTTGGACTAATCAAATTAGCGGAACAACCATAAATTTGTATGGAATCTCTTTTACCGATGCAAATAATGGGATAGCTGTTGGTGAAAGACTTTCATTTCTTAAAACTACAAACAGCGGAACTACATGGACTTTACAATCAGCCGGTACTTATAACAGTTTGTATAGCATCTCCTTTGCGAATCAAAATAACGGCATAGCTGTTGGTGATTATGGTACAATTTTCACAACCACAAACGGGGGACAATCTTGGACTCAACAATCAAGTGGAACAACAAATGATTTGTATGGTGTTTCATTTACCGATGTAAATTATGGGACAGCTGCGGGTGGTTGGGGCACAATCCTTAGAACCACAGACGGAGGAGTAACTTGGACTAAGCAATCAAGTGGAACAGCATACACTTTGAGAAGTGTTTTTTTTACAGATACAAATTACGGGTCAACTGTAGGTGATTATGGCACAATACTAAGAACCACAAACGGTTTTCCAATCACATACACATTAACAGTAAATGCAACAAATGGAATAGTAACAAAGAATCCGGATCAAGCTAATTACAATGATGGAACGACAGTGACCTTAACAGCGACACCTTCTCTTGGATACACATTTACCGGTTGGAGTGGAGATGCTTCGGGTTCAACAAATCCATTAACAATAACAATTAACAGTAATAAAAATATAACAGCTAATTTTGCAAT
>DYJK01000127.1 GCA_020723165.1 Melioribacter roseus | reverse complement strand
TTTTCATATCCAGCTTCCTCCCTTTCTTCACAATTCCTTAACATCCTATCTTTTTCTCTTTCCCCAAAATCATATAATTTTGCATATAATAAATTTTATTAAGTTACACAGTAATTTAGTTAATTTTAAAACACCCGGAGAAAAAATGATTTACCAGTTAATCCAAAAAGAAGAATTTGATAAAGTGATATCATACGAAGGCGATTGGAAATCAAAGATGGGATTGTTTGCCGAAATGTGCCGCTACAACACACTTGTTGCTGTAAAGAAAGCCGGTTCGGGTCATCTTGGTTCATCACTCAGTGCTATGGATATTATCACATATCTTTATTTGAACGAACTCAATATTTTAAAAGTCGGACTTGGGAGCGATGACCGCGATATTTATTTCTCATCAAAGGGACATGATGTGCCCGGACTCTATGCATTCTTTTATGCTATCGGAATTCTTCCTGAAGAAAAAGTTCTAATGCTAAGAAGATTAAACGGTTTAGACGGACACCCCGAAGTTAGAATTCCGGGTATCGAAGCATCAACCGGTTCACTTGGAATGGGTATCTCAAAAGCTAAAGGTATGGCGTGGGCTAAATCTTACAAAAAAAAGAACGGGCATGTTTATGTATTAACCTGGCGATAGTAAATTCCAGGAAGGACAAATTTGGGAATCTCTTCAAGCCACGGCACACCAAAAAGTTAACAACATTACAGCTATAATGGATCACAATAAATATCAAACAGATATGCTTGTTGCAGATGTTAACGATATCGAAGATGTGGTTCAAAAAGTTTCTGCGTTCGGGTGGCATGTTGTTAGAATTGACGGACACGATTTCGATCTTCTCAAAAAAACTTTTTCTGAACTGAAAAACATCACGGATAAACCCAAAATGGTTATTGCCGATACAATCAAAGGTAAAGGTGTTTCGTTTATGGAAAAACCGGTGATGGAAACCGTTTCCGGTAAAACATATTACAAATGGCACAGCGGCGCACCTGACGATGATAGTTACGTTAAAGGTTTGGATGAACTCACCGGGAAAATTTTAAGTCTTGCCGATAAATTTGGAATCGGAAAAATTGAAATACCGAAAAACAAAGCCGAAGGCAAGGCAATAACAAAACTCGATAAAGAATTTGTGACCGAAGCATATGGCGATGCCCTTGTTGAACTCGCAAAAACAAACGATAAGGTTGTTGTTCTCGATGGCGATTTATCTGCCGATTGTAAGCTCAGAAAATTTGAATATACTTACCCCGATCGTTTTATAGAAAACGGAATTGCCGAACAAGATATGGTTTCAACGGCCGGCGGATTAGCAAAAATGGGATTGATACCGGTAGTTAATACATTTGCAAGTTTTCTTGCCGCACGCGCCAACGAACAGATTTACAACAACTCAACTGAAAAAAACAAAATTATTTACACCTGTCATTTTTCGGGAATAATTCCGGCCGGTCCCGGCAAATCGCACCAAAGTGTACGCGATATTTCTCTTTTCTCGGCACTTCCAAATATGACAATCATTCAGCCATGCAATGCTCTTGAAACAAAAAAGACAGTTGAATACTGCGTCAATGAAGCAAAAGAAAATTGTATGATCCGTTTGGTAATCGGTCCATCACCCGAAAAAATTCAACTACCGGATGATTACGAATTTGAAATCGGGATCGGAACAGAACTAACGGGAGGAAACGATGCATTGCTTTTTGGCTACGGACCGGTAATGCTGCACGAAGCTTTGGTTGCGTTTGAACTTCTAAAAGGAATCGGATTTGGTCTAAAGGTAATCAACATGCCGTGGTTAAATAAAATTGATCTCGATTGGATTGAATCAATTACAAAAGATTACAAAAAGATTTTTGTACTTGAGGATCATTCCGAGATCGGCGGACTTGGTGATAGAATTCTTGATGCACTTGCGGAGATTCATAGTCTGCAAGGTAAAAAATTTGAAAAGATCGGTTTAGATGATTACCCGGAATGCGGCACTCCTTTAGAAGTATTAGAATATCATGAGCTGGATGGCAAGTCGCTTGCAAAAAGAATTTCAGGAATAGATGATATCGATTCTAAGTTAGAATTAGAAATGCAGACCGGCAAATATACCGAAGAAGCTCCTCAGTAAAAATTGTTAATAGAACTGTCTCAACTCAAATATGAATTGAGACAGTCGTTTTTTATCAAAGATTACTATCGTCGCCGGATTTCTTTTCTTCAAGTCTGTATTGAATATTTACAAACTTTCCTTCTTTAATATCAACAGTAGGATTCTTCTTCCCCGGTCGTGATGAATACGAAGCTTTCTCAACAATAAATTCAAAATTACCGGACACAGTTTTAGCACTTTCGTCTATAGCAGTAACAACTGCTCCCCCTTCAATTGTATTCCATTGCGGACCATCTGCACCATCAGGAGCCCAAATCGATTCTGCATCGGGTGTCTCACCGGTTTCATGATTGTGCTGACGGTAATCAAGTGTGAGCGGTACCGGGTTTTTAAATAAAGAAGTTTTTAAATAGAGATATAAAACTTTCTTGTCAAACATTGCATGAATTTGCAAATATTCTTCGTCACCTAAATCCACAATAACAGCGTCGTTCACTGTTCCTATAAATTCATCACCATCAATTTCACATGTGAAAATCATTTGAGCGTTAGCAGAACTAACCATACTCAAAAGCAAAAACAAAACCCCCATTAGAAATAATTTACTTCTCTCCATTTAGCGTCTCCCGTTTAGCTATTTCATTATAAGTTGGATACAAAGTAAAATTTTTTATTTTTTGCGTCAAGATAAATAATAAGGAATGGATGAAGAAATACGCCAAGATCATCTTAATTAATTCATCATACAACTGCACAATTTAAATTCTCTTTCTTATTGTTTATTATAACACCGTAAAAAAGGGTTGTATCTGTGCCGTTAAGAAAATTAGTGCTGGATTTTAATGCGTTCTTTGCTTCATGCGAACAGCAGATGAAGCCGCAGCTCCGCGGTAAACCGGTTGCTGTTGTACCGGTAATGGCAGATACTACTTGCGCAATTGCCGCAAGCTACGAAGCAAAAAAGCTCGGTATTAAAACCGGAACTATAATTAAAGATGCAAAAAAACTTTGCCCGGAATTACTTATTGTTCAAGCCCGTCACAGAATCTATATAGAATATCATCACAGATTGGTCCGCGCTGTTGAATCATGCGTACCGGTCGATTTTGTTTTATCAATTGATGAAATGGCTTGTACTCTTATGGGCAAGCAGCAAAAGAAAGAAAATGCAATTGCATTGGCTTTGCAAATAAAAAAAGAAATTAGAGACCAGGTTGGTGAGTATTTAAAATGCTCAATTGGATTGGCACCAAATCAATTTCTTGCAAAAACCGCCACAGATATGCAGAAACCCGACGGGCTGGTTGTGATCGAAGAAAAAGATCTGCCGCAATGCCTCTATAAATTGAAACTCAATGATCTTGTTGGTATAGGAAGAAGAATGGAACCGCGCCTAAGAAAATTTGGAATCGATTCGGTTGAAAAACTTTGCAATGCAAATAAAAGTTTATTGAGAAGAGTTTGGGGTGGAATTGAAGGTGAGAGATACTATTCACAATTACGCGGCGAAGTTGTAAACCGCCCACCCACCCACAGATCAACGGTTAGTCATTCACACGTTATGTCGCCCGAACACAGAACAATGGATGGTGCGTATGCGGTATTGCATCGCCTATTACAAAAAGCAGCAATGAGATTAAGATATTTGGGTTACGCCGCCGGTACAATGTCTATCGGGGTTAGATTTTTAGACGGGATTAAATGGCGGAATGAAGCATCTTTTTCCTTTACACAAGATACCATAGTGTTGATAAAAATTTTCAATGCGCTGTGGGATGAACTAAAGGATAAAAAATACAAACCAATTAAAGTATATGTAGCATTTTATAATTTAGTACCTGAAGAGCTGATTACACCTTCCTTCTTTGAAGATTACGATAAAATAAAATCTCTTAATGCGGCAGTAGATAAATTGAACAAGAAATTCGGCTATGGTGCGGCTTATTACGGCGGCTCTCATACAGCAATCAATTCTGCTCCAATGAGAATCGCATTTACACAGATACCTGACGTTGAAATTGAAGAGGATGATATCGAAGAACAAGTTTAACATTCAATCCGTCATAATATTTGACAATTAAAATATTTTGAGCCCCTAGGATTAAATTTATAATTTTCACCAAATACTAAAGGTCTCTTCATTGTATCACACAAAAATTTCTTTTCAATAACACACAACTAAATAAAGAGGTCGTATGAAAAAGCAGCTTCTTTTTCTATTACTACTTATACCCTTCATCAAAATCAATTCTCAAATAGACGCACGCATAATGCAATTCCCCGATGTATCGCAAACACAAATAGTATTTTACTATGCCGGTGATATCTGGATAGCACCCAAAGAAGGCGGTACTGCACACAAATTAAGTTCACCAAAAGGTCAGGAAGTTTTTCCTCGCTTCTCTCCCGATGGATCTAAAATTGCTTTCAGCGGTAATTACGATGGCAACATGGATGTTTATGTCATTCCAACAACTGGCGGATTGCCAACGCGAATTACCCATCATGGCATGAACGACCGGCTAATTGATTGGTACCCGGACGGAAAAAATCTTTTGTACGTATCATCGATGAACAGCGGCAAACAGAGGTTCAGCCAATTCTTCAAAGTTTCTCCCCAAGGCGGCTTGCCCGAACAATTAAAAGTACCCTATGGTGAGATGGCGTCGTTCTCGCCCGATGGTAAAAAAATTGCCTACACAATTAAAACAGAATCGTTCCGAACATGGAAAAGATACCGCGGTGGTGATGCGGCTGATATCTGGATTTACGATTTAGAGAACAATACTTCCGAGTTAGTTATTAAAAATGATGCCGGCGATGAAATACCGATGTGGTATGGAAACAAAATTTATTTCATCTCGGATAGGGGTACAGAAAAACGATTCAACATTTGGTCGTACGATATTAATTCCAAAGAAGTGAAACAAATAACAAAGTTTTCGGATTTTGATATTCATTTCCCATCGCTCGGTCCATCCGAAATTGTTTTTGAAGCCGGCGGAAAACTTTATCTTATGAATCTTGCCGATGAAAAAACCCGCGAAGTAAAGATTAATGTTGTTACCGATGAAATTACACTGCTTCCTAAAGCAGAAAACGTTTCTAAGCTAATCCAGTACGCATCAATTTCACCGGATGGTAAGCGCTGTCTAATTGAAGCACGCGGAGAAATTTTTAACGTACCAGCAGAAAATGGTGCAGTAATAAATCTCACAAAAAGTTCTGGAGTGGCTGAAAGATACCCGGCCTGGTCGCCCGATGGAAAGTATGCTGCTTACTGGAGTGATAAATCGGGAGAGTATGAATTAACAATCCGTGATATGGAGAAGCCAAACATTGAGAAAAAATTGACATCGTACGGCGAAGGATACCGCTACCAATTGTTCTGGTCACCTAACAGTAAAATGATAGCTTTCATCGATAAGGCGATGGATATAATGATATATGATATTGATAAAGATAAAACTTACAAAGTTGATAAAGCAAAGACATATTACCAGGGCGGATTGATAAACTACTCAATGAGCTGGTCTTCCGACAGCAGATGGCTCGCTTATCAGCGTGAAGCAGAGAATCTGAACAATGCTATTTTCCTATATGATACTAAAGAATCAAAAAGTTTCCAGATTACTTCGGGTTATTATGCTGATACAAATCCTTCATTCGATCCAGACGGAAAATATTTATACTTCTTAACCAACAGAACTTTCAATCCAATTTACAGTGATATTGATAATACATTTATTTATCCCAACACAACCAATCTTGCGTTGATTACTTTGAATGAGGAAGTACTTTCTCCCCTCGCACCAAAAAATGATACCACTTCTGTAAAAAAGGAAGAAGCAAAGAAAGATGAAAAGAAGGAGGAAGGAAAAAAGGAAGGGGCTAAAGAAGAAAAGAAAGATGATAAAACTAAAGAGGTGAAAATAACTCTCAACAATTTTGAGAATAGGATTCTTATACTTCCTCCACAAGCCGGTAATATTGGAAGGGTGAGCGCAGTAAGCGGAAAAGTTCTTTTCCATAGGAATCCAAATACCGGTTCTGCTGATAAAAAACGTCCCGTTATGTTTTATGATCTTGAAAAACGCGAAGAGAAACAAGTTGTTGATGATGCCGATTTCTTTACAGTTAGTGCAGACGGTAAAAAAATATTAATTGCAAAGAGCGGAAGTTATTCAATCGTAGATGTTGGAGCCGATCAAAAGACAGATAAAAAAATGCCTACAACTCAAATTGAAATGACTATTAATCCGCGCGAGGAATGGAAACAGATATTCAATGATGTTTGGAGATTGGAACGCGATTTCTTTTACGATCCGAACATGCACGGTGTTGATTGGGAAAAAATGAGAGAGCAATACGGCAAGCTAGTTGATAACGCAGTTACAAGATGGGATGTTAATTTTATCATAGGTGAATTGATATCGGAATTAAATGCATCGCATACGTACCGGGGCGGCGGTGATACCGATGAAGCGGATTCGAGAAACGTTGGTTACCTTGGAATCGATTGGGAAATTTCTAATGGTGCGTATCGCATCAAAAAGATTATTAACGGTGCCGCTTGGGATAATGAAGTACGTTCACCTCTCTCTTTACCCGGTTTAAAAGTAAAAGAAGGAGATTACATTTTAGAAGTTAACGGTGAAACTTTAGATATATCGAAAGATCCATGGTCTGCATTTGACGGACTTGCAGAAAAAACTGTTGAACTAACCGTTAATGATAAACCGTCACTTGATGGTGCAAAGAAAATTATTGTTCAAACAATTTCGTCAGAAACCCGTCTACGTAATCTAAACTGGATCGAATCAAACAGAAAACGGGTTGATGAAGCTACAAATGGTAAAGTCGGATATATCTATGTACCAAGTACCGGCACAGACGGACAAACAGAATTAGTACGTCAGTTTGCTGCACAGTATAACAAAGAAGGTTTGATCATAGACGAAAGATTTAATAACGGCGGGCAAATACCGGATCGTTTCATTGAATTACTAAATAGAAAACCATTTGCTTATTGGGCAGTTCGCGATGGCATAAATTGGCAATGGCCTCAAGTTGCGCATTTCGGTCCGAAGGTAATGTTGATAAACGGTTGGAGTGGTTCCGGCGGTGATGCTTTCCCGGATTACTTCCGCAAAGCTGGGCAAGGACCGTTGATCGGCACTAGAACATGGGGCGGCTTGATCGGTATTACCGGCGCACCGGCATTAATTGACGGCGGTTCTGTTACGGTTCCAACTTTCAGAATGTATGATCCGGATGGTAAATGGTTCAAGGAAGGTCACGGTGTTGATCCCGATATAGAAGTACTTGAAAACCCCGGTGAGTTAGCAAAAGGTATCGATGTTCAGCTTGAAAGGGCTATCGAAGAAGTTAAGAAAGCAATAGAAAAAAATCCGCCGGTATTTCCAAAACAACCGGCATTTGAAAAAAGATAATTATTATTTTACGCACATCGATTTAATAATATTTGGAGACATGGTTCTATAGACCAAGGCGGCGGACTTAGCTGGACGCCGCTGTCTCCGCTAATCAAAAAGTTAAATTCTGCCTCAACTTTTCATTATCACTTTAGAAATCAAATACACATTATATCTTTGTAATTTCTTTGAATATTTTTCTATCCATTGTTTTTCATTAAAAGAAACAAAGACAAGGTCCCCGGGGAATATTTTTTCTTTGAAAATTACATGTATAATATCACCCGATTTAACAACTGGATAAATTTTTTCACACATTGCCTTGGTTACTTTAACACGAAATACTTCAATATTTTCTTTCGCCATTTCGTAAATTCAAATTAATTGATACTATGGGATAAATTGCTACTATGTCATTTTTATCAATTATGCGAACACCATAATCAGGGTTATCTGAACTAAGTTGTATAAATGCGAAGTTTAAATCTTTATAACGTTTTATATACTGATTACCATTCTTTAACTTGACAGCAACAAGATCACCATCCATTGGCTGCAAATCCATATCAACTAAAACAATATCACCATTGCGCAAAGTTGTTTCCATTGAATTACCATTCACCTTGAGAGCAAAACATCTATGATTGCGACGAAAATATGTAAATGATTCATGCTGACTTACATATTCCACATCAATCCTATCCGGGTTTCCGGCAAACACTTCACTTAAGATTGGATATTCAATGATCTGAATTTTGTCATCAAAATCTGCTTCCTCTTTCTTTTTCTCAACCGGTAATTTTATATAAGATAGATTGTTGGGATCGCTATCATCAATTTTTATGTTGAATGCGTTTTCAATAATCTTAATCGTTTGTGTATTCGGCTTTTTCGTAATTCCATTTAATATCTTCCCGATAGCTACATTACTCACCCCGAAATCTTTTTCGAACTTATAGGTATTATAACGATATTCCATGAAAAGCTCTTTTATTAATTCTGGCCAATCCATTTCTAAAATCCTCTAACTCTTTCAAATAAATATAACTAATTATTTGCAAAAGTCAAATAGTTAGAATATATTTGACACCAATAGGAACAGTAGTTTGATTTTATTTGATAAAACAAACATCATTTTTTGAATACCCTTGAAAGAAATGCTAAAATTCCAAACAAACGAGCTAATAAACGACATGCTTGAGGTCTTCCTCAAACACAACGTTGTTGATAAAACTTCATTAAGGAATTTTCTCATCAGAAAGCGTTATGTAGAATTGTACTACAATCAAAAAATGAAAAGCAAAGATGCGCGCAAATTAATTGCCGAAGAATTTAGCATCGGCGAAAAAACAGTAGAGTATATTTTGTATCTCCAAAAAAAGTAAACAAACTTTTTGTTTCTTTTTTCACAATCATTAAAAATCACTTCTTAATTTTTTCTTTTCTAAGATCTGTGCCTCATCACCTCCGTGGTTTTCATAGCCCATTGGAAGAACCTACACGGCTCTTATCTTTGCTTTAATTTCTCTGGTCTGGATTAAGAGTAAAAATTTTTAGCAGATTAATAAATTCTACATTCCTCCTAAACCTTTTAGGATGATTACTTAATCCAGCAAGTATAGTTTGCCCACCGAGAATCTCAAGAGAAAAAAGACCGGTCTTTAGCAATAATACTATTAAACAAACTACGGAGGAAAAAATGAACGATGAAAAAATTATTCCGGCTCTCAAGCTCGAACAAATACCAACCAAAAATAGAGAGAGACAAATGGAAGGGATTTCGCTGCCGGAAAAACCCGGCATTGGTTTTGGTATCGAAGAAACAAAAGATGTGGTCGTTTTCGGAATTAGTCTTGCAAATTCAATTATTAAAGCTTTCCGCGACGGTAACATAACCTTAATTGATATTCCGTTATTTATTGCCCCATTAACAAAATTACCTTCCGCTTTATCTGGTATCAACATGGTTCCATTCGA
The DNA here is from genome assembly GCA_020723165.1 of Melioribacter roseus. Taxonomy (GTDB): domain Bacteria; phylum Bacteroidota; class Ignavibacteria; order Ignavibacteriales; family Melioribacteraceae; genus DYJK01. The sequence goes on along the minus strand of DYJK01000127.1, from coordinate 651 downwards.
AATAGGTGATATAGAAAAGTTCGAGCTTCAGCAGTTAATCACTTTTGTAAAAGAAAATCTTGATGTTGACGAACGGGAGGCAAAAAATATAATCGAGCTTTCACTGTTGATGATATACGACATCTATGATTTAATCAAAGCTATCAAACAACTATAAGATGGGTTAGTAATGAAAGAGATATTCGAAAAAATCCAGAAGTATTCAGGAATAGTTTGGCGATGGCTCGCCGACAAGAAACGAAGGATTGCTATAATCTCTTTGATGTTATCAAAAATTCTTCCGGCACATTCAAAAGCTTCCATAATAACAAAATATGTATCGGAGTACTGCGAATATCTCTTTTATCTTTTCGGGAGTGCAGATATAGCCGAAGCCGCTATAAAAAAATCAAAATGTTTTCTGATGGAAAGGAAAATCAAAAATGATCAACGAAGAAAAAAAACATAGACTTACAAAATACTGGCAGATCATTCTGTTCATTGCAATTACACTTTTCAATATCGGCTATACTGTCGCAAGGATGGAAACGTTTGCAACAAAAGAAGAGGTAGCCGTAAAAATTTCGGAGGAAACACAAAAACTTAAACAAGACACACAAAAAGAATATGTGAAAATTGATCAGATTCCGGGACTTACCGAGTCATTGATCT
>DYJK01000006.1 GCA_020723165.1 Melioribacter roseus | reverse complement strand
ACTGACATTTCTATGGAGTTTTAATTACTGACATTTTTAAAGAGTTACTACAATTAATTTTCTGACGAGAATAACGATCGGAGAAAATTATCGGAGCGTATTCATAATAAAGAGTCAAGGCAAAAACATTTTAATAAAATTGAGCCGCCAACAAGTTGTAGCGAATTTAATGTTTTTTCAGAAATAAGTTTAGTTAGTTGGATGCTTTAAGAATATCTCTAATTTCGGAAAGCAAAACAACCTCATCGCTTGGTTTAGGCGGTGCCGCCGGAGCTAGTTCCTCTTTTTTCTTTAATGAGTTCATTCCTTTAACAACAATAAAGATTGCCCATGCAACAATTATGAAATCAATTACCGTATTGATAAAGACCCCGTATTTAATAACAACAGCTGGGGAAGTTTCGGTTGCTTGTTTGATGGTGATTGCGAGACGGCCGAAATCGATGCCGCCGACCAACAATCCGATCGGGGGCATTAGCACATCATTAACAAGAGAAGTTACTATTTTCCCGAAAGCTGCCCCAATGATTATACCAACCGCCATATCAACCACATTGCCCTTCATGGCGAAAGATTTAAATTCATGGAAAAACTTCATTATTGACTCCATTTGGTTTATATTAATTTATTTGTTGACTTAGCTATGCACTAATTAACAGTTCAAATCATCTATAACTTCAATAAGCTTTTTATGGGAAAAGACACGATTTCTTTTTTGGCCGGTCGTTTCTTCGATGATATTAAGATCAATTAATTTAGCCGCAACAATATTAGCAGTTTGTTTTGTAAAGTTTAATGCCCCGGTTATTTCGGGAACGGTAAAAATTGGTTTAGAGAATATGAAATGGAATAACTTTAATAATGCCGGGGCGGCAAAATCACCGGAGAGGATTTTTTTATACTCAACGGTTTCCAGCTCTTTAATTCTTTTGACTGTATCGATGGTTTTATTTGCCGAGTCCAGCGTGCAGCGAAGGAAAAATTTTATCCAGCTCTCCCAGTTATTATTCTTTGCAATATCTTCGAGCCGATCAAAATACTCTAGCTTTTTATTACTAAGAACATTAGAAATTAAAAACACCGGGTGGTTTAGGATTCTTTTCCAATAAAGATGGAGCGGTATCAGCATTCTTCCTACTAAACCGTTGGCAAAAGGAAATGGGTGAATCGTTTCAAATTGGGCGTGTACCAACGCTATGTTTACAATTACCGGGTAAGAAAAATCTAACGCAAGATATTTTTCCAGGTCTTCCATTAGATCGTCAATTTTTTCTGGATATGAAACGACGTTTCCCTCGGAATCAAATTTATCGTTTCTATATTCTCCGGCGCTATTTTTTAATTTGTCATCTTCCCTGAAAAATTCTTTGTGTATAGTTTTTATTATGTGTGATGATTTAGACACGTCTTTGATCAGCTTTAGCCCGAGTGCGAGACTTTGTGAATAACACTTTACCGCATTAGATTTTTCAACATCTTCAAACAACGAAGAGAAAGAAGAACGACCCCCGGAAAGGTAGTGATCAATCAGTAAGCTTTGGAACGCTTCGATAGAGATCATTAACGAGAGCAATTGTTTGTCGTTAGAAAGTAGGGATAACATTCCGTCTAAACGGTACAAAGAAGAATCAATATTACTTATGAGTGAATAGGTCTCGGAATCTAACTTTAATTTTGGAGAAGGGGGTAATGAGCTAATCATATTATAGTCAATCATTATTGACTAATATAATTAAATATTATTTATAGTCAAGAAATATAATTTAATATAAGAAATATTAAAGCTATGGCTTTAATTTACTGACCAACACTTAAAGAGAGATGGTTTAAGGAAGTATTAGTTAACTTAACAAACTCTCATCGCGGTATAGTAGCAAGATAGCGGATTGCGAAATGATAACCATTTTTTGTTTTTCTATCTCAACCTCAATGGCATCTTTTCTGAGAAAAAGAGCAAAGTCGCCCTCTCGTGCTTGGAGAGGTATATACTTAATATCTTTTCTCTCTTTCCACGGCTCTTCGTCGTCTGTTGGTGTGCCTATCGGGTAGCCCGGTCCGGCTTTAATTACATAACCGCCTTGAACTTTTTCTTTTTCTTGTACACCGGGAGGAAGATATAGTCCGCTGTTGGTTTTGTTTAAGTTCTCTTCGGGTTTAATTAAAACCCGGTCACCAACAATAATTATTTTATCTGTATTTATCATAAACAGCCTCGTTTTCTATACAAAAATAAACAAAGAAAAATAGAGCATCAATTATGTTTGTTATTCTCATAGAGAGAAATATTTTTCGGTCAACAATAATTTAAACTTGAGAAATAGATATGAAAGAGAAATGGGATAAAAGATATTCGGCAGAAGAATATAATTACGGCAAAGAGCCGAATAGTTTTTTGAAAGAAGAATTGCCGAAACTTTCACCGGGAAAAATTTTGTTCATAGGCGAAGGCGAAGGAAGAAACGCTGTCTTTGCCGCAGCGCTCGGCTGGCAAGTTGACGCAATGGATTTCAGTGAAGAAGCAAAAAGGAAAGCGAAAAAATTAGCAGAAGAATTTGACGTGAAGATTAATTATCAATTAGGAGATTTTTCTACCTACACACCGCAAGAAAATTTTTACGATGCCGCCGGAATTTTCTTTATTCATCAAGATGAAGAATTAAAAACAAAATTATTTCAACGCGTTATCAACTCGCTGAAGCCAACCGGCAAGATTATCTTTGAGTGTTTTGAGAAAGAACAAATCAATTTTCAATCCGGGGGCCCGCAAAACACTGAATTGATGTATTCATTAGAAGAAGTGAAAAAAGAATTTTCAACTCTCGAGTTTAAAAAACTCTCCAAGGAAAAAGTTTTTCTAATGGAAGGTAAAGGGCACTACGGCGAAGCAGTTGTAATAAGGTTTGTTGGCGTTAAGCCGTAAAAAGTATTACTTAAAATGTTTTATCAGATCTGTTAAATAAGGATTAAAGTTTTTTCAACTGGATATCATCGAACCAAACTTTGCCGCCGGAATTGCCATTACTGGTTATACCGGCGATAATCAATACCCTGGTTGTTCCTTCCGGTACGGTAAAAGTTGTTTTTACATTGTGCCAATTGTTTGTTCCCGTTACCGGGTATTGGTTTAAGGTCGAAACTTTTGCTATTAACTTGTTTTGTTTTCTGTTCCAGAACTGAATTTCAATGAAAGGGGAATTAGTAATCTCTCTTGTTTTAATCCACCCGTTAAGTTCGTAAACATCTTTAGCCCCTAATCCCTCAACAATATTTACCCAGTTGTATATGTTAGATTTTCCTGGCTGAGATTTGGAAATAGAAATTGAAATAGATTTTTCACCGCCGTGCACAGTCTTGTCTTCGAGTTCGAACTTGACAAATCCGCTCAATGCCGGTAGTCTATTTGGGAACCAGCCATCAGGATCCGGGTTGCCGGAATCTTTCTCTTCGAACCCGCCATTAATGTAATCGTTTAAACTTGGAGCAGAACTGCCACACGACAATGTTAGGACCATTGTGGTATAGAAAAATGCAGCGAGGGTTAAATACTTAATTAGTGAACGAATTTTGTTGTTAGACTCTTTCATCCTGGAAGAACATGATTTAAAAACTAACATAATATAAACCCGGGGATATTCGACTTCTTTTACAATCCCCGGATTTTTTTATGCGAGAGATCAACATATTAAGGAGCTCTTGTGCTAAGTGATTGTGACGGAGGAGCCGGTTTATAATTTCTTCTTATTTTATCATACTTAGTCTCTTCATCTTCCGTTAAATCGGGAATATTAAATTCTTGTTGGGGGTATATAAGATCAGGATCTTTTATTTGATCTCTATTAGCCCTGTAAATAATAGGCCATGCAAATGCGTTGGAATAATGTTTTTCTTTCTTAGCAATGTTCCAAAGACAATCCCCCTTTACAACATTGTAACTGACGGTCTGGGGTTTTTCTTTCCATTCGTCTAGTTTCGTTTGTAATTGATCGTGAACTAGATCAAAGAATTCCGGCAAGGCGCTAATTTTATTTTTTTTCATTGCATCAAGTTCTTTTTGCCGATCTGCTTTTGGCCCTTGCTGGTTATTAATAGTAGAAGTTAATGTATTGAGTTGCAGTCTGTAGTTATCCACTCCTTCCCTTGTTGCACCGAGCATGCTATAAATGTTGTTGATACAATCGTCGTAGGACTGAATGTTGTTATTCATATTTGTGAGCTCGGTTATTTGAGTCTCGAGGGAAGTTAGTTCGGCTTGCAATGATTCTTTTTGTGATGCGAGCAAGGTCATTTCGTTCTGCCACTCTTCACGGGTTATCTCTTCGGTCTCTTGCGCAAATACGGCAGTTGATAAGAGAACGAAGGATACTAAAAGGAATACAAATTTATATGGTTTCATAATTCCACCTTTTGTTATTTGACTTGTTCAGGTTAATAGCCAATTTTTTTGAGATTCTGCTGAGTCTCTTCCCTTAGTTTGGTGCATTCATCCAGCCGGGCATTCTTTTCTGCTATCTCGGTCTCAAACATATTTTTTTGTGACTTAAGAGTATTTATTTGATCATCCAAAGCTTTGACTTCGGACCTCAGCGCCTCAAGTTCGGCGATTTCTTGTTCGGAAACCCCGCTGCATCCCGTAATAGCAAGGAGAATGAAAATTACGGTAAGCATAAACGACCGACCAATCATTTTCTTCAACATAATTCCTCCGGTTTTTTTGTGATTAAATAATTTTATATCGTAATAAGTATGTTTGTTTCAATAAGAAACTAAGTAGATGCTTTTTATCGGCATTGTTAGAAATAGAATCTTGCGCCGATCCCGGCATCGAAACCGAAACCGGTGGAACTAACAAGGCGAAGCGATGGAACTACTTCGATAAAAATACCAAGAGGAGTATCTCTTGGCAACCATTCAATTCCAATAACACCGCGCACGGCAAAAGTTCCGCTGTATCTGGGACCGGTATTTATTCGTCCCCCGATTCCGTAATACAAAGGAAATTGGCCGCTGGAACTAATTGCATAAAACGAATACCACAAATAATCTATATGAATGTGTGTACGCGTAACATCGTCATAATAAGGATCGTAACCGTCAAACCGATAGTCTTCAACCGACCAGCCGACGCCGAATGCAATTGCATTAGCATTGGAGAGAGTTAACTTTGCGCTTATACCGGTTGGTTCGCCAATTATAACACCAAGGCCGAATTTTTTATTCTGTCCGTGTATGCTGGTAGACAGAATCAAGAGTAAGAAAAACATCACTGCATAAAAAGAATTTTTCATCATAGCGATTCTCTTTTTGTTAAAAAAACCAGGGAAATAAGCTAATGCCCTCTCTTATCTCCCCTTCAATTAAAATGATTATTTAAGGAACATCATTTTCTTTACAGATACAAAGCTGCCGGCTTTCAAGCGATAGAAATAAATTCCCGATGCTAACTTTGCGGCATTAAATGTAACTTCGTGCTGCCCGGCATTCATGTGTTCATTAACTAAACTCGCTACCTCTTGTCCTACAATATTATATACCTTTAGAACCACGTTTTCCGGCTGCGGTAGTGAGAATGAGATTTTAGTCGCGGGGTTGAAAGGATTCGGATAATTTTGTTTCAACTCGAATTCTGTCGGCAGATTATTATTACCGTTTCCATTTATGGCAGTTATTTCGCCGGTTACTTGCAGAACTTGTTCTGCCCGCAGATTACCGCTATTATCTTCGTTTGCCCAAATGGTTACAGCCTGGCCTACTTGAATTGAGGAAGAAACGATCGGCGAGTATGTAGTGCTTAGAAATTGAGTATTACTATTAAGTGTAAACGATGGAATAGAAAGCTGAATATTGCTTGAAGAAATTAATGTGACAACGCCGCTGAATTCAACATCACCGGGTTCTTTTTCTATCTCTATCTTTACAGCAAGATTTTCATTAAGAATGGTTTTTACATATTTTATTTCAACTGTTTGTCCTACTTTCAGACTATCGAACGTAACTTCACTATCAAATTTATCATAGAAAACAGTTTCATCGTTGGTGGTGATTGTCAATCCGGCAACAACTAATTGTGAAGAGTAAATAGAATCGATGGTGCCGTAAACTTCGAATTCATGTTCGGGGTGTACCTTGATCAGCTTAGCAACCAAAACACCATTAGCGTTAACAATCCCTTTTATCTCTACCTTCATACCAAGTGTTAAACTCAGAAAATCTATGACACCAACTCCTCCATGACCCCAAATTACAGTTGTAGAATCAACGATAAATAATTTATCCGACACCTTGATAGAATTGACACCGAGACTATCGATTGTACCTTCAACAATAACAGCCGACCGCCAGAAGTTCTCTACCTTTACTCTTTGTGCGTAATATGAATTATCATCTTGCACGCTTCCCTCAACATTTACAATCTGTCCAACTTTTAAGTCGTTTATCGTAATCTCTATTTTATTATTAGCAAAGAATTCTGTGTTTTGGTCGGTTACAAATACTACGCCTTTAACAGTTATAGTATCGCCGGCAATTAAATCTATCGAACCGGTTATATGTATTTCGGGCCTATTTTCATTCTTAACTTTAATTTTGAAGGCATAGTAATTTTCGTTTTGGAAGTAAGCTTTCACCTTTACAAACATTCCTACGGTTAAATCTCCGAAAGTAAGATTTTCTTTTTCGTGATTATAAATTTGGGTTTCGCTATTTACATATATAGTAAATCCGCCAACGGTAAAATTATCGGAACCAATGAAATCGATTGTTCCGGCGACTTCAATTTCGTCTTCATCGTTCTCTAATTTTATTCTCATAGCTTTATATGTACCATCTTCCTGGAGAACGGCTTTAATCTCAACAATATCTCCAACACTTAAGTCGGCAAAACCGAGCATCGTGCCATGGTGTGTAAAGATTACTGTGCTTGAATCAACGTAACAAGTAACATTGCTTACTACGAGAAAGTCTAAACCGATTTCTGTTATTGGACCTTCAAACTCTAAGTCGTCGCTTGTATAATCATCGTCTTCAACTTTAATTACTAATGCCAGGTAAGTTGAATCTTCTCTCAAGAAACCACGGACTTCGACTTCTTGTCCAACGGCAAGCTCACCAAACTGTATAAGACCATGTTCTTCAGCAACAATAATTGTATTGCTATCCACAAAAAATTCTACGTTTTGCACTGTGATGGAAGTTTCAGAAGTGGTTTGTATTGTTCCCTCTATCTCAATCTCGTAGTTTGTGTTTTGTGTTTCTACCCATATTACGGAAGCTAAGTATTGGCTGCTGGTATCCAGATCTGCTTTGATAAAAACATTGTCTCCTATCTTAAGATCCGAGAACTGTAGTGCGGCATGAAAACGTGTAAGTATAACGGTGTTGGAATCAACGAAAATTTCTGTTCCGTTAACCGTGAGCGAATTTGAGGAGATTGCGGTAATTGAACCGTTAAATTCGAAATCCATGTTGCCATCAAACAGACGAATCTCCGAGGCAAAGAGTTTTCCTAATACACCGGCAGAAGCTTCCACTTTTACGAAATCCCCAACATTTAAATCGGCAAACGTTAAAGTTTCATGCTCACCGTTTTTTATTTCAGTGGAGGAATCAACAAATATTTCCAGTAGATTGACCGTAATACTTGAATCTGATTTTGCCTGGATAGTACCCTTCAGTTCTATGTCGCCATCGGCTTTAATTGTGCCGGGTGCTATCAAGAAAACCGGGACGAGCAATAGAAAAAATATTTTTTTTATTACCCCCATCAATGGTCTATATTGAGTAATCATAACACTGCCCTCCTTGTTATTGAATTCTATAAAAACAAAAAAGATGGAACCGCGAGGGTCCCATCTTTTCTTTTGTTTAGTTCATATTAGCTAAAATCAATATATGCGATGCTGCGTTGATCTGTGCCGATGTTGCGCCGGTTAATGCTGTCTGCGTAGAGGTTTTAATTGAATTATAAAAAACAACATAAGCATCTACGATAGCATTTGCAGTAGCACCAATATTTAAGGCGGCTTTCAAAATTGTTTTAGTACTGCCGCTTGCGTTAATAGTTGCATCGAGTGTATCGATCGAGCTTGCGTAGGTGTTCAATGTAACCGACAATTGCGATTTTATCGTAGAGTGGTATTGAACAAACGCATCGTCAATCTGGTTTTCGTTCGTGCAATTTTTAATTGAAGCGTACAAAGTAGTTCCCGCCGATGATACAGCATTTAACTGTGCGCTTGCTGCACCGGCAGCTTGAAATTGCTGACTCATTGCAGAACTGATTACAAGAGAATATCTCATAAAGTAGTTTTTTACTAAAGCAAACTGTGCTTCTGTTTCCATTGAAGCAGCTGCATTTGTGAAAGCAGATAATTCCATTCTCGTTAATTCCGAGTAGACAGTGGCGGTGATATTATTACTTGCATAAGCAGAGAGGACCGCGCTCTCATAGTTTTTATGACCCTCTTCAATTTCATTATCTGTATCACCCGACATGTATAAATCAGCGTCAAGGTTTGCACAAGCTTCCGAGCGAGCTGTTGTCATTGTTTGAACTTGGCTGCTTGTAAATCCGAAATATGTATTGTTTGCTGCTTGTGCCGCTGCTTGCGATTTTGTCCGAACCGCACCAATAAATTGTGTTTCTGCATTTGCATTTCCGTTTATCTGCGCGGCAGCTTCGGCATTCAATAATAATTTAAGGTCGGCTTCGGATACTTCGTTTGAATGACCCTCACTTACAACCTTAATATAAATGTCTGCCTCGGCGCTCGATTCTTCATTAAGAGGGGGCGCATATACGGTTGTTCCGCTTTTAACTTCTGCAGATACAATCGCTTTCCATTTTGTTGTACCTTGTTCTGCTACAACAATAAGATTTTTAGTACCGCTAAGATTTGTTTCAACTACAAACTTCCCGCTAACATCGGTCTGAATACTTTGATTCGAAACGGTCTTTAAAGAACCGTCTGCCTGAACCTGGGCCAAAGTTACAACGGCTCCTTCAACCGACCCGCTTTTAGCCAATGCCATTGATGAACTGCTTGGTTCAGAAATTCTTCCGGATACTTTGGATGGATTTCCTTCCGATCCGGAGGGAGTATCGTCATCAGAACAAGCGGCAAGAAAAATTGTAATGGTAAATATCATTACCGCTTTCAAAATGTCGAAACGAAAGGATTTTATATGTCGCATTATTGTAATCTCCTAGTTTGTGTTATTATTAATTATGTTTATGCTAACAAAGAATTATTAATTATTTTACTTTAAAAGGAATACCCCATGTTTTTTCAACCACGGTAGAATCGGTATCATATGCAGAAAATCTTGGCAAGGCATTTATTACCGCATGCATTCTTCCGCCGTATGAAGGAATTTTCCAATCTCTTTCATAAGTTTTTCTGTAGTAATCACCTTCTTGCACACTTGAAGTAAGGCTGAATTTATATTTGCTTTTGTGTCCGCCGTTCATCTTAGCGCCGTATGTAATTGTCAATAAATCGGGGTCGCTTGATCTGCTGAGCACTTCCAGCGTAAGCGTTACTTTTTGGTCTCGTTTGTACCAGGTGAACAGCTTTTTCCAGCCATGCCACCCGAAATCGGCACTGAATCCTAGACGGCCGTGATCATCGTCTTCCTCATCATCATCGTCGTCATCGTAAACTTCACCTTTATCTTTTCCAACATTGAAGAAGAATTCATTAGGATTATCAATCACCACTGTTGAACCGTCTTGTGCAGTTAAAGTAAGTTTTTGAATCAGGATATCGTCTCCCTCCGTTCCGCCGTTGGGAAGAGAAATAGCTATAATTTTCCAATCTATAGTATCATTGCCGGTATCCGAAACCTTTTCGAATTTTATCACACGAGTGATAGTTGTTGAGAATAGTTTAGTTATTACTGTATCGACGCCGGAGTGTACGCCGATTGTCGGTTTCTGAAACGAACCCATGATGATTAACTCACCGTCGAATTGCTGTACCAGCGTTCCGGTAGCAGTAACACTATCTTTAATAAGAGTTAAATCTTGATTAGCCAGCGTTAATTTCTGGCCTATACGAACCGGGTAAAGGTCTTTGCTTGCCATTCCCGAAAGAGCCATTGCCTCTTCTTCGTTGTAATTTGGCGTAAACGAATTAACGGAAGGACTACTTTCAGCAATTTTACGCAACGCCTTCGAAGTAGGGTCGTTGGAATCAAATGGATTATTTATATCGCCTTGATCACTACATCCGTATGCAATGGCTATAAGGATAATAGTTATGATGAGTGAAGGAAAGAAAACAACATGACGTTTCATTTTAACCTCCTTATGGTTTTATTGTAAGCGGTTTTGTTCATAAAAAGAGAGCCGTAATATTTTTTTTTATCTTTTACCAATTTTATAATATATTTTTTTAGAGCGAGCAGCTCGGAAGACTTATCGAAGAACTGGTCGATTGATAATTTTTCATAAACATTTTTGTATTGAGGCATTCCGTAATTCGAACAAACAATTACTAACGGTTTGTAAGTCTGCCTATTGCAGTAATTCACAAACTCCAAACCGCTTTGATCCGGTAATTGAATATCGAGAAGAACAATATCTACCTTGATGCTATTCATAATTCTTTTTGCCTCTTTAACAGTACTTGCTTCAAAAACCAAGTCAAACATTTTCTCAAGATCCAAATATCGAATCAGCGTTTCTCTAACACTATCCGAACCATCTACTATTAGGATTATCATTTTTATTTTTTGTATTGATTTCTGTTGCTAACTTAATTGCGGGGAATGAACTTGTATGCAGTGCTTTGTTGGAAAAGGTTGTGGTCGTTTTTACGGCAAGAAAAAGAAGGAAAAGATGGCTTAATCTCTGTGTCCCAGGGCAACTTACACCGGCTTAATCGATTTAATTTAATATTTCTCGATTAAATCGTTATCAATGGCATAACGAATAAGTTCTGCGGTGGACTTTATATTAAGTTTTTCTTGAATACGGGTTTTGTATGAAGCAATTGTATTTACGCTCAAACCGAGCGACTCTGCGATTTCAATAATTTTATTGCCTTTTGCTAAGAGTCTCAACACTTCGAATTCTCTATTTGAAAGAATTTCGTGCGCAGAATCTTCTGTAGATCTATTGGGACGGAGAATCAGTTCTTCAATAATTTCCGGGTTTAGATATTTTCCCCCCTTCTCAATCTTTCTTATTGCATTTATTATTTCACTAGGCTTCGAACTTTTGCTCAGATAACCATCGGCACCCATATTTATGGCTCTCTTAGCAAATTTCCCTTCGGGGTAAATGCTGAAGATCAAAACTTTAATTTCGGGGTAACGGAGTTTCAAATCTTTAACGAAATCCAGTCCGCTTTTATCCGGCAGCGAAATATCAAGCAGCAATAAATCAATCGGTTTTTCTCCAAGTAATTTTTCGAGCTCTCCTATTGTTGATGCTTCGGCTACTATTTGTAAGTCGCTTTGTTTTGTTAAAACTTTTTTAAGACCCTCTCTTATAATATCGTGGTCATCGGTTATTGCTATGTTCATCTTTCTCCCTTTTAAAGTTGTCGATCCATTGGAATTAAAAGAACAATCTTGGTTCCCTTTTCAGGGACACTATCAATTACCAATTTACCACCAAGAAAAATAGTTCTCTCTTTCATTCCTAATATGCCCATGGAATCTGTTAGTGTCTGCTGGCTTTTGTTCATTCCTCTGCCGTTATCGGAAATTATAATCTTGAGATTATTTTCAAGCCGCAAGATTTTTACATTAATTATTGTAGCTTCTGCATGGCGTACAACATTTGTTAATGCTTCCTGGATTATTCTGAAGAGAGCCACATTTTTTTCGTCTTCAAGACTAATAGATTCAAGCTCAGATTCAAAGTTGCATTTAACATTGCTCATCCGTTCAATTTCTCTGCAATATTCATGTACCGCCGGTATCAATCCCAGGTGATCGAGTACATATGAACGCAGACTTCCGGAAATATCCCGGACAATTTGGATACCCTGGTTTACAAACTCTTGCACGGAATGTAGCTCATTAAGCACTTCATCTACCCGGGGTTTGTTGTCTAGTTCAAAAAGTTCGGTTAAAAGGGAAATGTTCAAATTAATGCCGGTAAAAAGCTGCCCCAGTTCATCGTGAACTTCCCTTGCAATGCGCTGCCGCTCTGCTTCGCGTGCATATTGTATTTGTGCTGCGAGTTTTCTTAGTTCAGCTTCTGAATTGCGTAGCTGGGCCTCGGTTGCGCGCAGTCTTTCATAGTTCAGCGATTTTGTGATAGCGATAGAAGCATTCTTTGCTACAGCGCGCAGCAAATTAATATCGTCGTTGTTGAAATTACTCTTGTTTCTTTTATTGTGAATTTCAAAAAACCCGATTAACTCTCCATCGGTTCCAAATAGCGGTGTTGAAAGCAATTGTTTAATCCCGTATTTGTTTATTAGTTCTTTATCAATCGAGGCTTCATTAACCGGATCGTTGGAAAGATAGCTGTTCTTATTCGATATAAATTTTTGTATTACTTGATCCGAGGTAATATATATTTTTTCTAAGTATTCCCAGTGATCGTTATTATAATATCTTCCGGCATGGTAAGACGCTTCGTTTTTTATGCATGCAAAACCGCCGGAGGCATCCGTTAATTGTATGCTTTCGGTAACTAACGAATCTAATATTTGGTTTATTTCCAATGAGGAATAGAGTTTTTCAATAATTCTCAAGAGAGTATTTATTGTATCTTCATATTTTATTCTATCGTTTATATCATAACAAGAACCGAGATAGCCGGCGAACTCTTCTTTGAAATCATAGTATGGCATACCGAAATCAACGAACCATCGGTATTCCCCTTTCGCGTTTTTTAAACGGTACTCAAGCTTAAATTCTTTTCGTTGTTGAAAAGCATTATAATATTCATTTACTATTTTATCCCGGTCTTCCGGGTGGATGCCCGATACCCAGCCATCGTCCATTTCAAGTTCAAGAGCTCTGCCGGTAAAGCTTAGCCACGCCTTGTTAAAGTAATTGCACTTTCCATCTAATCCCGAACGCCAAACCGGATTCGGAAAATCATCGAGTAGTTTCAAGTAGAAATCCCTTGAGTTCCTTATTTCCTCCTCGTTTTTTCTTTTCTCGGTTAAATCCCGTGTAATTTTTAGAAAACCGTAAACTTTGCCGCTTTCATCTTTAAGAGGAGTGATAACAGAGTTTGCCCAAAAAGTGGTACCATCTTTCTTTACTCTCCACCCCTCATTCTCAATACCTTCTTTTTCAATAGCTTCTTTTAGATCTATAGCCGGGTAGTTTTTATGTTTTTCTTCATCGGGGTAAAATATTGAAAAATGTTTGCCTATAATCTCCTTTGATGTATAACCTTCTATTTTTTCTGCGCCCTCGTTCCACGAAATTATGTTTCCGTCGGCATCCAGTATAAAAATTGCCATATCCTTAACACCGTTGACAAGGGATTCAAAACGTTTTTCCATTTTGAATTTTTCGGTTTCTGCTGTGTAGATTTTTTTATAGTTAGCTACAATGTTTTTGCGCCAGATAAAAATGAGAACGAAAGCAAATAATAAGTCTGCGGACATTACAGCCAGAAACACAATTCTTGCAAGATTTCTTACCGGTTCATAAAATTCTGATTTATTTATTTTCGTAAACAAGTACCATGCAGTTGATGGTATTTTTTGGATGACAGCCATAACCTCATCATTTTTATAATCGACACCCTCTGCAAATCCTTTTCTATCTTCGATCATTTTTGTTTCGGTAAGAGCTTTTTTGAAAGTAGCCGTGCCGGAATCGCCGTTTATGTCGGCAAATCGAGGTGCGTTTAGATAAATTACCCCGTCACCAAAAGGTTTTAGCAGCAAAGATTCCGTAGTAGGTGATTCATTAATATTGTATCCTAAAATTGGTTCGAAATATCTTTGTGCTTTAAGAATTAGAATTAATACACTGCCGTTTTCAGATCGGGTTTGCTCTTTGAGCGGAACGTAAAATTTTATTTCTTCTTGCACCGCAGTTTTTTCATGTGTATCCGAAAATTGAACCAGCCGCGAGTCTAAAGCAGTCTTACATAAAAGTGAATCAATTGGGGTAATATCCTTTTTGGAATTTGTTAAGCTGTAAACGAAGTTATTGTTAAAAAGCATAATATCGTCGTAGCCATAATAATTTTTTACAAGTCGCAGCCAACCTTCAACATCGGCCGGAAAATTCTCCGGGGAATTTATTCTCTTTAGGGTACTCGCATTTAAAGGTGAGCTAACCCTGAGAATTTCAAGGTCCACATATTTTTCTTTCAGCCAATCTTCAATTTGCAACAACCTGAATTTTGCTATTGATCCTAAGTATCCAAACCGGTCATTAACAATTTTCTCTTTTTGTAAGCCGTAGTAATAAAATCCGACCAACAACAATAAAGTTGTAATGGATATATAAAGTATTAATAAAGTTAAAAATGGCTTATTGAGAAATTTTTTGAAATGTTTTTTATCTAAGTTTTTCACTTACCGGGCTTTCAACTTATATAAACAATATAATAAAATGGGTTTATAAGTTACAATTATATATGATCACTGGCACACCGGCAGCAGATTAATTGATGAGGTATTTTGAGAATCAATCTATGCGGATGAAGACAGAACAGATATAAACCCGGGAAAACTTTGCCGGAAACTAAGGAAACTAATACTTGACAATTCAGTTTCCGTTTCGTAAGTTGGAAACCGAAAATACTTAATTAGTTTCCACGAGGATTTATGGACGAAAGAGAAAAAATTATAGAGCTGGGGGAAGAAAAATTTTTCAGGGAAGGGTTTTACAAAACAACCATGGATAACGTTGCCGCCGAACTGAAGATGAGTAAAAAAACTATTTATAAGTTTTTCCCTTCTAAGGAAGATCTTATCATGGCGATTGTGAAGTATTTTATGAATTCGATGAAAAGTAAAATAGTACCGGTGCTAAACAGCAACAAAAATGCTATTGAAAAACTTGAAGAGTTAATGAAAATACTTGCAAAAACGACTGTGCGGATTAACCCCCAAACGCTTGATGAGATGAGGCGCCACTTTCCACACTTATGGAATGAGATTGATAAGTTCAGGACGGATATGATGTTTGGAAATATTACCAAGGTAATCGATCAAGGGAAGGCCGAAGGTTTGTTCCTTGAATACCCAACGCCCATTGTAATGAACATGTTGGTTGCTTCTGTGAGATCAGTCGTGAATCCGAAATTTATTCTTAACAACAACTTTTCGTTTTTAGAAGCGGCATTCACAGCTTTTAAAATAATGATTGGCGGGATATTAACGGAAAAAGGTAAAAAAATTTTTAATAAAACCATTTATAAAAATCGATCATGAAAAAAAGACTATCTTTAATATTTTTTCTTGTTTGTGCTGTAACTATATACCCACAGACAAAATTGACGTTAGATGAATGTTACCAAAAAGCACGCGAAAATTATCCTCTTATTAAACAGAAAGAATATATTGCTAAAAGCAAAGATTATAGTGTTAGCAATATATGGAAGGGATATTTTCCGCAGATTACTATTAACGGGCAAGCAACATATCAATCGGATGTCACCTCGCTCCCGGTTTCTTTTCCCGGACTAACCATAGAATCACTTACAAAAGAGCAGTATAAAGCTGTTGCAGAAGTAACACAAACCATTTTCGATGGCGGGATAATGAGTTCTCAATCAAGCATCCAAAACGCCGCCGCAGAAATTGATGATCAAAAAGTAGAAGTAGAATTTTTGAAAGTGAAAGAGCGGATCAATCAACTTTATTTTGGAATTCTGCTTTTGCACGGGCAACTAATACAAACCGATTTGATTAAAAGAGATTTAACCGCCTCACTTCTCAAGCTGAACGCCGCATTGGTAAATGGAACTACTACACAAACAAATGTTGATATATTAAAATCAGAACTGTTGAAAGTTGACCAACGAGAAATAGAGCTAAAAACATCCAGGAAAAGTTATGTTGAAATGCTGGGCTTGTTGATCAATCTTAGGTTGGAAGTAACAATTCTGCTAGAACTACCGGAAGATCAAATATTATTAGACAGCAAAGTGGTTGATCGTCCTGAACTGAAATTGTATTCTTCACAAGAAAAACTAATTGATAATCAAAGCGGTTTATCGCTTGCGAAAGTTCTTCCGAAAGCAAACTTATTTTTTCAAGGAGGGTATGGTAAACCGACTTTGAATATGCTTAAAAATGAGTTTGATTGGTATTACACCGCTGGCGCACGATTAACATGGCAATTATCAAACCTTTATACATACGGCAACGAAAATGAAATAACAGAACTCAACAAAAAAATTGTCGAAACACAAAAAGAAACCTTTTTACTTAACACTGATCTTTTGTTAAATCAGCAAAGCAGCGAGATAAATAAACTTAGAGAGTTGATAAAAGTTGATGAAGAGATAATAAAAATCAGGATATCGGTTAAGGATGCCGCACAGTCTCAGCTTGAAAACGGTGTAATTACCTCTAACGATTTTATCCGCGAGTTAAATGCAGAAGACCAGGCAAAACAAAATTTGGTTATACACAAAATTCAACTTTTACTTGCACAGCAAAATTACAAATTAACATTAGGAAACTAATTCATAAATAATAATAGATAACAAAATGAAAACGAAATTTAAAAGATGGATTTTTACATTACTTGTGTTTATACCATTATTTGTTGCGTGCAGTAATGGAAACAATGAATTTGATGCAACCGGAACATTTGAATCGGAAGAGATTATTGTTTCTTCAGAAGCTGCGGGCAAACTAATAGAGTTTAATATTGAAGAAGGAATGCTTCTTCAAGAGAACCAAACCGTAGGATTAATAGACACAGTGCAGCTTCATTTAAAGAAGAAGCAGCTTCAGGCAACGATTAGAGCCGTGTTGAGCAAACTTCCCGATATTGAAACACAGCTTGCGGCTATTCAAGAACAAATTAAAACTGCCGAAACAGAAAAGAAAAGAATTGAGAATCTTGTCAAATCCAACGCGGCATCAACCAAGCAGCTCGATGATATTAATGCACAGCTTGAATTGCTGAATAAGCAGTATGACGCAAGCAAATCTAATCTCTCCATTACTAAACAAGGACTTCAAAGTGAAACCTATACTTTGCAAGTACAGATTGAACAGATAGAAGACCAGGTAAAAAAGAGCGTTGTTGTTAATCCAATTAATGGAACGGTGCTCGCCCGCTATGCTAAACAATATGAAGTTACTACAACCGGCAAAGCGCTTTACAAGGTAGCAGATTTATCTGTAATGACACTTCGCGCATATGTAGATGGGGACCAACTTGGGAAAATCAAACTTGGACAAAATGTGAAAGTTTTTATCGATAAAGGAGAGGGTGAACAAAAAGAAATGAGTGGAGAAATTTATTGGATCTCTTCCAAGGCAGAGTTTACACCCAAAACAATTCAAACAAAAGATGAGCGTGCAAATCTTGTGTATGCTATTAAAGTTAGAGTTAAAAACGATAGCTATGTAAAAATTGGAATGTACGGCGAAGTAAAATTTTAACTTTATGACTCTGGTCACAGCGAGAAATCCCATAAACAAAAGAGAAATATTATAATAGGACTGAATGAAAGCGGTTGAACTAAAAAATATTGTTAAAACATACTCAACAAAAAAATCAATCGTTACGGCTGTTGATGACGTTTCCTTTTCTGTAGATGAGGGCGAACTGTTTGGATTGATTGGTCCCGACGGATCCGGCAAAACTTCCATTTTTAGAATTCTTACAACTTTACTTTTGCCTGATAGCGGAAGCGCAAAAGTTCTAGGGCATGATGTTATACAAGATTGGAAGGAGATACGCAATATAGTTGGATACATGCCCGGTCGATTTTCCCTCTACCAGGATTTAACAGTTGAAGAAAATCTTGAATTCTTTGCAACAGTTTTTAACACAACAATTCAAGAAAACTATGATTTAGTTGCAGATATTTATAAACAGCTGGAACCATTTAAAACACGCCGGGCCGGTAAATTAAGCGGCGGAATGAAACAGAAGCTCGCTCTTAGCTGTGCATTGATACATAAACCGAAAATGTTGTTTCTCGATGAACCCACCACCGGCGTAGATCCGGTTTCCCGGAAAGAGTTTTGGGAAATGCTTAAGCGATTAAAAGCGCAAGGGATCAGCATTCTTGTATCAACACCTTACATGGACGAAGCAAACCTTTGTGATAGAATTGCCTTGATGCAAAGTGGAAAAATCTTAGAGATAGATAGACCGCAAAATGTTATAGATCGATTTGGTAAAAATCTTTACGCGATTCGATCAAGCAGCATGTTTAAACTTTTAAATGACTTACGCATATTTCCTCAGACAGAATCATGTTTTGCATTCGGGGATTACCATCATTTATTGTTGAAGGATAATGGAGTTAAAGTTAGTGAGCTAGAGAACTATCTAATAACAACCGGACACACTAACTTAACAGTTACTCAGATAAGTCCCGGTATAGAAGATTGCTTTATGCAATTGATGAAGAGATAATATGACAACAAAAGAAATTGTTATAAGGACTGATAAGCTCACAAAAAAGTTTGGTGATTTTATTGCTGTAAACGAAGTTACCTTTGAAGTTAAGCAAGGGGAAATATTCGGGTTTCTTGGAGCCAATGGTGCCGGTAAAACTACGGCAATGAAAATGCTAATAGGCATTTCAAAACCTTCGGGCGGAAAAGCACAAGTAGCCGGCTACGATGTTTATAAGCAAACCGAACAGATTAAGGAAAGTATTGGTTATATGAGTCAAAAATTTTCTTTGTATGAAGATTTAACCATCAAAGAAAACATACAGTTATTTGGCGGCATTTACGGATTGAGCGATGAACAAATTGAAACGAAGAGTAAAAATTTAATTGATAAATTAAATCTTCAAAGCGAAGCTGATAAACTTATTGTATCGCTTCCTCTAGGATGGAAACAAAAAGTTGCATTCAGCATTGCAATACTTCACGAACCGAAAATTGTTTTTCTTGATGAGCCAACCGGCGGCGTTGATCCCATTACCCGAAGACAATTTTGGGATCTTATTTATGAAGCTGCGCACAATGGTATTACAGTATTTGTTACTACACATTACATGGACGAAGCCGAGTATTGCGACCGTGTATCGATTATGGTAGATGGTGTAATAACAGCGCTCGATTCACCCGGCAATTTGAAAACAAAGTTTAGCGCCGGTTCTATGGACGAAGTATTTGTAAAACTTGCACGTGGTGCGAAACGCGGAGAATAATGTTTATGAAGCAATTGTTATCATTTATAAGAAAAGAATTTCATCATATACTCCGTGATACACGCTCGATGCTGATACTACTCGGGCTGCCGATTGTACAGCTTATTATCTTTGGATTTGCAATAACAACCGAAGTAAGAAATGCAAAAATTGCTGTCCTTGATAATTCAAAAGACGAGGCAACTCAAAATATCCTAACTAAGATTGAGAGCAGCAGTTACTTTGATATTGAGCAGACAATAAAAACAAACGATCAGATTGAAGCAGCATTTAAAGCCGGCAAAATTAGATTAGCAATTATTTTTCCACCCAATTTTCAGAATGAATTAGCTCACAGCAACAAAGCGCAAATACAAATTATTGCCGATGCGACCGATCCTAATCAAGCAACAACTTTAACAAATTATGCAAACACCATAATTGCAGATTACCAGAATGAAATAAACAAGCAAACCAGCTTACCGTTAAATATCAATACCGAAATAAGAATGTTATATAATCCCCAGCTGAAGGGCGCTTACTCATCGGTGCCCGGCGTTATGGCGCTGATACTTCTCCTTATTTCCGCAATGATGACTTCCATATCAATAGTAAGAGAAAAGGAAATGGGAACTATGGAAGTTCTGCTTGCATCGCCAATGAAACCATGGCTTGTAATTATAAGCAAGGTTATTCCCTACTTTATCATTTCTTTCACGAACGTTATAACGATTTTGGTTTTGAGTACATTGGTATTGGGACTTCCAATAAAAGGAAGTTTAATTTTGCTCAGTGCTGCGACTGTAATGTATATACTTTGCGCACTTTCGCTTGGTATTTTAATTTCTACAATTACCGATACCCAGCAAGCCGCAATGCTTGTTTCTCTTGTTGGATTGATGCTGCCGGTAGTGATGTTGAGCGGTTATGCATTCCCGATTGCCAATATGCCTTTCATTTTACAAGCACTCTCCAATTTTGTACCGGCTAAGTGGTTTATAATAATTGTGAAAGGGATTATGATCAAAGGAATCGGGATCGATGGAATTTGGAAAGAGTTGATCATTATTATAGCAATGACAGCGACATTTCTTTTAATAAGCACTAAGAGATTTAAAATTAGATTACAATGAGAACTTTATTATTCTTACTTAGAAAAGAATTTCTACAAATATTCCGGAACAAGCTCATTTTAAGAATGATCCTTGCCGTGCCTGTAGTTCAACTGATAATACTTCCTTATGCGGCAACGTATGAAATGAAAAATATTTTACTTGCGGTTGTTGATAATGATCATTCGGAATATTCGCGGAAGCTGATTAATAAATTTACTTCTTCGGGTTACTTTAGGTTGGTTGATTATTCTGAAACTTATGAGAAAGCATTAAATCGTGTAGAGGAAGACGAAGCGGATGTTATAATTGAAATACCTAAAAATTTTGAAAGTGATCTCGTAAAGGAAAACAGATCAAAATTGTTAATTTCCGCAAATGCAATTAATGGTCAAACAGCCGGACTCGCAGTTTCATATTCAAACGCAATCATCAGGGATTTCAATAATGAAATTCTTTCCGAATGGATACTACCGCCTCGCATTAATTCTTTTCCGGCGATTGAGATTACATATTCAAACTGGTTTAACCAGCAGATGAATTACAAATTTTTTATTGTGCCGGGCATACTTGCTCTTCTCGTTACGTTAGTGGGATTTATCCTTGCCTCGCTCAATATTGTAAAAGAAAAAGAAGCCGGGACCATCGAACAATTAAATGTAACCCCCATTAAAAAATATCAATTTATACTTGGCAAGCTGATCCCGTTTTGGATAATCGGGCTGGTAGTTTTAACAATAGGTTTTTTGGTCAGCTTTATAATTTACGGCATCTATCCCGAAGGAAGTTTCTTTGTAGGATATTTATTTGCGGCTGTATATTTAATAGCACTACTTGGATTTGGGTTATTTACATCAACATTTGCACAAACCCAGCAGCAAGCAATGTTCATCTCTTACTTTTTTATGATGATTTTTATTCTGCTCGGGGGATTATTTGCACCGGTTGAGAATATGCCGGACTGGGCGCAGTTTCTTACGCGCATCAACCCGGTAAGTTACTTAATCGATGCGATGAGAATGTTAGTATTAAAGGGAAGCAGCTTTTGGGATTTACGATATCACTTTTTGATTATAATTCTTTTTGCTGTAGGATTTAATTTGCTTGCGATTTTAAATTACAAAAAGAGAACTTGAATTAATTTTGTAGGTCGAGAATTTTTCTCGACCTACAATGCAAGTTTTATTTGGCAATTATAAATTTCTTAACCGAAGAAAAGTTACCGGCAGTTAATTTGTAAAAGTAAACACCACTGGATAACATTGCATTCTGCGTTGTAAACTCTACTGAATATTTTCCCGGCTGTTGGTATTCATTTACTAGCGTTGTTACTTCTCTGCCGAGCAGATCATATACCTTCAAACTTACAAACTCGTAGCCCGGAAGTTGAAACTCTATGGTTGTTGTTGGATTAAATGGGTTCGGGTAATTTTGATAGAGGCAATAATCCCCCGGTAATTCGCTTAAGTTTTCGGCATCGGTGAGTTGAGCATATGTAATGAGTGTCTGTTCATCGTAAACCCAGAAACCGTTGCCCCAAGTTCTGTAAAGTTCTTTTTCTAAATAACCATTAGCATTATAGAAATATTGACTCTGATAGAAATTTACCCAGGTGCTTGTAGCATCAGACCATTCCTCAGTTGTTATTTCATCGTTTTGATTTGATTGGTTATATGTGTAAGTATCTTTTGTGAGATAAACCCAGCCGGTCGGAGGTATCCACAAGTATGAATATCCCAATGTTTGGTAATTTTGTGCGTTGTAAACATTTTCTGTTTTGTTAATGTTAAGCCAGGCATTATCTACCCATGATTGCCAGATGTATTCTGTCATATAATTGCTGGTATTATAGCTGTATAGACTTCTTCCGCTGTTTAACCAGTCACCGTTATACCAATTTTGGCTAATGTACTCCGACAGATAACCTTGATTGTTATAAAAGTAAAACCCCTTAAAAGAATTTTCCCAGACACCGTTGTTATAATATTCAACAAATATTTCCGTCAATTTATTATTTGTATCATAGATATAGTTATACCGGGTTGAATAGATCCAATTATTGTTTTCCCAATTATAGAACATATACATAGAAGTACGACCATTCGGCAGATAGGTAATTTCGGCTTTGTAATCATAAACCCACGCACCATTTTCCCAACTAGATTCATAGTATCCGGTCATTCTTCCATCTGTACCATAAATATATTCATAGCGATAATCATTTTCCCACGCACTATTTATCCAATCCTGGTTGGTGTAAATATTGTTTCGCAATGCGCCATCATATTCATATAAATATCTTGTTGAATTTTCCCAGTCGGAACCATTCCATGTTTGATATAACCTCTCGGTTCTGTACCAGCCGTTAGAGGTTTTAAATAAAGTGTGCGGTTGATTTAGTATATTGTTGCGGAGAATAGTTAAATGAGTAGAATTAATTTCTTGCAAATTGAAAGAAGGCAATAAATATTCTTTCAATAATTTGTCTTCGGCGCTTTTTCGAGATTCCTTATTTCCATTGGGCACTGCCGCCAAAGAGGCATTTAAAGTCGAGAAAATTATTATAACTAGATAGAAGAATTTTTTCATAAGACACTCCTAATTTATTTTAATTATGAAGATTACCTCTTTGTAAAACATTTTTGAATGTTTTATTAAGCAAGCAAACCACTATCGATGATGTAATAATCTATTTTTAAAACGTTACTTTTCGCGGCGTAGAAAAAGTGGTAAGTAGATTTTGAATATTGTAAGATAAAATTGTGTAATGCATAATAGCTGCATTGAATTCTTTGATAAATCTAATTAGGCACGTATATAGAATCAATAGAAATAAATTAAGACTGTGAGTGGTTTTATGATGTTTGACGCAGATCAACTGATACGAAGTATTTACCGTTACTTGTATAAAAAAACCCGATTCAAATTTGAACCGGGCTTTTAATCTCTCTACTTAAATCTAAATACTAAGTACTCAAAATTAGATATCGAGCCAATAAGAGAACTTAACAATTAAAATGTCGTCACCTTCGGTTTTCCACAAGTTTTTAAAGTCTCTTCCAAAACTAAAATTACCGGGATCATCAAAGTTTGTTTGGTTATGCGACCATACAAAATAGAAGATAGAGCCGGGTAAAACTTCCCAGCGCAGCACGGCAGTACCGCGCAATGATTTGTAATTGAAATCGGGGTTGCTAAAACTGAATGGTTCCGCAGTTCCGCTTCCATCCGGATCAACAGTATATTCGTCGGAGTTCGAATCGTAGTTGATACTCGAACCACTCTCTCCGTAAACATTAAAATCTGTTGTGCGTGGTGCTGCAAGCTCTTTGAATCCTTCATAATCACCCACAGCAAAAAACGGCTGCATGAATAATTGAAAGCTAAGAGTTGGCGAGAATGTCCAATTCAACCGGATGTTTGCAGATAAAGTATGTTGTTTAATTCTAGCGAACACATATCTTGTGTTGTAAGTATTTATCGCCATTGCATCGGTAAAGTTGCCGACCCATTGACGGAATTCGTCGTTGTTAGAGTATGCCGGACCAACACTGAAATTAATTTGTGAGTTTGGACGCCACTCTATTCCGGCATAGCCATCTATATACGTACCTCCAAGATCATCTTTTGCATACGTTCCATTTGTTTCCACAATTATTTTTTCTCTGCTGTCGCTTGATGCTTCCAACCAAACATTAAATTCTTTCGGTTGAATTACAAGCGGACCGCCACGGGTTAATGTTTTATTTATCGATTCAAATTGATAGTTGCCCCCGATATAAATGCTGTAGTAGTTTGTAAATGTTGCGTTGAGCCGGTACCACAAGAAGTTGCTTGTTGGATTGCCTTCAAAATCAAACGTGCGGGCATATGCAGCATAAACGCTTTTCGATCTCAATATTCCCTCTGGTTCAAACCATCTATATCCTATAACTGTGTGTGCATTTATTCTATCTGCTGCAAATTGAAATCCGAGATCGTTGTTATCCAGTCCGGGAGAAGCGAGACCGATTGCCGAATTAATATAAAAATTACCTTGTTGTTTATTTAACATGATTCTTCCGTAGTAACCGGAAAGCGATGTCCGTTCCGGATCGAAAGTAGCATAAGTTGCGTCGGGTCTCTGGAAATATCTTAAAGAATTCTTTTGTAAGCGTTGGATATATTCTTTTGTTCCGTGGGAGTAAGATCCAAAGAAAGCTGCCGCTAAAACGTATTCTTTTTCCTCATCTAAGAACGTCCATCCATCTAAACCAAGTGTGAGCGCATTATCTGCAAGCCGTTCTTTTAGAACATCATTGTTTAAATCTCTATTAACGGTCGTGAACATAAATCCGAGTGCCTGGTTACCATCGTTAAATTCTTTTCTTCCTCGTAGGACACCATAATGTGTAAGAGGTTCAACTTCTTCGTTGGTTTTTGTTCCGTTATTGAAGAGAGTAGCATACGTTCTTTCTGTAATTGCGCTTAAAGCAGCAACGGAAGTTGATTCATCGAGTTTGCCGGTTAATTTTGCGGCGCCGAGGATTCTGGTTTCCGTTGGATAATCTGCATATTCAGCATCGGAAATCGGGCCTTGCGGAGAGCGCCCGATTCTTCGGGAATAAAACAATTCGGGCCAGCCGAAATTAAAACCCCAATTGTTATTTATCCCTCCGATACCAAAGTAAAACAAATCAAAACCTTCAATAAAGAAAGGGCGTTTTTCATTGAAGTATGATTCGAATGCTGATAAGTTTATTACTGCCGGGTCAACTTCAACTTGTCCGAAATCTGGATTGATTGTAACATCAAGATTTAAATTGCTGCCGATTCCAATTTTAAGATCTGCACCGATGGCGGTATTATATTGGTTTGATTTGTAAAAAGGATCATTTGCATCGTGCACAAGGTATTGCGCTTTTTGAACTACATAAGGAGTTACTTCAAATCTTTGTTTCGGTTTAATGCCGTTCAAACCTTCAAGAAGAGCAAACCTTGAAACAAAGCCGCTCTCCTTTTTTGGAACCATAACGAAATAAGAACTTTCTTTATTTCTTTTTAAATTTCTTTTAAAGTTTATTCCCCACGTCATTTTATCGGATTCATTGAAACGTAATTGCGAAAAAGGAATTTGCATTTCTAAAGACCAGCCATTTTCATCAACATTTGTTTGGGCTCGCCAAATTCCATCCCACGCATTATCATCCCAGCTGTCATTGAATAGAATCCCGTCGCTCAAAGTCCCACCGGCATTGACGCCGAAGTAATAGCCGGATTTTTTATCGTTGTATGGATCAACAAAAAAGTGGAACCAGTCGGAATCAACAAAATCATCGCGCCTTGCAAGACTTGCATCAATAGATTCCGGCTTGGAATCGTACATTCTTGCCGCTACGTAAATATTTGCATCGTCGTATGCGATCCACACTTCGGTTCTTTCCGAAGCCGGGTTTCCTTCGTTCGGATCTCTTTGAATAAATTCACTTATTGGTTGTTGCTGCCAGACTGGTTCTGTAAGTTTTCCATCAATATTTATATTAAGATTATCGAGCTTGAATGCAATAACTACTTTTTCTGTTGCCGCCTTACCGCCCGCTAATAAAATAACCGGCAAAAAAAGTAATAGAAAAGCTTGTAAGATTTTTTTCATGTGTCCCCCGATGCAAATTTATTTTCATTAATCCGAGCAAGTAAGATGGTAATTAGACTCACATGGTTATAGGATAGTTGCTTTCTTTAGAAAAAATTTTCTAAGTCTCTCCTTTGGAGAAAAGAACCAACGGGCTGCCGTGCAAAATCATCGTTTTAGTTTCTTATCGCCGGGAGTAAATAAACAGATAGATGAAAAAGTTTGTGTCTTAGTATTAAATGAAGAATGGATTTGATTTGTTTTCAACTCATTTTAGGTTTATGGGCTGACTCATAATAAAATGATTTTAATTTTTTGATACAGATATTTTTTCCCGTTACTTCAACAAAGTTCTTTTTTCAAAAAATAATGAAGATTATCACTGGCACTTCAATTGCCCCTTACCCGGTTGAATAAAATATTTATAGTCAACTAATAAAGGAGACTAAATGGAAAAAGTATCTCTAAGAAGAGCATGGATTGTTTTGCTCTTTTTAGTACCACTTATTATTCACAACAATACATTTGCTCAAAGTTGGAATAGTCAAGATTGGGGCTATCGAAGAGCTATAACAGTTTCAAACAGCACTGGCGCACCCCTTGCCGATTTTCAAGTTATGATTGAACTGAACAGTTCTTTTGATTTCAGCCGATGCAAACCGGATGGAAGCGATATACGTTTTACTTCCGATGATACACAAACACTTATTCCCTATTGGCTTGAAACATGGAACCCGGGCGGAACATATGCGAAAATTTGGGTTAAAGTTCCATCGATTCCCGATGGAGGTACAACAATTTTTATGTATTATGATAATCCCTCGGCAACATTTCCACCGCCCGAACCACCGGTATCTGTTGCTCTTCCCCCAACCGGGCCATGGACAAATGTACCCGGCGTAACGATTACGGGCAGTCCGGGAAGTCTTCTTGCAGAAAATATGGTTGAAGAGGGCGGAAATTTTTATCAACTATTTACTGATAGAAGTGTGTGTAACGGGCAAGTTGGTTTTGCCATTAACACAAGCGGCAATCCCGGGAATTCTTCCGGGTGGAGTTGGCTGGGAGATGTTACAATTGATTTTTCAATTCGGAATTCAACGCCAATGTTTGCCGGCGATTCGAGGTTGAACACTAATCCCGGAAATTTATTGAATCCGTATCTTGATTGTCCCCATGTTGAAAAAGGTGATGATGGCTATTGGTATTTATTCTATCACTGGATTGTTGGTGGAGATGCACATGGCGGATATGGAACCCCGACTAGTGTGTTAACAACACAAACACCAAGCGGCGAATTTAATGATGGTCCTTATGAACTCGGAATGAAATTCCAGGCAACACAAGAAGGAAGGATAACTAAGATTCGTTATTACAAAACAGCGGGAGAAACCGGTTCACACACCGGAAGAATTTGGTCAAGCACCGGCGCTCTTTTGGCATCAATTAATTTTTCCAGCGAGACGCCTTCCGGCTGGCAAGAAGCAGCACTATCCACTCCTTTATATATTATCCCCAACACTACATACATAGTTTCTGTTAATTCGAACAGTGCATACGGTGCAACTAATCATGAATTTGATTCACCCGTTATGAATGGTGTTCTTACCGGAATTGCTGATGGCAACAATGGAGTGTATGCAAATTCACCGGGCGGATTTCCAACAATATCGTTTGACAACAGCAATTATTTTCGCGACGTAGTTTTTGAAACAACAAGCGGATGCGGAGTTCACGGCGCTTGGAGCTGGGGACAAAATGCTTATGCAGCTATTGGTGTTGCAAAAGCATCTTCTATTACCGGTCCTTATGTAGAAATCGATCCACTTGTATTGATGTCTTCCGCGATTGAAGGTGATACTGATGCATGGGATTGGGCACGCGTATCCGAACCGTATGTATTTAAACGTGATGATGGTAAGTGGATAATGTTATTTATGGCAGACAAAGGAAATTTTGACGATCCCGGTAATCCGAATTATTATTACATAGAACAGTGCAGTTATGCAATTGCAGATGATATAGCCGGACCATACACTAAATGGCACGGCGGTACCGATCCGTTTATTGCTTTCGGACCTCCCGGCTCGCTCGATGCCGGCACAATTGCAGATGCACACCCGGTAAAATTTGGAAGTACCTATTATATTTTCTACGCGGCGTCTCCCACAACATGGGGTTGGAGTACGATGTACTTAACAACCACTGACTGGGAGAATGTTACTAAATCGACTTCTTATGTTTACACCAATGAAGGGAATAGTCCTTTCCGTGGTGCAATTTTAGAATACAATGATATTTATTATTTCTCTTACCTCGGAAGTAGTTTGTCAAGTCCGGGTCCTTTTATGATTTGTACTCAAGCTTCAACCGGGACCACGCCGGGTCTATCTCTTTATGGTGCGGATGCAGTATTTGATTTTTACGATGACTTTGACGGAACCGTTTTAGATCCCAACAAATGGAATGGAGTTGATCCCGGCTACAGCGGAACCGTTACGGTATCCGGCGGAGAGATGCAAATATGCAACTCGGGTGGATTTTTAACCCAGGTTACCGCAAAACAATCCTTTGGAATTGGACACATGCTTGAAGCGAGGGCGAAGCATAGTATTTCTGGTTTTGCCGGCGAAATGGGACTTGGCAGACAAGAACCAACATCAAGCTGGAGCGGTCCTCCATTTGGATTTAAAAATTTAAGAATAATGGATCTACGTCCGATCAGCGGATCTTATTTTGTTGTTGATGCCGATAATGCAGAACATATTGAATCGCCCGGTGATTATGTCGTTACAACTACACCGCTCGATTTCAATAATTATCTCATTCATAAAGTAATGAGAATTGATAATTCAACGGCAAAATTTCAATTAGATAATTTTCCGGTTACAACAATTACTAATACAGTATCGCGGCCGAATCGAATAACGACCGATCCGCTTGCGCCGTGGTTTTTTATTCTCGGCGGTTCGTGTATGAATGTTGATTGGCTTCTTGTAAGAAAATATGCGGAACCGGAACCAGTGCCATCGGTTGGACCCGAAGAAATTTATCATTGCTTCGCAGACCTTTCTATTATAAAAACTGTAAGCGATGAACATCCTAACAATGGCGATAACATTACTTTCACAATCACAATAACGAATGATGGTCCCGGCAATTCTGCATGGGCACAAGTTGTTGATATTATTCCCAACGGTTTTGAATATGTATCGCACACAACAACTAATGGAATCTATGATCCAAACGCGGGCATTTGGAATGTTGGATTTATGACTGTTGGTACAACCGAAACATTAACAATAAATGTTCTCGTAGATATTTTCACGGCAGCCTTTGATTTTGGTCCGGCAGCCGGCTTTAATCTATTTGTTCTTGAAGATATAAATCAGCCATCATCCGATACACAAGGTAAAATGGCGGTTGGAAGGGATGCTTATCTTGCAAATTACAGTGTTGGTGATCAGCTTCCGAATTCCAACGGAACAGAAGATGTTCTTATTGTTGGACAAGACCTTACTTACATCAGCGGAGGTATATACGGCGGCAATGTTGTTTATGGAAACACAACCAATCTTCCGCATCCGGGTGTAAGTATATTAAACGGTACACTGCGGCAAGATTACCCGATTGATTTTGCGGCAGCAAGAACTTATTTGAATAATCTTTCAACACAACTTTCAACCTATACAGTTAATGGAACCAGCTCTATACAATATGGGCAAATTACATTAACCGGAACAGATCCATATCTGAACGTATTTGAATTAAATGGTGCCGATCTTTCTTCTGCAAATAATGTGATCATCAACGCTCCTAACGGCGCAGTTGTTCTTGTTAACATAAACGGAACAACCGTCTCCTGGATGGGCGGATTGAGCGTGAATGGCACGGCGATAACAAATGTACTTTATAATTTTTATGAAGCTACAACTTTAACAATATTCGGAATCGATATCCGCGGTTCTATACTTGCACCTTTTGCAGATCTTCATTTTGCTTCCGGCGTTGTTAACGGACAAGTAATTTGTAATTCGATGCACGGTTCAGGCCAATTTAATTTAGCATTGTTCTGCGGACATATACCGCTTCCACCGGATATAATTAATGTAGCAGAAATTATTGATGCAGATCAGGATGATCGCGATTCAACACCCGGCAATGGTAATCCGAACGAAGACGATTATGCCTCGGTAACAATTCATGTTGAATTGGATTCCGGCACACCGGGCGATGATTGGCATTATGTTGGTCAGTTCGCCGCCGGCGAAATAGTTTATTCACTTGCTTATGATAATAGCGGTAATATTCTTGCCGGTACGTGGGGCGGAAAAATTTATCGTTCCGCCAACAACGGGGAATCATTTACACGCATTAACAATGATATGTATGTCGGACTGATCTGGTCTATTGCGGTCAATTCAAGCGGACATATTTTTGTAGGAACCGAGCAAGGTTTATTCGGCTCGTTTGATAACGGTGTTACATGGCAGCTTGTTGGATTACAATTTAATGATGTTAGATCAATAGTTATCGATGCCTCCGGAAATTTATACGCCGGTACGTGGGGATTGGGAATTTTCAAATCCGAAGATAACGGTGCTACATGGAATTCGATTAACGCCGGTTTGATTTACCCGGTTGTTAACTCTATGACGATAACTTCTTCGGCAAAAATATTTGCTGCTACATATGGATTCGGATTATTCTCTTCTATCAATGGCGGAACAGACTGGCAGCACATGAACCTCGGCTACAATCTTGTGTGGAGTATAAATGTAACATCGACCGATGTTCTTTTTGCCGGAACTTACGGCGAGGGATTGTATCGTTCTATGGATAACGGATTGAACTGGGCGCAACTTACAAACTTGAATGCACCATTCATTTATTCAATTCAAATTGATCCGGACGATAATGTTTATGTAAGCTCGTGGACGAGCGGTGTGTTTGCTTCTTCCGATTTTGGAAATACCTGGTCGTCACTTGGTATGGGTGGATTTGGAGTGAGTTCGATTCTTGTTAATCCGAGAACTCATAATATCTACGCCGGTACAAAAGACGGAAAGATATTTATGAAAGTAAGCACTGCAACCGGTTTGGAAGAGAAGGAAATCATTCCAACAGAATTTTCCTTGAAGCAGAATTACCCCAACCCGTTTAATCCAACAACCACAATCGAGTTTGGCATTCCGAAATCCGGAACGTACTCAATAAAACTTTATAACATACTCGGTCAAACGATCAAAACTTTGACTGAAAAAGAATTCGGTCCCGGATATCATAAAATTATTTTTGATGCCAGTGCATTATCATCGGGAGTTTATTTCTATCAACTCTTTGGTAATGATGTTAATATTGTTAAGAAAATGATATTGATGAAGTAACCAGCCGTCCTTAAGATATGAGGAGGCAAGCAATTGTCTCCTCATTTAATTCAAATCACAGATTTAGTGCAAAAAAATCGCCCCACTTTGAGAATAAACATCTCATTTCAATAAGAAGATTAAGCCATGTTGTAACGATATTGAAAAACCGTCATACAAATGCTTGTCTTAAAGATGTCTTGAGGTTTATTCTGACCTAACTGATTGTTTTCAAATAAATTAATAAGAGGCAAAAAATTATTCGTTAATGAATCAAAATATCATTTTGGTACAAAACACTCCTTAACATCTCGCAAAAAGTTTCGATTATTAATGAAAAATGCACTTTTCCTTGGCATCTGTATTGAATTTATCTATTCACTTCAAATAGAAGAATTTCTAAATAGGAGGATAAATGAATTTACAGCCGAAACCGTTTATGAGAGTATTATTAAGTATAGTGCTCTTATTTGGCTTGACAGTTACTAATTTAGCTCAATCAAAAGACGGGGCGAAAAGTGTAACAGATTATACCAGCTATGCTCAAATTACCGGTACTGCTGAGGGCAAAACAATTAATTATACTAATCCTTATACGCATAATAGCGCAAGTAACTTTGCCGGTACTTTTAATGGTACATTAAACTCTAACCCGGAAAAGTTCTATTGTATTGATCTTCAACACGGATTAGTATATAACCAGGATTACTGGGATGAAGGAAGTACATCATCGGAAATTACTTATGTATTGAATCATTATTATCCTTACAAAACCAGTTATTCAGGAAAGCTATCCGATAACAACGAAGAAGCGGCTTCAGTTCAGTTTGCTATTTGGCATTTCAGTGATGGAGTGGACCCAAACACAATTACAAACAATAACAATGTAAAGAACAGAACTCTTGCAATTATAGCAGACGCAAATGCAAATCATAATGTAGTAGAATATCTTCAGACTCTTTTAATAATACCGCCGGCACAATCATTTGTTCAAGGAACACCGGCAAATTTTGATATTTATGCTACAGATATTAATGGCAATCCTTTATCGGGAATTCAAGTTCAGTTAACAACAACTTTAGGAACACTTAGTGCAACAACAGTTACTACCGATGCAAGCGGTCATGCTGGACCAATTACTTTAACTTACAGTGGAACCGGCACTGCTACAATTAAAGCAAAAGCAGATATTGAAATACCGCAAGGAACAAGATACGTTCATAAAAATTATCCCGATACAAAACAGAAATTAGTTTTAGCAACACCATCCTTTGATGAAAAAGAAGTTACTGCAACCGTTGAATGGTACACCCCCGGCGATTGTGATTTAAATGGTTATACAACATTTACACCCGGCGGATGGGGAAGTTCATCAAACAGTACACCCGGTAAAATTAGGGATCTATATTTTGATAGCGTGTTCCCTTCCGGATTAACAGTTGGCGGTAATTATACTTTAGAATTAACCAGTGCTTCGGCGGTAAAAGATTTTCTACCATCCGGCGGAACGTCTGCTGCCTTAACACAGAATTATACTGATCCGGGTAATACATTAAGTAATACGTTAGCCGGACATGTTGTAACACTTACCCTTAATGTTGAGTTTGATAGAGCTGGTTATCTCGGTACAAACTCAACTGACCTTGCCAATCTTGTAATAGCAAGCGGAACTTTCTATGGATTAACAGTTGACCAATTTTTAGCTATTGCAAATACGGCATTAGGCGGCGGGTCTACATCATATTCTTTTAGCGAAATTACAGATGCAGCAACAGCGATAAATGAAAATTTTGACAACGGTACAGTTGATAACGGTTATTTAATATGTGAAGTCGTTATATGTAAAAATAAGATTGGTGATTTCGTATGGCACGATAAAGATGTTGATGGAATTCAAGATGCAAATGAACCTGGAATACCAGGAGTATTAGTTGAACTGCTTGACGACAATAGTAACTTAATTACTACAACCACCACGGATGCAAATGGTAAATATGAATTTGCAAATTTAGATAATGGTTCTTATAAAGTAAGGGTAGCATCATCTAATTATAATGCCGGCGGAGTATTAGAAAGTACAGCTCAAACAAAGTGGTATTCAACAAAGAAAAATCAAGGCAGCGATGATTCAAAAGACAGCGACGCTGATAAAAATCAATCAGTATCTGTAACATTGGACTGCAATGATAACATCACAATAGATTTTGGATTTTATAAGACATGTGTAAGCGTAATCAAAACAGCGGATAAGCAAACAGCGCAGCCGGGTGATGTTATTACCTATACCTTCACGGTAGAAAATTGCGGTGATATAACATTAAGCGGCGGTGTTGATCTTTATGACGCTATGATCAATCCAAGCGGCGATCATAAAATTGGTAATCTTACACCAGTAAATCCAGGCGCAACAAAATCACTAACCAAGACATACACAGTTAAAACAACAGATTGCGGCGAATTAGTTAATGCTGTTACAGCAATTGGCCATCCAACGGACGGTTCTGCTAATGTTGAATTTTCAGCTTCAGCAACTGTTATTATAGATTGTAAAGCTTCTTTAGGTGACAAAGTTTGGTTTGATACCGATAAAGATGGCATACAAGATGGTAGCGAATCAGGTGTACCAAATGTTACGGTAAAATTATACGACTGCAACAATAATTTAATTTCAACAACAACAACAGACTCAAACGGTAATTACTTATTCTCGAATCTGAATCCCGGTGATTACTATGTAGTATTTACATTACCTTCCGGCTATGTATTCACAATTAAGGATGCTGGTAGCGATGATGCAAAAGACAGCGATGCTGATATAACCACCGGAAAGACAATCTGCACAACATTAACAGCCGGCGAAAATGACTTAACATGGGATGCCGGTATTTATGAAGAATGTGCTGGCGAAATTGGTGATTACGTGTTTGTTGACATGACCGGTGATTGTAATGGCGGTCAGCAAGGTTCAACACCAATAGAAGGCGCGGTTGTTAAATTGACTTATACTGAAAATAGTCAAACAATAGTTAAAACAGACACAACAAATGCACAAGGAAAATATTTCTTTACCGGTCTTTGTGATAATAATTATCTCGTTGAAATCATATCTGTTCCGGCACAATACCAGGTATATACATTAAGTACAACCGGATCATATAATATAACATTAAGTAATAATCAGAAATATTACGATGCGGACTTCGGTTATTGTCCTCCGGAAGATCTGTGCGGAGGTTTTGATGTCCACTTCGATGGAGTAGTCAACAATAACGACGGCACTTCTACATGGACATATACCATAACCGGAATTAATGCCGATCACGATCTATCTCATTGGGTTTTAGCTCTTTGTGAAGATAATGTTATTGATGCATCACCGGAGCCATGGGAAGTCGTAACCGATCCAACAACCGGATTATTTGGAATCAAGTGGGATGTCCCGGTTAATAAAGACGGAGGTCAAGTTACTTTCTCTGTAACTTTAGACGGACAGTTCGAAGCTGTTATAACAGACCTTGCAATAAAAGCCGGTCAAGATATTACTTATTGTACAACATATGGCCCTAAATGTGAAGAAGAATGTATGAATAAGATTGGCGATTTTATATGGCATGATATGGATACAGATGGAATTCAAGATACTGACGAACCCAGATTAGCTAATGTTGTCGTTGAATTACTCGACTCACAAGGCAACCCATTGCAAACAACAACTACAGATGCAAACGGTTATTACTTCTTCAACAATCTGCCAAATGGTACATATAAAGTTAGAGTAGCAGCAAGCAACTTTACTGGCAGCGGCGTTTTAGCCGGTTCACAAAGTGAAAAATGGTTCTTAACATTTAAAGACAAAGGTTCTGATGATGCAAAAGACAGCGACGGCGATAACAATAAGACTGCAACTGTTACTGTTAATTGCAATGATGACTTAACAATAGATTTCGGATTTTTCAAAGTATGTGTAAGCATGATCAAAACCGGTCCGGCTACAGTTAACGTTGGCGAGACAATTACATACACATTTACAGTAAGCAACTGCGGCGATGTTCTTCTTTCGGGCGGCGCAAATGTTTATGATCCAATGTTAAAACCGAGCGGCGATCATAAGATTAAATATTTACAACTCTACCCGGGTCAAAGCGCAACATTTACATATGATTACGAAACTACTCCTAATGATTGCGGCGAATTAATAAATGAAGCTTGGGTAATCGGTCATCCTTCATTAGATAATTATAACTTTGGCGATAATACAGTTCGTTATGATGACAACCATACGGTTATTGTTAACTGTGAAGAGAAAGAAGCAGATCTTGAAATCAATAAAACTTCAAGCGAAAGCAATCCGGAATGCGGCGAACAATTCTACTATACAATTACTGTAAAGAATAACGGTCCTGATAAATCAGAAGGTATTATTGCAAGTGATCTTTTACCTTCGGGCGCAGATTATATTTCTCACACAACATCACAAGGTACATACGATTACACAACCGGTATCTGGAATGTTGGAGATTTGAATTCAGGTTCGACAGCAACATTAACAATTTATGTTAAAGTTGATTGCGACCAGGTAAACAACAGCACATTCGATCTTGGAGTTGCAGCAGACTATAACTTGTTTGTAATTGAAGACGTTGATCAACCTTCTTCAGATACACAAGGTAAAGTTGCAGTTGGCGGCGATGCTAACTTTGCAAACTACAGCATCGGCGACCAGTTACCAATGAACAGCGGTGATGTATTAATAGTCGGCGGTGATTTAACATACTTAAGCGGACGCGTTTATAATGGCAATGTTGTTTACGGAAACACAACAAACTTACCAATCCCGGGCGTTACAGTTGATGGAACAATCAGCCAGGGTAACCCGATTGATTTTGCAGCAGCAAAAATATACTTAGAAAACTTATCACTATCGTTAAGCGGCTACACAGTAAACGGTACAACAACATTCCAATGGGGCGGCTTAACATTATCGGGTACCGATCCGTTCTTGAACGTATTTGCAGTTAGCGGTTCCGATCTTTCTTCTGCTAACAATGTAACTATCAGCGTTCCAAACGGATCAGCAGTATTGGTTAACATTGACGGTACAAATATTAACTGGGCCGGCGGTTTAACAGTAAATGGTACTGCAATTAATAATGTACTTTATAATTTCTATCAAGCAACAAGCATGACAATCCAAGGAATAGATATCCGCGGATCAATCTTAGCTTCTTTTGCCAATATTAACTTTGCAGCCGGAGTTATCAACGGTCAAATGATTTGTAAATCATTGGTCGGTATGGGTCAAATGAACCTTTCACCATTCGGCGGAAATATTCCTGGTGAAAAAGAGATAACAAACGTTGCAATTATTGTATCTTCAATAACAATCGATCCTAATCCAAACAATAACTCGGCTTCAGTTGAAGTAACTGTTGGCGGTAATGACAACGGCGGAAATAATGGCGGTGGTGATGATTGGCAGTATGTAAACGGATTTGGTGAAGGCGAAATTGTTTACTCGATGATCTTTGACGGACAGAATATCTACGCCGGTACATGGGGCGGAAAAATCTATATGTCCTCTAACAACGGTCAGACATGGACAGTTATAAACACCGGAATGAATGTATCATTCATCTGGTCATTACAGATAAGCGGTGGATACATATTCGCAGCAACCGAACTTGGTATATACAGATTTAACAGTACAAGCTGGTCATTAACTTCATTAGCCGGAATCGATGTTCATTCACTTACAGTAAGCGGCGGAGTTATCTATGCCGGAACATGGGGTCTTGGGGTTTACAAATCTACAGACAACGGAACAACATGGTTGCCGATGAACAACGGTTTAAGTTACTTCTTAACAATTCAGTCGGTAACAGCAACTGCATCAGGCGAACTCTTTGCAGCAAGTGTTGGCGGCGGAGTATTTAAATTCGACGGATCGGTTTGGGTTAACGTAAATATCGGTTATGATTTTGTATGGGTAATGAACTCATCAAGCAGCGCAATTTATGCCGGAACATACGGCGACGGTCTCTATCGTTCATTCGATGGCGGTGCAACATGGTCTAAAGTTACAAACTTAAACGCTCCATTCATCTACTCGATAAGTGTAAGCGGCAGCGGTAAAGTTTATGTAGCATCATGGGCAAGCGGTGTATTCGAATCAACTGATAATGGTAATACATGGACATCACTTGGCATGGGCGGATTTGGTGTAAGCTCGTTAATGGTTCCAACCGGTTCGGATGATCTGTTTGTCGGAACAAAAGAAGGCAAGATCTATATGTCTAAATCCACCGGCACAGCTACAGATGTAAACGATGGATTAAGCGAAGTACCGACTAAATTCGAATTGAACCAGAATTACCCGAACCCATTCAATCCGAGCACAACAATTCAGTTTGCAGTACCCGAAGCCGGAAATTATTCGGTTAAAGTATTCAACGTACTCGGTCAAGAAGTTGCAACATTGTTGAACGGAGAGATTGGTTCTGGAATGCACAAAGTAACATTCGATGCTTCAGATATTGCATCAGGAATTTATGTTTACAGATTAGTTGGTAACAATGTAAACATCAGTAAGAAGATGATATTGACAAAGTAAAATAAGCAGAAGGTAGCTGTCTACAAGAAGGCAATGCCAATAGATTCCAAGGCGGTCTCACAAGGACCGCCTTTTTTGTTTTAAGCAATCGTCGAGGACCATCCCTCGACGAAATAATATTGACTATATTTAGTTATGGGACTAAGAGGTAGAAACTATCTAACAGATGAACTCTTCTTTTTTGTTACTACTATTATTTATTCTAAATTTTATCAAGGTATTGAACATTACTGACTAAAAATGGTCCTTGACCGCAAGGAAAAAAGGAAAAATGATTATGAAAAAACTAATCACTCTAATTATAGTAGGTATGTTCATAATAATTGGTGGATGTGAAGGCGGCGACGTTGTAAAACCTGATCAACTGATTGAATACGACACTCTTATGCCACTTAATCTTGGCAACTACTGGCTCTATAGAGAATACGAACTTAATTCAGATGGTACTGGTGGAACGCCTAGTCAATGGAAATTTGGATTTATTATTGATGACACTATATCGCAAGTTATTAACGGAGAAAAAATTATAAATTACAAATTATTTAATTGTGATGAAGGGTTAAAACCTTATTATGATAAACCAGGTTCATTTGAAGGAAGTAAATTAATTTATCAAAATAGAAACGGATTATATTATTCAGGAATAGAAAAATATGATACTGTAAAAATGTCTTTTAATGATTTAGTATTCCCTTACCCAACTGAAAAAGGGAAATCAGAAAGCGGACATGTATTCTATTATTCAACTGTAGGAAATTATTCTAATGTGCCCGATGATGTAATTACGCAATACACGTGTGTGTCAACAGATTCCTTATTGAGCACACCATTTGGGGATTTCAGATGTGTTGTTTATAAGATGGCATATGCAGACTATGAACCGTTGTTCCGCGATGAAGTTTATTACTTTGTTAAAGTTGGGCTTGGAATTGTAGGAATGGTAGAGATGGTGTATCATTATAATCTTGGAAAATATTCATACATAAGAAAAACGTTATTAACAGATTACAGATAAATAAGGGGAAACAATGATGAAAAATTTATTTGTTATTTTTATTTCTTGTATACTGGGCCGGCATAGAAATGAGGGACGTATTATAGAATAATATTGCTGTCAAGGAATGGTCCTTGACAGCAAGGAAAAAGAGAGAGATTTACAAAAAGTTTTCATATTGACATTGCTTTATGGATTCTCAACACTAAATAAGCAGCAGCAAATTGCCTCCCCTTTAATTCGAATCGATATACGAATACGATCCTTTCCTAATTGAGCTCGAGCAGAAGAGCAGAGCGCTGGAAGAATTTTTGTCTTAACAGTTAAAAAAGGATAATCTGTACAACAATTAGTTGATACAATATTTTTTGTCTTGATTTAAAAAAAACATTGCTTTAGATTATTCGCAGATAAAAATCCAGCGATCCTTTTTTAACGAACCTTTCACTGTTTATCTAAATTAATAGTTTATAAAAACAAAAAAATAAATCCCCTATTATTCCCTTTGAGGAGGTAATATGAAAAGGTTTACGTTTTTAATATTTCTCTTTATGTCTATTCTGCTGAGAGCGCAATGGAGTGAACAAAATAGCGGTGTTACAGTTGATTTGTGGGACGTTTGTTTTGTTGATTCACTTACGGGATGGGCTATTGGAGATAGTTTAATTATTAAAACTACAAATGGCGGAATTTCGTGGGAGTTAACTCAAACTAATTTTATTACAAATAGCTTCACAAAACTAAAATTTATTGATAAGTCAAATGGTTTCATTCAAACACAAGGTAAATTATTTACTTCTTTTGATGGTGGAACAAATTGGTCTCAAATAGAAATAGAAAATAATCTTAATGTAAATGACTTTTATTTTATCGATGAAAATACCGGGTGGATTACACTCGCCGATGCGTGGTTTATACCAAAAGTTTCTATGGTTGCCAAAACAAGTGATCGGGGTAATACATGGCAAACTGTGATTAAAGATTCCGCTGATATCATTATATCATTTATCTGTATTGATTTTCTTGATAGCAATTATGGGATAGTAACCAAAACATCATTTGTCGATAATAGTGAAACAGAATTTTTCAAAACAAAAAACGGTGGTGATAGTTGGGAATATACCGGCAGCTTTAGTTCTGGAATACTTGATCTAAAAATTATAGATGATTCTTTAATAATAGCTGGAGATGGCTGCTTAACTACTTCGATTGATCAGGGAAATAATTGGTCATTATACAACGATTTTATTTACTTTATCAAAGATATATCTTCTGCTGATAGAGAAAACTCTTGGTTTCTGTATGTAAAACCTACCGGAGAACATCAAGTATATTACACTGATCCAACGCTAAGATTTAATAAAATATATGAAACTCCATTAATACTAAACGCTATTGACAACTATTTAAATAAATACTGTTGGGTAGTTGGAAAAAATGGAAAGATTTTATTCTATAAAAATAATATTACCCATGTTGACGCAGCAATCGAACAAACAAAAAAATTTGAAATGTTAAGTAATTACCCCAATCCTTTCAACTCAACAACAGAAATAGTTTTCTCTTTACCCTTGAAAGAAAATATAAAACTAAAAGTATTTGATATTCTCGGAAGAGAAATTGTGGTACTTGCCAACGACGAGTTTGAAATTGGTAAGCATGAAATAGAATTCAACGCATCGAATTTACCGAGCGGAGTATATTTCTACAATCTTACAACTTCATCAAATTCCATTACAAAGAAGATGTTATTGATAAAGTAATTCCCGGCATCAAATATTCAAAATCAAGGAAAGGCGGTCTCACAAGGACCGCTTTTTTTGTTTGCTGTATTCCCTTATTCAACGGAAAATAAATAGTGGTCTATTTTAATATTCCATTTCAAACTGATACATCCGTCATATAAGTCAACAATGATTTCCGTTCAATTTCGCAATGTTTAATTGGCATTTCTGTTGCATAATAAAGCATACATAAGCACCCTAATAAGAAAGCAAAACACCCTCAAAAAAAGCTTTCTGATGGCGGCGGTTTTTTTGGTGGACAACACTTCGGCTGGGTTGTTCATCGGGAAGCCGCCTTCTCCTTTTAAATAGATTATGTTGAGATTATTTAGATAGCATCTCCTATCGGATTCTTTGGTAGTTACCTCTTTTTTGCGTAATTTTGCCCACTTTCAAATGATAAGGATTAACAATGAAGCGTACTTTTCAACCAAGCAATAGAAAAAGAAAGAATAAACACGGTTTCCGCGAAAGAATGGCTACAAAAAACGGCCGCAAAGTTCTTGCTAGCAGAAGAGCAAAAGGAAGAAAAAAACTAACCGTCAGCGACGAAAAATAATACCATTGGTATAAGAGGAGATTTTTAATCATCTTAAATAACATTTTATGATTTTAGGTAACTCCTCATATATAGTTTTGTTGAGGTTCTTTTGAAACAGTTTGGTCTTTCTTCTAAAGAAAGAATCAAAAGTAAAAAGGAATTTGATCTGGTTTATTCTGAAGGAGAAGTTGTTTTCTCCTCTTCCCTTAGATTAAAAGCAGCTTTTTATATTGATAGAAATTCCGACACAGCCGGGATTAAAACTGCCTATGCAGTTTCTAGAAAAAGCGGCAATGCTGTTTGGAGGAATAGATTTAAACGACTACTTCGCGAATCTTTCCGCTTGAACAAGATCGATCTTTGTAATTATTGCACGGAAAATAAAATTGGGCTACTTCTTATTTTTTCTTCTAATACATTGAATCAAAAAAAGAACAAAAAACTATCGTTGAAAGATATTATGCCGGATGTATTAGATTTGATGGACAAGTTGAGAAAAATATTCTGACATGCGACTTTTTTTTATATATCTAATTAAACTTTACCAGAAATTTATTTCGCCGATGTTTCCCCCCTCTTGTAGGTTTTACCCTACTTGTTCGGAGTATGCGATACAGTCTTTTTCCAAATA
This sequence comes from Melioribacter roseus, assembly GCA_020723165.1. Taxonomy (GTDB): domain Bacteria; phylum Bacteroidota; class Ignavibacteria; order Ignavibacteriales; family Melioribacteraceae; genus DYJK01. The sequence continues at coordinate 20,037 of DYJK01000006.1, read as the reverse complement.
CGGTGTATTTAAAGGAGGAACAAAAGCAGTATGGAGAATTTTAAGGTGTAACCCCTTTAATAAAGGCGGTTACGATCCAGTTGAATAATCAATAGGAATTTTAATGGACAAACAGACAACATCAGCATTCATTCTTATAGGAATAATTTTAGTAGTATGGCTCTACTTTAATTCGCCCACTCCGCAGCCAACCCAGCAGAAAAAAACTGATACCACACACGTACAAAAAGAAGCACCGGTTAAAGAAAAGATAGAATCTAAACCGGCAGCAGAACAAACAGAAGTGCCCGCTTCTTTTGGAAATATGGAACAGCCCGAAAAAATTGTTACCATCGAAACCGAACTTGCAAAAATTGAAATTACAAGCAAGGGCGGAAGAATAAGAAAATATTTTTTGAAGAATTACGGCACATGGTATAGAAATGAAATTGAAGATACTTCCGATTTTTACAACCGCCATGTTCAATTAATCAATCCCAAAAGCGGCGGCGATTTTAATGTTCTGTTTGTTACCAAAGACGGTAAGCTTGTTAACTCTTCCGCACTCGATTTCAACTCCGATCTTACGAATTATTACTATAAACTTTCTACCAGGGATTCGCTTGCGGTTAACTATGTATTTAAGAATTCGGAAAACAGAATAATCAGGAAAAAATTTATTTTTTGCGGAAGCAGCTACTCCAGCAAAGTTGATATAGAACTTGAGAATATGCAAGATGTAATAAGCAGCTACCGTTATGATGTTGTCTGGTCGGAGGGAATAAATTTTGTCGAGAAAAACTCCGTTGACGAAGCTACAAATTCGAGCTCCAGCGCATATTCGGGTGACGAGCAAGTTGTGGTTGATGCTACCGGATCGGAAAAAGTAACAAAAGATATTAACGGTAAAGTCGATTGGATTGCTGTCCGCAACAAATATTTTGCAGTTATCATTTCACCGGATAGCCCATCAAAGGATGGCGGTGCTTACTTTGAAGGGACTCATGTTCAGAACAGCCAGGGTGTTCGTGAGTATTACAGCGCAAGTTTAAAAATACCTTTCCAAAACGGGAGCTATCAAAAAGACTCGTTTGAGCTTTACGCCGGACCGATTATTTATGATACTTTAAAATCTTATAACAGAAACTATCAAGCACTGTTTGATTTTGGAAGTTTCTTTGGACTTAAATTTATTATCAGGCCATTATCGGAATATATATTTCTTCCGCTTCTGCAATTCATACATACATTTATTCCGAACTACGGATTTGTGATAATAATTTTTTCTTTAATCATTAAAATTGCACTTCATCCTTTAACGCGCCAAAGTTTGAAATCAATGAAGAAGATGCAGCTTCTTCAGCCGAAGGTAAGTGAAATAAAAGAAAAGTTTAAAGATGATCCGCAGAAGCTTCAAAAAGAAACAATGAAGCTTTATTCTACTTATGGAATAAATCCAATGGGCGGTTGCTTGCCGATGGTTCTTCAAATGCCCATCTTTATAGCATTGTGGAGTCTGCTGAATATAGTTATTGATATTCGTCAGCAGCCGTTTATATTTTGGATTAATAATCTTTCTGCACCCGATGTGTTGTTCCGGCTTCCATTCAAGATTCCGCTCTTCGGAATAGATGTAGTAAGCGGACTTGCCTTGCTGATGGGTATTACAATGTTTGTTCAACAGAAGATGACGGTAAAAGATCCATCGCAAAAAGCGCTTGTGTATGTAATGCCGATAATGTTTACGTTAATGTTTATGGGACTTCCTTCCGGGTTGAACTTGTATTATTTTATGTTCAATTTTCTTTCGATAGCACAACAATATTATGTTAATCATAGGAAAGGAACCGAGATAGAACTTGTGCCGGTTGCTAACCCTAAAAAGAAGCAAGGGTTTATGGCGCGTATGATGGAAGCGGCAGAGAAACAAGCGCAAACACAGAAGAAATCTGTTTCAAAAAGAAAATAATATTTTCTTTTAACGCCGGTGTTAAATGACTCGAAAAATTTTAAATATTTTTTTGTTTGTTCTTCTATTTACACCGGCAGCAGCCCAGCAGAAAGACACACTTAAATTAAGTCTAACCGAAAAAGTACTGCCATTCGGAATAATAGAGCTAGTACCCAACAGCTTGCCCAAGATAGGTTTGGCGTTAAGCGGCGGCGGTGCAAGAGCTCTTTCGCAAATTGGAATTCTCCGCTCGCTCGAAGAAAACGATATCCCCATAGAATTTATTGTCGGTACAAGCATGGGCAGCATAATCGGCGGTTTGTATTCTTCCGGTTATTCGATTGACGATATCGATTCCATACTTTCGGTAATTAACTGGGGCGATCTGTTTTCCGTAGAACAGTCAAGCCGTAATGAATTATTTATCGATCAAAAAATTACAGAAGACAGAGCAATTGTTGCATTTAGAATGGACGGGTTGAAGCCGATAATTCCCAAATCAATCAGCTCCGGACAAAGAGCGGCGAATTTTTTGAATTTACTTTCTCTGAACGCACCGCTTCAACCCAAAGATTCATTTGACGATCTGCTTTTTAAATACCGTGCAGTAAGCTCCGATTTGGTTTCGGGAAAAGAAATAATACTCGACAAGGAACCGCTTGGAACTGCAATGCAAGCAAGTTCGAGCGTAACACTTCTTCTGCCGCCGGTAAAACACGATTCCCTTCTGCTTGTTGACGGTGGGCTAGTCGCGAATATACCGGCAAAGGAAACAAGAAATCTTGGTGCCGAGATAGTTGTTGCCGGCAACGCAGTCAGCCCGTTATACCAGGAGAGTGAATTAAACTATCCGTGGGTGATTGCCGATCAGCTTGTGAGTATTCCTATGCAAATATTGAACGACCAGCAATTACAAGCCGCAGATTTTGTTATTCAACCGAAGCTTGCCGGTGTTAAGAATTCTGACTTTGCAAATATTGACCGTTTAATAAAAGAAGGCAATGATTCATGCAATATGATAATCGACAGTATCAGAAATGTTTTTGAAAGGAAATTCAAACAGAATCTTGGGGCGAAGGAAACATTTTATAAAAATGTTTTTGTGAAAGAAGCACCGCCGGAAATTGAAATTTACATCAAGTCAAAATTTACCGGCAAAGATTCAATTTCAAACAAAGAAATACTCTTCGAGCTTTATAAACTTCAAAAGGAAAGTGATTTTAAAAATATCTGGGCAGAAATCGAACAGTTCAATTCATCTTCTTATATAAGTTTCTTTGTTGAAAAATATCCGGTTGTTCTGAATTATTCGCTTCTTGGCGATTCCGTTCTTTCAATAGATGTTATACATAATGAATTAACACCTCTCTTGAACAAGTCATATAACCCAACAAAAGTTCTTAGTGCCGGCTTAAAGATTTTGAGGCATTACAAAAAAATGGGATATCTCTTAGCAAGAATAAACAAGTTAAATTACAACGAAACTTCTCGAACGCTTGAAATCGAAGTTGACGAAGGACGCATTTCAAATATCAGAACAGAAGGCAATACTAAAACTATAGGTCGATTGATAACAAGAGAATTCCCGATGAATGCCGGGGACTATTTTTTATATGATAGGGCTGAACGCGGATTGGCAAATTTAAGAAGCAGTAATTTGTTCGAACAGATTGAGTTATTGGTTGAAAGGAACGGAACGGAAAATAATTTAATCGTTCGGGTTATGGAAAAACCGTCTAGTGTTATAAGATTTGGTATGAGAATAGACAACGAGTATTTGTCGCAGCTCTCTTTTGATCTGCGTGATGAAAATTTTAACGGTACCGGTACCGAACTTGGCGCTACTATTTCAGGAGGCATTAGAAACAGATCATACGTTTTCGAATTTAAATCGAACCGTGTTTTTGATTCTTACCTAACCTACAAAGTCCGCGGATTTTATGAATTTGTTGATATAAATACTTTTAAAGATGATTCTATCGAGGCGCACAATAAATATTCTAGAAGCAAAATCGGCGAGTACCGCCAAATTAATATTGGTGGATCGATCGGTATTGGAGCCCAGGTAAAAAGATTTGGTAATTTGTTTATAGAAGCAAGGTACCAGAGTGACCAGATAAAAAATAAAGTTGAACGAAGTGTTCAAGCTTATAAAATAGATATATCGAGTATTAAAGTTTCGCTTTCGATCGATTCACAAAATGATTATCCTTATCCAACAGATGGTTTTTTAATAAAAAGTACATTTGAAACCGCGCAAGAAGCCTTGGGCGGCGATGTTGGCTATTCCAAATTTCTTTTTGATTACAAAAGTGTGTTAGGATTAAATGCACCCAATGCATTTACATATCACGGTATATTTGGTTTTGCCGATAAAACGCTTCCACTGAGCCAGCAATTTTCTTTGGGCGGACAAAATAATTTTTACGGATTAAGGGAGAACGAGTACCGGGGCAGACAAATATTGGTTTCCTCCCTCGAATATAGACACAAACTTCCGTTCCAGCTTTTCTTTGATGCTTATGTTAAAGTACGGTATGATCTCGGCTCCATTTGGACCGAACGCGAACAGATAAGACTAAAAGATTTGCGTCATGGTATCGGGGCGTCGGTTTCGTTAAACACACCGGTTGGTCCGGCGGATTTTTCGGTTGGCAAAAGTTTTTACTTGAAGGATACTCTTCCTAATAATACCGTTGTGTGGGGACCAACATTTTTTTACTTCACAATCGGGTACTACTATTAAAATTCAACAAGTCTCTTGATTCTTTTGAAAAAGAAAATAATGCTTTCATAAATTGAAAGATCCTTTCATCTAAACCGTATTTGATCCCCTCAATATTTTGGGACTCCGAATTTCGGATTTTAATCCGGCTCTGTCTCTAATGCTTTGTTGGCCAATGCAAGGTACTTTGATGCACCGTTAAGATCATTTATCTTTTTGAATAGATCGGAAAGCGCAAAATAAATTTTGCTTTTATAAATAACAGAAGAAGTACCGCTTTCTACTATCTGGAGAATTTTTTTGTTAGAGGGTAATTCTATATCCAGGTTGTACAATTTAATAAGATCCAAATAAGGTTCGTGCGATCCCGGGTTGTGATAACACGCCTTTGTGTAGTATAGAATTGCATGTTCAAGCTGCTCGTAATCTTCTACGTGGTTTTCAAATACTTTCGCTGTCCACATGCACAATTGGTAAGTGCTTCCCGGAATTTCTTTAAGTAATTTTTCGGTGTACAGTTTAATTTCGTCTTTGTTAAGTGCCGGGTTGGCCAAAAGTATTTTGTAAAGAGTAGCATCGTTTATTTTTAAGATGATTGCCTCGCGGAATGCATCAAAGAGCTCATCTTGCGAAATCGAATTTCTAAAAACGAATTCGATTCTTTTTATTGATTCATCCATTATTAACGATTATTATTTTGTTTACAAACATTTTTGAATACTATTAATAAATTAATTTTTATATGCCTCGAATACAATACGGTATTCAACAATGTAACAATTCATTATCTTAACTCGTCTTTAATATCAGAAATTATGCTGGAACAACAGAAATACCGGTTTCTAATTCAGCAGTATAAAAACAAGATTTATACATATTCCCTTTATATGCTGAAAAACAGAATGGATGCTGACGATGTTACCCAGGAGGTAATGATCAGAATCTGGCAGAACGTTGATAAATTTAATATGCTGGCTGCTAAAACATGGATAATGAAAACAACGAACAATCTATGTATTGATTATTTAAGAAAAAGAGCAATAAGCATTACACGCGAATACGAGATGGACGAAGAGTTTGAAGATACATATTCAATTAACAGCAATAATGATAATCCTTATTTTGTAACGCACATTAATATGGTAACATCAAAGGTAAAAGAAGCAATTCAAAGATTACCGGAAAACTTAAGAAGCATTTTCGTCTTGTACGAAATTGAAGGACTGAAATACAACGAAATCAGCAAGACACTTGATATACCCCTAAACTCTGTAAAAGTTTATTTATTAAGGGCGCGTAAAAAGTTGCAAGAGGAACTAAAACATTATGAACCGCAAGAAGTCATATGAGCTTAACGAAGAAATGATCAACAAGATCATTTCCGTAGCATATAATGATGCAAATATTTTTGAACGTATTTTTGTCTATCGTGCCGCTAAGGGTGATGATAATGTCAAAAAACTTTTGCAAAGCTATTGCAACACAGCAATCAAGGTTCACGAATTAAAAGAAGAAGATTGCCCCGAAGAGATAATTGAATCATTAAAACAAAAAAGCATTCCGCTGCGGATTAGTCAAAATTCATTCAATAGTGATTTTGCTGCGGTTGTATTCGGCAGACCGTTAGTATCCGCCATTGCTTCTGTCCTGGTAGTTGCGGCAATAATAGTTGCTTTATTCAGTACACGGGAAATCCATCCCGTTTATAGCCGGCAAGAAATTGAACATGCGGATAAACAAGCACGGCAAGCCCTTGCAATTGTTGGTAAAATATTTAATCAAACCGGAACAACGCTCAAAAGAGAAGTTTTAAATGACCGGGTTTCAAAACCGATAAAAGACGGACTTGGAATTGTAAATAGTATATTTAATTAAGGAGGATAAAATGAAAACAAAAAATCTATTAATAATTCTTTTTCTCTTCGCAACTACTTTTGCATTTGCACAAGAAACAGATTACACAAAAGAACCGGGCTATTTTGATTATGGAAAAATAACCGGTCTTAAAACTGGTGAGATGATAACAGAAGTTTATCTTGAAGAGCCATTAATCAAAATGGTAGCTAAAATGGCAGAAGGCGAAAGTGACGGGATTTCCGAAGCTATTAGCGCTCTTAAATTAATCCGTGTAAATGAATTCATGGCGGGCAATCTTGAATCAATTGAAGATGCTTTACTCAATATCGATAAAGAATTACAATCATCGAAGTGGTCACGTATAATCAAAACGAAACATAAAGACAACCTTGCAAATGTTTACGTAAAAAGCGGCGGCACAAATGAATATGTTGGCCTGATGATCACTTCTCTCGATAAAGAAGGGAAAGTAACTTTAGTAAATATTGTTGGGAAAGTTAGCCTTGATTCAATTGGAAAAATATCGAAGGAATTTAATTTACCGGAAGTGGATAAAGAATAAAATGTCTGTAGAGACGCGCCGGAGCGCGTCTCACACCTTTTAAAATCTCTCTCATTTTTTTATCAGTAAAGCAACATTCTCGATGTGATAAGTATGTGGAAACATATCAATAGGTCTCACCTTTTTAACTTCGTATCCGCCCTCGCATAGCAATTTAATATCACGCGCTTGGGTCGTCGGATTACAACTGATGTAAACTACTTTCGTAGGTTTTAGATTTAGAATATCGTTTACTGTTTTCGGATTCATTCCGCTTCTCGGGGGATCGGTAATGATAACATCAGGTTTAGGTAATTCATTGTTTTCTACTAACGGTAGAAATGATTTGTTAAGATCTGCAAGTATCGGCTGGAAATTTTCTACCGAGTTTATTTCGATATTTACCTTTGCATCTGTAATTGCAGGTTCAACAGATTCAAAACCGTAGATATATTTTACCCGGCTTGAAATGTAAATTGGTATAGTACCGGCGCCGGAATAGAGGTCAAACACAATCTCGTTACCAACGAATCCGGCAAACTCTACCGCGGTTTGATAAAGTTTTTCGGCTTGAAGCGTGTTCGTCTGGAAAAAAGAATTAGCACTTATTCTAAATTTTCTTTTACCTATATAATCATGTATATAACCGGGACCATAATAAACTATTTCGTAATCACCCGTTGCAACTTGCGCCTTCTTTTTATTGATATTAAAAACCAGGGTGGTTATTTTAGGAAACCCATCCAAAAGAGCATTTTTGTATTCTGTGAACAATCGTTCATTCTCTTCGGAGACGACTAAGTTAATCATCAAATCTTTAACATATTGAGATTGCCGGATTATCAGATTTCTTAAAAAACCATCATGTTTTTGTGTAGAATAGATAGAAATCGACCGACTTTTGAAGAAAAACCGGGTAAAATTCAAAATCCGGTTGCTCAAATCTGATTGTAGATAGCACTCGTCAATATCTAATACTTTGTCATATAAACCGGGTATATGAAGACCAAGAGCGAAGTCCTTGTCGGGAATCTCTTGCATTGAGCCAATTTCTTTTTCGGTAAGCCACCTTTTCTGAGCAAATGAATATTCCATTTTGTTTCGGTAGAAGAATTCATTTTCGGAAGGAATGATCGGTAATAATTCGAAATCTTTTAATCCGCCGATTCTTTCAAAAATATCGCGGACTTGTTCTTCCTTGAATTTGACTTGTTGTGAGTAAATTAGATTTTGCGCTTTGCATCCACCACAAACCCCAAAGTATTTACATTTTGCCTTTGTTCGGAAAGTTGAAGCGATGATTAATTCATTTATCCTAGCTTCTGCATAGGATTTTCTAATTTTTGTTATAGTAGCAATTACCCTATCACCGGGGTATGAACCATCAACAAAGATTACGAATTTTTTCGGTTCCGTATCCGCGGTTGAATGCAGCTCCGTTATAATTTTTGCTCGCATCGCTTCCATGAGAGCGAAACGGGCAACACCCCTCCCTTCAAAAGCGTAATCGGTAATTTTTAATTCAAGCTGATCACCTTTTTTCAATTTTGCCCCTTTTGCAGAAGCAATACTTTGAAGCCGGTATATTTATCACCGCCAAGTTTTAGAAAAGCGTTTGATTCGTGGCTGATTTTATTGAGGAGCTTTTTGTAATAACTTTTCTCGTTATCAGTAAGAATTTGCTTAGAGTCTTTAAGCATGTTCAAACTGTTACTATAATAATCGTGCAATGATTCCGAAAAATCCGATGATGCAAGTACTAAAAATCCCCGCTCCAAGTAATATTGTTCTAGAGATTCAACATATAGTGGTGAAAGATCGGAGGAATCATAAATATCTTTAATAAACCGGGGAACTACTTGAGTTAGGTTTACAATCTCACCAACACAGAGATATGACCCGGCGTTGGTAATTCTTTTCAACTCTTTTATAATTTTATTTCGTTTTGTTAACGAGATGGATGCTTGTGCATACACCAAATCAAATTCGGAATCTTGAAAATCCGTTATATCGTATTCCATCAGTTTTATGTTGATACCGGGATTGTTATCTATCAACAACTTTGAGTTGAGGAGTGATTCGTAATCTTCTACGATTAAATCTACTTGGCGGTTAAATCGTTTGGCGAGCGTTTTAGCAATGTACTCGCTTGCCGAGCCGATTACTAGAATCTTTCCAGGGACAACGTTATAATTTTTTAGGAAAAAATCTAATTGATTTCCCAATCCGGGAAGCATTATTTGCATTAGTATTCCTTAAATGTTTTTCTTTCCAAGTCGGCAAGTGCAATTTGATAATCGATCATCGCATTCAAACTATTGATTTTTGAATCTGTTAATTTTAATTGCATCTGTGATAAATCAAAGCTCGTAATATTGCCTGATTTAAATCTTTCGAGGTTGATCTCATAACTTTTTACAGCTACATCTACACTTTTACTCAAGACTTCAACACGGGCTTTTGCGGAATTCAATCTATTAATTGCCGAAAGCACTTCTTTAACAATTTGCTCTTTCAGGTTCTGATATTTTAATAAATTTAGATTATGCCCGGCTTCGGCAGATTCAACCTCTCTTGCATTTTTTCCCCAATCCCAAACCGGGATGGAAACAGTCATTGTAACACTTCTTGTATCCTCAAAGTTATTAAAAATGTTATCAAACTGTTCGTCGTTCTTATTTATGCCGTAATTGGCTGTTAAGTCGGCTCTAATAGTGCTTTGTGATTCAACCTGGTCAATGTTCATTTTACTTAATGTAATATCTGCTTCTGCATTTAAAATATCAGATCTATGTTTCAGTGCATTTTCAATAGCTTCTTCCGTTTTTATTTCAACCGGAGAGTATTGTAAGTTAGCCATCACATCGATTTGTTCGTCAAGGCTTAACCCGATCAATAATTTGAATTCATTCCTCGCTTCTTCAAAAAGCTGTTCGGCATTCAGCAATTCATTTTTGCTGGCGGCAAGGTCAACTTCGAGCTGCAACATTTCAACTTCCGGGATTAATCCGGCTTTGAACTTGTTAGCGGCAGTGTTATATGATATTTCTGTCTGTGCCACCTTCTCTTTTGTTATTTCAACATTCTTTTTTGAACGGAATAGGTAGTAGAAAGATGAAGTGACGTTATAGATAATATCTTTCTCCGCTTGTGTGTATTGCCGCTCTGTTTTCTCAAGATTGATTTCTGCGCGATCGAGATTGGCAGCTTGTGTGTTGAATACAAAAAGAGGCTGTCGTAATCTAATCCCGACATTGGAAAAGTAATCCCGGTTTGTACCGGTGAGTTCACCAAACTGATCCCTTCCAAAAACCGAACCGCTTATCGATAAAGTTCCGTTAGTGAAAAGGATCGGCTGTGTTATTGAAAGCCGGCCCTCTATGGTAGTATATCCTACTTCAAAGAATTGTTCCGTTCCTATTGTTGTATTAAACTGGCTCGATAAAGAACGAGAATACCTCGGGAGATCAAATTCTAAATTTACAGACGAGCGCAAGCCCATTTTGATTGCTTCAAGATTCATTTGTGAACTTACCAATGATTGCTCTGCAGATTTTATACTGTAACTTTCACCCATCGCGATAGATATAGATTCCTCAAGTGTTAAAGTTCTCTGCGAATAAACAATCGAATATGATAGAAAAACAAAAATTATTATTACCCTTTTCATTTCTTCCCCAAGAGATTAAATGTGGTTAACAAAGTGTTGTCTCATCAGATGAATCCGGTTGTTATTCATACCGGAGGGATTCTATAGGATCTTTTTCTGCGGCTTGTTTAGCCGGATAAATACCAAAGACCAGCCCAACCGCTACCGAGACAACAAATGCAAGCAAAATAGAAAACGGTGTAATTATAGTGCGCCATTCGGCATATCCCGTTATTAGCGATGTAAGTATAAACCCGGTTATAATTCCTAGAACTCCGCCCACTATACTTATAACAACGGCTTCGTACATGAATTGATAAAGTACATCATGTTTAGTTGCACCCAGGGCGCGGCGTATCCCAATCTCTTTAGTTCGTTCAAGAATATTGGCAAGCATAATATTCATTATTCCTATTCCGCCAACAAGCAGAGAAATACCGGCAATAGCACCCATTACTATATTGAATATCTTTTGAGTTTTTTGTTTTTGAGCCAGCAATTGTTCGGGTATAATCACCTCATAATCTGCAACGCCGTAATGTTTTCTTTCCATAATTCTTTTGATAAGATCGGCAGCTTTTTTAATCGGCGCATCCTTTTTTATTTTTATGGTTAATTGGTTTATCGATGTCCGATCGTAATTCTGTGCGAAGTTTCCGAAATCGAAAAAGAATACTATGTTACCCATATTTAATGTTCCGTTCGATTCGGGGACATACTTTTTCATCTTGAAGATCATTGTTGTGATCGGTATATAGATATCATTGTTGAAATCCCGTAATCCTAAATTTTCTATTCCCGAAGCAGAAACATTTTTTGAAGCAATAACTCCGATGATTTTAAACCAGAGGTCGTGAATTTTAATTTCCTTGTTAATCGGGTTTTCAAACTTGAATAGTTTTTCTTTAACCCCCGAACCGATAACGCAAACGTTTGAATAATCCTGGAGATGATGTTTTTTGAAAAATGTACCGGCAGCCAACTGTGAATTATATGCATACGGATAATCATCGCTGGTACCGATAATTTTAGCTTCGATGATATTTGATTTGTAAGTGATATTGTTAATAGATTCTCTTTGCGGGGTAACCTTTTCTACAAATGGATTAAGTTCTTTTATTGATTCGCCGTCGTGCAAGTTTAATTTTGGAGAAAAAGCGGCTTTACTTTTTTCCCCTTGCGACACAGTTACATTTTTCTCTTTGATGATAATATTGTTAGTTCCCATTAATTCAATCTGTTCCAGGGTTTCTTGCCTTGCGCCTTCGCCGATTGATAGCATAGCTATTACCGCACCAACGCCGAAAATAATTCCGAGCATTGTAAGTGATGTACGGAGTTTGTTTGATTTTAATTCTGCAAGACCTATTCTAAAATTTTCTATCTCTTTCATTTTTAACTCCCTGAATTTGGGAGGTTTACATTTTCATTTTCGCTGTCTGCTTCTTCCGATTCTAAAGTTGGGTCTACAAGGGCAACAACATCGTCTTTCGATAATCCTTTTTTAACTATTATATAATCCTCACCGCGTTCACCCAATTCAACCGAAACCGGCTCAAATTCGCCGCCGTTCTTTTTGTAAACTATTTTCTTTCCTTCTTTTTCAAATACTGCTTCTTGAGGAATGAAAAGAACATTTGGTATCTCATTGATTATTATTTTATTGCTTGTTGTCATGCCGGGACGCAGAATATCTGATTGGCTTTTAATGGTAATTATGACTTCGAAAACTTTAATGTTGGAATTTTGTTCTTTTTGTTTTCCGATTGAAGCAACATCAATAATTTCCCCGGCAAAACTTGAATCCTGGAATGCATCGAGTTTAACTATTGTGTTTTGATTTTTTTTAATTCTGCTTACATCTACTTCGTTGATGTTGGTAACACTTTCCATTGCCGAAAGATCGGGCAGAGTAATTATTTGAGCGCCGCCCCACGGTGTATCGCCAACAGCAAATTTTCTTCCGTTGTTAGACCAATTGATTCCGTAAACAACCAAGCCCTCCGAGGGGGCTGTTAATGTAAGCTGCTCGAGATCTCTTTGTGCTTTTTCTAAATCGCTCTTTCTCTGTTTGATCTCGACTTGCATTTTATCCATTTCGGATTTATTGATTACTTTTTTTGATTCATATTCTTGCTTTGTCTGCTCGAAGCTCAAATTGTTTTTCTCGTGCTCAAGTTTTGTTTGTTGCTGAATTGCTTGCGCTTCGAATTTAACTTGCTCAAGTTTCAATTTGGATAGTTCAAAGCTAAGTTCGGCACTTTTTAGCTGCGACTCCATTTGTGCTATTGTAGCTTTGTGATTGGCGATTAATTTTTCTTTATCCGATAATGCTATTTCTAATTTAGCTTCGGCATCTCTAAGTGTTGCTATTGCTTCGGAAGGATCAAATCTGCATACTACATCGTTGGGGTTGACATATGTGCCTTCGGGGATAAAAAAAACAATTTTTAAATTTCCTCTTATACGCGGTGCAGAAACGGAAATTGAATTTTTAGCCCTTATCTCACCGCTTTCCGTGATCGAGACTAGAAATTTGTCGCGCTTCAAGGTAAACGTTGGAATTTCAACATCGCTCCCGGATGTTGTGGCAAAGGTAATGATAAGTATAAGAAGTAGAGCCGCTGTTCCAATAATTACGTATCTGTTTTTTAATGGTTTGGGAAGTTTTAGCTTTTCGATCTTTTCATCGAGTTTCTTGGTGTAAATTTTTAGTTTTTCTGTTATGGATGCTTTTAAAAAAGCGGAAGGGAGGGCTGCTTTTTCCATTCGATGCTCACAATAATATTTTTTGATTTAGTTGTATAAACGCTGCGGATTTAAAAATATTGTATTTATCTAAAAATAAAAATGATAATTCCTTCCCCATAACAAAGAATAATAAAAGTGATGGGACAACAAAATTATTTCAAGTAGATCATTTTTTTAACTGAAGTAAAGTCACCGGCTTGTAGTTTATAGAAATAAATTCCGCTTGGCAAAGACTCGCCGCTGCGAGTCTTTGCATTAAACTGTACAGAATATTTTCCCGGCGGTTTGGTTTCATTCACAAGTGTGGCGACTTCACTTCCGAGAATATCATACACTTTTAATGTAACTAACCTCTCCCTATGTCCCTCTCCTTGGTAAGGAGAGGGATTCAGGGGTGAGGTCGGAATGAAATATGAAATTGTAGTAACAGGATTAAACGGGTTCGGGTAATTCTGAAATAATTCGAAATTCTCTGGGAGAGCAATTTTGTCTTCAACACTTGTCGGGTTATTGAATTTTAATGTAACATAAACCGGGAGGTGATCAGAAGCAGATATCAAAGAATCAGCAAGGGTTTTCCCGAAAGAATTACTCCCGGTATTAATTGCCGTGTTAAAATGATTTCCATCGTTTCCCACGATTTTATATGAACTATTAACATATTCAATTCCATTCGGGTCTTTTACAGCTTGCGAAATTAAAATCATATCAAAACGAACAGTTAAATTTTGTGCATACATTGTATGTGTACTGGCAAAAGAAGGGTTGTTTTCCCATTGGCCCACAGCATTTAAAGGGTCGTAAACATAACCCGTGGTTGATTGATCGAATAATTTTACAATTCCGGGCTCGGAACCATTTAAGGAATTTAAATCACCCAGTATAAGGAAATCGGCATCGGTTCTTAACTGGGCAGTTCTACTCCGCAATACCGTTATTTCATTATTTCTTTTTTGAATGTTATCATCATTGTTACCGCTAAAGCTGTTTGCTTTTAGGTGTAAAGAAAAAATTCTCAGCGTATCATTTGTTCCTTTATGAATAAGGACAAACTCGTTAAAAGGACGTGTGTACGCCGTTGTTGGATGTGCTCTATTCTCTACGAATGTGAAAACAGATTCCTTATAAAAAAGTGCACTGTTCATGTAATCGGATTGTATAAAATTGCCGGATAGATATTTGTTTTCCAGAACATACTGTAAAAGCTGGTCTACTGATTCTTGGTAGAGTACTTCCTGGCAGACCAATATATCTGGATTAACATAATCGACAACATATTTTAAAGCCGGGTTATCCCAGTCCAAATTGTTGGGAGGTGTATTGTAATTCGAATATTCATGGATATTCCACGTCATCACTTTAACATTTTGCTGGGGATAAATAGAAATAGCAAGGAATAACATTAGAATTATTGAAATGTGCTTTTTCATTGTAATACCCATGATTGATAATTATGATGATTAAATCTAATAAACATTTTCATATTTTTTCATTAAAGAAATTTTAAGATATGTTCACGGCATCTTTTTGTTCATAACTTCATCAAATCAACATGAAAAAATTAATATTTACGCTTTCTTTAATATTTGTTGTCTATTCTTGCGGTGGAAAATTCGATACAATAGAAGATTTGAGCGATGAGAAATACAATCTCGTTGATCAGAACAACTCGAGGATAAACTTTCCCGGGATAGTTAAAGGTAAAATGGCTGTAGTTGGTTATATTTTTACGAACTGTCCGGATATTTGTCCTCTTACCACAAACAATATGCGGTTAATCCAGGAAAGGTTAAAAGAAGAAAAAATAAATAACATTGAATTTGTTTCTATAAGTTTTGATCCGCTTGTTGATAAGCCGGGAGTACTCAGAAAATTTGCGGAGATACGGAACCTTGATTTAAGCAACTGGACATTTTTAACCGGCGAGAAAAATGTAATCGATTCACTTTTGAAAAAAGTGCAAGTTTTTGCAGTGCCGGGTGATTCCACTGTTTTTCAAAGCGGGGAAAAAATTATTTATTATGTTCACACCGATAGGATACAAATTATGGATACCGATGGTAAGATCAGAAAAAATTATCCTGGCAGTTCAATCAACATTGATGAAATTGTAGAAGATATTAAATCACTTGCAGATTAAAGTTGCAAAAAGTATATGGGGTTAAAATGAAATACAAAATATTTGTAGCAGCAGCAATTTTCTTTTTGTTATTAACAAATTTGTCAATAGTGTATTCGCAAGAAATTGAGAACTCTAAATCCAAAATTCAAATTCATGATCCATGGATTCGTCCGGCCGCACAAGGTTCTAACACAGCACTCTTTTTTGTGGTAGAGAATAAAAGCGATAAACCGGATACTATTTATTCAGCCAAATCCTCCCTCTCTGAAGTAGTTGAAATCCACGAGATGTTCAAAAAAGGCGATATGATGGGTATGCGCCAGGTTGAATTTGTTGTAGTACTACCAAACTCAAAAGTGGAGTTTAAACCGAGAGACATTCATGTAATGTTGATCAAAACAAAGAAAGACTTAAAAATCGGCGATGAAGGAGAGGCAGTTTTATTGTTTAAAAATGCCGGGGCAATTAAAGTTAAAGCTGAAATACGCGATATGCCGAAGATGAACGGGATGAAGCATTAATCTTTTATAGATTTTAAGAAAGATTTTGGCATAGAAATTATCCGTAGTTTGGCTCATATTAAGTAGAGAATTAAATTATTTAAACATAAAAGTGAAAACGAAAGGATTATTTCGAAGCATCATCTTTAAACTATTTTTTCTTACTAGTGCTTTTACAGCTAGCATTTTTGGACAAATGAAATCGGATCCGGCACAAGCACTCCCCGAAGAAATTAACAATTGGAAAAAATCTTCTGAAGATAGAATCTTCAATAGTGAAACTTTATACGATTACATTGATGGCGGTGCCGAACTCTATCTAAGTTTCGGTTTTACAAGAGTTTTCAATAGAATTTATTCCCGCCCCGATCAGCCCGAAATACATATCGATATTTTTTACATGAATTCATCTTACGATGCATTTGGAGTTTTTTCATTAAGCAGCGGTAAGATTGAACATAACTATGGTAATCAATCCGAAACAACTGCCGGCGCAATTCTTTTCTGGAAAGACAATTTTTATGTTTTTATTTCTGGTATGAATGAAACAAAAGAATCAGCCGAAACAATAAAGTTATTGGCTGAGTTGATCGACAAATCAATTACTCAAAAAGGAATTTTACCGAAGCTTCTTAATTATCTTCCGGAAGAATCGTTAGATAAAGGAAGCATCCGTTACTTCCGCCATTATATCTGGCTCAATTCACATAGTTTCATTTCGAACGAAAACATCCTGAATATTGATCAGAACACTCATTGTATGCTCGCAAAGCATAACAACGGGAATGAAAAAAGTTTACTGCTTCTTGTTGAATATCCAGATAGTAATAAAGCTGTAATTGGAAAAGATAAATTTGTTAAGAGTTACAACCACGAACTTGCTTTGTCGCCAATTATAAAAAGCGAAGAAGGAAAATTTTTAGGAATGAATTTGCACAACAATTTGCTGATGGTTTTGTTTAACGCCGAATCTGAAGGCGAGGTAAGGAAATTATTTCAATCAGTTAAGGAGAAAAAAATTGATTTTAATGACCGATGAAATGACTGAACGTAAATAAAATAGATGGGGGTATTATGTCTAAAAGAAAACTTACAAGAAGAGAATTTATCGGGACGAGTATAATTACCACAGCCGGGATAATGCTGTTTGATCCGGCAAAAATTATTTTAGGGCAACCGGAGAAAAAAACAAGAGTTGTATTAATCAGGGATCAAAAAGTTGTTGATGCAAAAGGGAAGGTTAATCCGGAAGTAATTCAAAAAATGCTTGATGATGCAGTAACGAAGTTGTTTGATAATGACGACCCGGTAAAAGCATGGAAGAAAATTATCAAAGCGGATGATGTTGTTGGTATCAAAACAAATGTCTGGAATTATCTGCGGACGCCGCCGGAACTTGAACAAGTAATTAAAAACCGCGTTATGGACTGCGGTGTGTTAGGTAAAAATATTAGTATTGATGATCGGGATATTTTAGATAATCCAATATTCAAAAAATCTACTGCTTTGATAAACACTCGCCCGATGCGCACGCATTACTGGTCGGGTGTTGGTTCGCTTCTAAAAAATTATATAATGTTTGCTGAAGAACCATCCGATTACCACGACGACTCATGTGCAGATTTAGCTGCTATCTGGAAACTCCCTAACGTAAAGGGTAAAACTCGCTTGAATATTTTAGTTATGCTTACACCCCTCTTCAATAGTGTTGGTCCCCACGGATTCAGTTCCGAATATACATGGCAGTATAAAGGATTAATTGTTGGAACCGATCCGGTCGCGTGTGACGCGGTTGGATTGAAAATTATCGAGACAAAACGAAAAGAATATTTCAAAGAAAACCGGCCATTGAATCCACCGGCAAAACATATTGCGCTTGCCGATACGCGCCATCATCTAGGTACTGCGGATTTAGATAAAATAGAATTAATTAAACTCGGCTGGAAAGAACAGATTTTGATTTGAAAAAGTAGAGCAGATTTTTAATCTGCCCATTAAACAAAAGTGAAATAGCAAAGATTGGAAATCTATCTGGCAATATTTTGATAGAGATGCTTCGCTGCGCTCAGCATTAAAAAACTTATTTCACTTCAATAAAACCGTTTACAGCATCTTTGTGAACCATAAAGTCCATCATCTTTAGCTTGATATAATCTTCCGTGAAGAAGTAATATCCTTTCGGTTCATTGTTGTGCGCACTCGATCCGGAATCTTTTATCAAATACCAGTCTTTGCTGCCATCTTCTTTGTAGCCGACAAGATGAACACCGTGATCATCGGTAGTGGTGCCGTTGCTGAAACGAAATTGTCTAGCATTTTCATCAATATACTGCGATGGAATATCGAACGGTGGAATCATGAAAACTTTTTTATCTGCATCTTTGCCCGGTTCGCTTACATCACCGCCGATGCTTACCGTAAATCCTTTGCGGACAGCATTTCTCAATATTTTCATAAATGTATCGAGCGGAACGTTGTAATAATCTTTGTTGTGCCACCAATTATCAGGCACTTCGTATTCAACTTGTTCTCCGTATGGTTGCTGCATGTAGGAAAGTACATCAACGTAATCATCTGGATTAAGGTTGAGATAGTTAGTTAAATATTCTTTCGGAGTATATTCTTTTCCTTCAACAACAAATTTTTCCGGTGGAACACCAAGGTAATGATTCATAATTGATTTCACTGTTTTAAGCGCTTCGTCCTCATCCCATGCGTTTGTTGCTTTTAGATTATCGAGATACGATTTTATCTCACCGTACATTTTTTCATGATCGTGGAATTTTTGACCGGGTTGTAATCCGTTGTAAACATCCCACGGCATACATCCGTAAATTTTCCAATTTCGTGTTACGGCATTTGCTTCCGATCCTTCAGCAACGGCAGATTTTCCTCTTTCTTTGATAAATCTTTTTACGCGCTCGATGTACTCGCAGTAAGTTGTGAATGCTTCGGAAAGACGAACTTTCTTTCCATGCAAACGGTAAACTTCGGATTCCATGAACGACGTAGTCGAAAAATTCCAGCATGTGTTTGTGTTACCTTGCGATACCGGCGGATTATGCCATGCATACTTGAATTCATCCAGGTTTTTAGGCGCTGAAAAATTTGTGAGATCAACCTTAAAAGATTTTTTCTTCGGTGTTTCTTTCTTGTTGAATTCATCTACCGATTTTCGGATTTCATCCCAGAAACCTTTTTGCGGTTCAACAAAAATACCTTTGTCTTGCGGTAGAATAATGTTTGGAAGTATAACCAGAACGAGAAAAAGTAAAGTAAGTTTTTTCATTTAACCCCCTTTGGGCTTTAGATAGTGTCACCACAAAAATATGTTTGTTTAATCAAAAAAGTAAAAAAGATTTATACATCGCTACTAAATACAAATTGACTAAAATTTTTTTACCAGCATAGTTATTCAGGTTGCATTTTACCCATATATTTTTTTACTTTGCTAGCCAAAAGACAAAAGGTCATGTTTAAAGGTCGCATAAATACTTGTTGTAGTTACTTCTGTATGTGTATGCATCGCGCATGTGAGGAAGACCTTTAAATAATTCGAAAATAATTTTAACATGAAAAAGGTCTTTCAAAGTTTTTGGAAGACCTTTTTTGTTATTATCAAACGGAAGGAAAAATGAAACACAAAGAAACGAAATCAATTAGAGTACAAACAAAAAGATCGCAAAGCCGCGAACACTCTGTCCCGATTTTCGTGACGTCGAGTTTTGTCTTCGACAGCGCCGAGCACGGACGAGAATTATTTGCAGATGAAATTCCCGGCAACATTTACTCGCGTTTCTCAAATCCAAATACATCCGAGTTTATCGAAAAGATGGCTCTACTTGAAAACTGCGAAGACGGATTTGCATTTGCAAGCGGAATGGCGGCTGTCTTTTCAACTTTCGGAGCGCTGTTAAAATCGGGCGATCATATTCTCGCATCACGTTCATTGTTCGGCTCTA
>DYJK01000126.1 GCA_020723165.1 Melioribacter roseus | reverse complement strand
CCGGGATTTGCTAACCCCAATCTATCACCAAATCCAAAAGAGTTTTGTAATCCAATTGGTTTGGGATTTGTGAAATCAAATATCTGCTGGATTACTTTTCTATTTGCAGTATTCAAAAAACATTTCTTTACTAATAATTGATCTTTATTATCCTCTAATTCAATTAAGATTCCATCGAAGAGATCAGCATATTCATTTTGATTTTTATTTGATATCACAAAAAGAAATTTCTCGTAATCATGTCGTGCGATGAAAAACAGAGTATTGTTTCTTTCAACGATTGAATTAGTGTAAACGCTAACATTTAAAAGATTGTTAATTCGAAATTCAAAAAGTTCGTTTTCTAGTTGAGAACCTTTAACCAATTTTTCTTTAATTATCTCAAAACTCATTTCATTATCCTCATAATAATTTGTATGCTTTCTTAACTAAGTTATATGTCAAATCTTGCGCAATTTGAAGTGCTTCATCTAAGGACAAAATATGTTTAGCTACCAAACCGGCTAAGTAATTCGAATCAACTCTCCGTGCAACATCATGGCGTGCCGGGATCGATACAAACGCACGCGTATCATCATTAAAACCGACAGTGTTATAAAAGCCGGCGGTCTCTGTTACATTTTTTCTAAACCGTGTGATCCCTTCAATGCTGTCATGGAACCACCATGCCGGGCCCAGTTTCAATGCCGGATAGTGACCGGCTAGAGGTGCTAACTCTCTTGAATAAGTAGTTTCATCAAGTGTAAAAACAATAATTGTTAAGTCCGGATCGTTGCCATACTTATTTAATAGTTCTTTCAGATTGAATGTATAATCGGTTTGATATGGAATATCACAACCTTTATCGGGACCGTAATGCTCGAATATTTTTGTGTTATGATTACGGTAAGATCCGGAATGGATCTGCATTACTAGTCCGTCTTCGATACTCATGTTTGTCATTTGCATTAACATGTGGGCGGTAAATAAACTTGAATCTTCTTCGGTAATTTTATTTGCCATTGCTCGCTTGAATATTTTCTCAGCTTCGTCTTCAGTTAGTTCATGAGTAAATGGAGAAAAAACACCGTGGTCAGTTGATGTTGCCCCTATAGATTTGAAATATTCTCTTCTTTTTTTAAGTGAACTAATAAATTTTTTATATGAAGTTATTTCTTCACCGCAAGAGTTGCCTAATAATTCTATTTGTTTCATCCAATCAGGTGTTGATAAATCTGTAACAGCATCGGGTCTAAAACAAGGAATAATTTTTCCATCCCAGCCGGATTCTTTAATCTTTTTGTGATAGTTAAGATCATCCGATGCGGCATCAGTAGTTGATAGGATTTCTATATTAAATCTTTCATATAATGCCCGAGGTAAATATTCCGGAGATTTCAATTTTTCATTCAATTCATCATAAATCTTTTCGGCATTATCAGCACAAAGTTTTTCTTTAATTCCGAAAACAATATTAAACTCATAATCGAGCCATATACCCGAAGGGGTACCGTTAAACAAGAAATAATTCTTAGCAAATAGCCGCCATATTTTCCTGGGATCTTTTTCTGTTTTTGTACCATCATTATTTTGTATTCCAAGAGAGTCTAAAGATATCCCTTGTGAGTAGAGCATTCTAAAAACATAATGATCCGGAATAATGAATAGTTCCGTAGGATTAGTAAACGGGGTGTTCTCGGCAAAAATTTTTGCATCTACATGTCCGTGCGGACTTATTATCGGCATATATTTTATGCTTGAGTAAATATCCCCAGCAATTTTTCTTACCGATGGTTCCGGATCAAAAAAACGATCTTCACTTAGCACAAACATTTCGTTTCCTTCAAACTATAATTCTATAATAAGTGGATTATTCAACTTGATTAAAGTATTGTTTAAGTATTCTAAAAATTCTTCTTCGGTTTTAATACCATTTGGCTCTTGTACCCAGGCAGCACAGAAATAGTATTCTGTGTAAGAGTTGTCCGGTTTTATTTTTATAACGTAACTCAATTCATCTTCGGTCAGTTCGATCAAATCTTTTTTGCAGTATATAAGTGCGATGCCCAGATCATCATTTGCTAATGATTGCTTTCCATACAAAGAAATATATTGCCAATCACCGGTATTATTACTTTTTGTAAAATGTGTTCCTTCAAATTTGGCTAAACCGGTTACAATATTATCAGCATCATTGTTTATGAAAAGTTTACAATTCGTTAACCGGCTGCCGGCAGTAATTGATAAACTTGATCTCAAATCAAATTTTTTCCCATCGACTTGCCAGCTATAGTAATTTGTTGTTACTTCGGATTTGACCGGGCCATTTTGTGATATTTCACAAATAACACTATCGGTTTTTGACACCATGTTAACCTTGCCATCATACCACATACCAATTGAACCGATTCCCAGTGAGCTGCCAACTTTAAAAATGTCCATTCCCCATTCTTGCATTGTATGGTAGGAATCATCTTTAGCAACTGTATCATTAATTCCAACATTTTGCAGAATTAATCCTAACTTTTTTTTGCCGAAGATATCGGTCGCATTACGCCAGTCTAGATAAAAACGGTAGCCAATAATTTCGGATTCCCAACCGGGTCCCTCATATTTAAATAACGCATCATGATCTTTGTGAAATATTGGGACTTTATACCGTTTAATATTTTCAAATTCAGGTCCATGAAATTTTCCGTCAAAAAATATTTCACCTTTCTTTTTAGCCAATTCAGCATAAGTCCGTGTCTGAAAAGATGTTTTTTTAATATCATTTCCATAAATAATTTCTAGTGTTATCGTTTCATTTGATTTTATATCAATAACAAAATCTATTACCTCACCATTTTTTTCATTAGTACAAACCTGGTATGGAATTTCCTTTCCGGTATTAAGTATTATAAAAGAACTTTTATCAAAATTTTTATCTTTTTTAATCAACTGTTTAATAAGAATTGAAACAAATTCATCTTTTCTATCAATTGAACTTGGATTGTTTAATGTTAAGGAAATAGTTTTTCCAGTACCGGTTAAACAATAAATTATGTTCGATGCAAAAATTAACAGTAGAACGATTTTAATTTTCAATTTGAAACCCCGTTGTAAAATAAATAATAGGATGGTAACCAAAATTTTCTGTAAAGTTACCATCCTTCATTTGAGAGGCACCATATGAAGAAGAAACTCTATTAAACACTATTCTAATTAATTTCATAATTCAACTGTTTCGAGTTTTGGAACAAGAAAATTGAAAATTAAAAATGCAACGACATAAACTGAGCCCGATATAATAAAGAGAACTATATAACTTCCGGTAAGTTGTAAAATAAACCCGGCTAAAGTTGCAATTAACATACCGCCAATTGCACCAGCCATACCGCCAAAACCTACTACGGAACCAATCGCTTTCCTGGGAAACATATCAGATACCGTAGTAAACAAATTAGCCGACCAACCTTGATGGGCAGCCGTAGCTAAACTGAGCAGCGCAACCGCTATCCACATTTCGGAGGCCATAGATGCAAACACAATCGGGATTACCAACAATGCGCATATAATCATAGCGGTTTTTCTTCCTTTGTTTACATCCCACCCTCTTTTAATAAAGAATGAAGATAGCCAGCCGCCGCCAACGCTGCCTATATCTGCCATCAAATAAATAATAATTAATGGTAACCCAATTTTATCTAATGTTATACCGTAATTATTATTCAAAAATTTCGGTACCCAATAAAGATAAAACCACCAGATTGGATCTGTTAAAAATTTAGCGATTGCAAAAGCCCATGTTTGTCTGTACTGAATCAATTGTAACCATGGAATTTTCACCGGTGGATCAGGAGGATCAGATTGTATATATGCTAATTCTTCTTTGCGAACACTTTTATGTTTATTCGGATGATCATAGAAATAGGACCAGGCAATCAACCAAACAAACCCAAGCAAACCGGTGGTAATAAAAGCTTCTTGCCATCCCCAGGTAAGAGTAATCCAGGGAACGACAAGCGGTGCAACAACAGCACCAACATTTGAACCGGCATTAAAAACTCCGGTTGCAAAAGCTCTTTCTTTTTTAGGAAACCACTCAGCTACTGTTTTTATTGCAGCCGGAAAATTACCGGCTTCAAAGATTCCAAGTGAAAAACGTGCACTTGCAAAACCAACAACACTTTTCGCCAATGCATGTCCCATAGCAGCAAAACTCCAACCGGTAATTGCAATTATATATCCTATCTTAGTACCAACTTTGTCTATTATTCTCCCTACAACCAGCAATCCAATTGCATAAGCTGCTGAAAAAGCTGTGACGATATAGCCATAATCAAGTTCATCCCATCCAATCTCTTTTTCAAGTACCGGTGCTAAAATTCCAATTACCTGTCTATCGATGTAATTAATAGTAGTAGCAAAAAAGATCAATGCTACAATTACCCACCTATAATTCCCTCGTTTTACGGTTGTTTCAGACATGAATATTGACCTCTTTTACTGCATTTTGTATTAATTAATTGTTTATAAAACTCAAAAATTAATATTTAGTATCGATTACTTTATCGTTTAATTAAAATTGATAAAAAAAATCTTTAAGTCAATTAATATTTTAAAATTACTATCGTTAGAAAATCATTTGAGATACAACATCTTTTTAGTTATAACTTGATACGGTGTAATCATACGATAAAAATAGATTCCGGTACTTAATCCAACCGGAGTATAAATAAAATTATAATATCCTCTTACCATTTTCCCTTCGTAAATTTTATTTACAACCCGACCGGTTATATCTAATACATCAAGCACAATTTTCATTTCGCGATCAATCGAAAAAGTAATGTTAGTAGAAGGATTATATGGATTTGGGTAATTCGCATTGAGTTCAACTTTTGAAGGTAATACATTTTCATTATCCAGGAAAGTAACAAAAGGTGATTCGAATGCACCAAGATCTGGGGCAGATCCATTAAAGGGCAAACCGATTTTTGTGCCTGAATCGATTAAATCACTACCGTTTACTAAATGTAAAAAATCGATATCCAGTAATGTACCATCAAAGTTACGAGCATTATGCACACCTATTGTATCTATTGATACAAAGTCCCCACTTGAAACTATAAACGGGGATTGCCAACTGTTAGTTTGCTGAAGAACGAAAGCTCCTAATGATCCGTAATTGCCCAATGCTAGACAATTAACAACAGTAACAATCTTATCAGTGTTAACTGTATTCGGGATAGAATAATTATTTGAAACATTATTATAGGCAGAGCAATTATAAAGAGTGATTGAACCTTTATTACTATTTTGATCAAATCCTTTTGCTTTGTTATAAAATGCGAGACAGTTCTTTAAAGTAAAATTATGTGCAAGTGTATGATCATCACTCCCTCCCAATTTGAAACCATTGCCATCACTATTTGCTGCTGTCGAACCATCTTTTAAATATCCGTTGCTAAAACTCCAACAATTTTCCAAAGTAGTTGATACATTATTGCTATCTCTTAAATAACCATCCCAGCCATCATCTGCATTCTGCCAGGCGCGGCAGCCAAAAAAATAGTTATTGGTACCAACATTAAGTTTTGGTGCAAAGCCGTCGGCATCTTCATAATCATCGGGATCAGCATTATAATAAGAATCGCAATTGATTATTTTATTATTTGAAGCACCACCGCTTAGCTGTAATCCGGTATCTTTATTTTCATAGAACGAACAAAATTCGATGATATTATTTGAACCGCTTATATTCATTCCATTATCTCCGGCAGAACGTATAGATATTCCTTTGATGTACCAATAATCTCCTTTCAAATTGATGCCGCGGTTACTACTTCCAAAGGAGAGCGTACTAAAATCCAAAATTGGTTTTTCTTGTTGATATGCAAATAGGTGTATTTTATTTGCAGCTTCACCATCTTTATTGATGTTAATTGTAGAAGTAATTAAGAATATTCCGTCCCTTACAAAAATGGTATCCCCTAAATTAATTCTATCTATTGCTGAAGAAATAGATGCGATTGGATTAGTAATAGAGCCATCATTTGCACCATTACCGGAATTTGAAACAAAAATATTCTGCGAATTTGATTTCCCGGCGGAAAGAATTACTGATAGAAATACAAATAATACAATTTTACAGAACTTCATTTCTAATCATCACTATTAGACATTGGGAATTCAAATTCATAACCGGCTTTATCTAATTCTAATGCAGCTAAAATGAAGGGACCATAACCTTTAATATCGTTTGTTCTTTTCGGCTCGCCGATATAATATTCAAAACTTCCATCACGGTATGGGTTGCCACCAAGACCGGCACTACGACAAATATTATGGAGATTGATATAACCGTCATTTTCAATTGATACCACATTATTAAGCAATCCTCTAAAAGAATCATGCGCGTGTTTTATAAAGTCTTCGGGCAGATAACCTTTATTAGCACCTTTTGCAAAAGCATAGATAAACATACTTGAAGCGGAAGCTTCTAAATAATTTCCTTCCCTATTTTCCTGATCAACTATTTGGTACCACAATTTTGATTTTTCATCTCTGAATTTTATTAGTGCGGTGCAAAGTTTATTTAATATTTCAATGATATGTTTTCGTTTTTCAAGTTCTTCAGGTAAATAATCCAGAACATCAACAAGTGCTATGGCATACCAGCCCATTGCCCTCCCCCAAAAATTTGGTGCTCTTCCGGTGATGGGGTCTGCCCATTTTTGTTGTTTGCTTTCATCCCACGCATGGTATAACAAACCGGTTTTTTCATCACGGGTGTTTTTTTCAATCAAAATAAATTGGTTGATTATATCATCAAAGAATTCGGATTGCTCAAACATTTTAGAATATTTTGCATAAAAGGGTTCTGACATATATAATCCATCAAGCCACATTTGATCAGGATAAATTTTCTTATGCCAGAATCCGCTGCTTTTTGTTCTCGGCTGGTTTGTTATTTGTTTACGAAGTGTATCGGCGGCTATTTTATATTTATTTTCTTTTGTTTTACAGTACAAATTAAGAAGCACCCTACCGGGATTAATTAGATCCAAATTAAATGCATCATATTTATATGTGTTAATTTTTCCTTCATTATCAACATACTGATCAATATTATTCTTGATAAACTCATAGTATTTCTTATCATCTGAATATTTGTAAACTTGATAAAACGCTTCTAGTATTAACCCTTGCTCATAATTCCATTTTGTTTCAGTGAAAAGTGAATCATAAGTTACAGCGCCGGGATGTCTATACAAGAATGATTCAGCTAATCTTAAATAGAATGGAAGATCAGATTCAATTTTAGGGCGGGTATCATTTTGTGCGTAAATCAACAATGGGAAAAGTATATATACAAAGATTTTAATCCTGAAATTTTTATTTGTAAACATCTATCTACTCCGCAATTAACTCTTTCAATTACTCAACTACTGTTTTACCATTTACCATAACGTTAGTCAATCTTAAATTTTTAACGTTTATTATTGAGTTTTCTGATTTGACGCCATTAAATTCAGAATCGAAAATATTTATATTTTCAATTGGTGATTTTTCTAAGCCAATTAATTCGAGAGCATAGTTACTTTTTTTACTACTAATTTTTTCCACATAAATATTTCTTACAATAGGTAAAAAATTACCTCCATTGCCTTCTTCCGGTTCATAAAGCATGTTAACATGTACTACCGCATTACTTACTTCTCCAATTTGCACATTTCGCACATAAATATTTTCTACTGTACCGCCTCTGAATGAATTCGTTTTTATCCTTAATGCACGGTCAAGATCCGGACTATCCATTTCACAATTTTCTACAAATACATATCTGCATCCGCCTGAAATCTCACTTCCAATAACTACTCCCCCATGCCCATCTTTCATTTTACAATTTCTTATTATGATATTTTCGCTCGGGATATTTATTCGCCGGCCATCGGCATTCCTACCAGACTTGATCGCAATACAATCATCGCCGTTATTAAAAACACAATTTTCTATCAATACATTTTTACATGATTCAGGATTACACCCATCATTGTTAGGACCGAAACTGAAGGCTCTAACATTTCTAATAATTACATTTTCTGATAGTACGGGATGAATCAACCACATAGGAGAATTGATTACCGTGGCGCCATCAACCAATACATTTTTGCATTTATAAAACTGGATAAAGTTAGATCTAAGATATTTTTTTTCTCCAAAGATTCTCTTTTCTACAGCAATTTGATTTTGATTCATCTTCATTAACAACGGTCTGCCGCTTGAATCTTGCTGACTTGGCATACCTTCTTTCCAGCCATAATTTTCTTTGCCTTTCCATGGCCACCAATTTGATGAATCGGCTTGACCATTTAAGATTACTTTACCGGTAATAGCAATATTCGATTGGTTATAAGCATAAATTAATGGTGAGTAATTAAAGCATTCAACGCCTTCCCATCTTGTAAAAACAACCGGCAGATAATCGTTTGGATTGGTGCTAAATAATATTTCAGTGCTATCCTCAAAATGAAGATTTATATTACTTAACAAATGGATTGGACCTTTTGAAAGGTATTTTCCTCTTGGAATTATTACTCTCCCACCGCCACTTTTTGAACAATCTAAAATTGCTTGCTCTAAATATCTTCTAATGTTTTTTTCAAGTTCATTTTGTTCTGCATAATCAGTAATTAAAAAAACTTTATCCTGAAAAATAGGGACGTGAATATTCTCGATTATTTCATCTACTAATTCCCAATCATTATTTTTATTGTAATCTGAGCAACTAAATAATAAAACGGTGATTGGAATGATAAATAACTTAACAAAGTAAATTTCACTTTTACGCATATAATAAATTAAATACTTATGGAGAATGATGTTAAATAATAATTAGAATCTAACTAATAAAAAAGCGATGGTCATTTTTCAGACTATCGCATTATATTTTCTTTACCGGTACAACATATTATTTCAAGAGCATCATTTTCTTAGTTAGCTGGAATTCGTTTGTTAACAACTGATAAAAGTAAACTCCAGAAGGAAGCATATTACCGTTTGAATCTTTACCTTCCCATACAGCTTCGTACTTACCGGTAGTTTGTTCTATATTATTTACTACTCTTGCAACTTCCTGGCCCAAAGTATTATAAATAATCAACGATACATTAGATGCTTTGGGAATTGTATAATTAATTTTTGTAGTTGGGTTGAAAGGATTCGGATAGTTTTGATCTAATGAATAATCTGTAACAATAATATTTGGAATTTCTTTAACACTAGACCAGATTACTTTCTTATCCGGGAACCAATTTAGATCGCCAGCCGGTAAACCTTTTTCTGCACCGGTGTATGCCGGATTACTTGCTGAATATGCACAATCCATAACTTGTTCAAAATATAAGTATGTTTTTCTATCCATATCATGGATTGTATAATCATATCCCGGCTTTTCTTTTGTTTTGCCGGCAAGTGTCCAATAATACTCCATCAAATTGGTCATTAAATTTGGAATGTTAAACATTGTCAGGTTAACTTTTGTAAAAGCTGTTGCAGCAGCAGCGCCAAGTTTACCCTGGATATGCAAAGAAAGTTGTGTGCCTTCATGTGCCGGGGGATGTGCTGTAAAAAAGTTTTGCCCGGCAGATGAAATACTATAAAAATTATTACTAACAGTCCATTGTGTTGTATCATTCGGAGCAGTGAAAATCCATGGCATTTTGTTATTACCATTTCCGTCTAATTCGCCGGTGTTGCCCCATTCAACAGAGCGCGTAATATCTGTTGAATCATCTCCGGCGGCAAATGCATCTAAGAATAAATTGTTTGTGATGATAACTTTTTCGCCTACATTACCTAAAGACAATACTCCGTGAAAACCCATGCCGTTAACAAAAGTATTATGATCTACAAGACAATATCCGATTACACCGGTTCCCGCCAATGGATTACTAAAATTGTAGTGACGGATTGGGCGGTCTTGATAGTTTACAAATGTGTTGTTGACAAAAATTAATGAATCGCAAGATGCTTCACGAAGATCAATGCCTTTACCAGCACCAAAATTTGATGTAGTTAAAGAACCCATATTTGCAAAAATTGTATTTGTTATTTTAACTGTTTTTGAAGCACTTCCGGTTCTGATATGCTGCCCGTTGATATTTGTGAACAAACAATTATCAATTATGATCGAGGAACCGGTTTGAGTTGTGTTAATCAAACCACCTTGAACATTAGCAATGTTTGTTGGGTCGGGCTCAAAGTAACCGGCAACAGCTATGTTTGTCATTTCAAGATTACCGCCAAGTAGAACAAACAAATTTCCGGGAGGACGTTGTGGA
>DYJK01000005.1 GCA_020723165.1 Melioribacter roseus | reverse complement strand
TGATTGCTTCAGGCGGAATCAATGATGGGATTGCAATTTCAAAATCGATTGCATTAGGAGCCGATTACGCTGCATCTGCAAGATTAATTCTACAAGCTGTAATTAACGATGGTGTAGATGGAGCTATAAATCTAATAAATCACTGGTTCGATACCGTCAAAAAAATTATGTATTTGACTGGCTCATCGAATATTAGAGAATTGCAAAAAGTAAAACTTATTCCAATATCGGAGTTGTATTGAAAGACCAGGCATTTGTTAAGTATCGAAAAGTTTATTTAAGTGAGTTAAAAAGTTTTGAAAATGTAATTTCAAAACTTTTCATTAATGATGAGCCGCGCTCTTTATATGAACCTTGCAGTTACACAATCCAAAGCGGCGGTAAAAGAATTAGACCTTTTCTTGTTCTCTTCTCGGCAAAAGCGATGGGCGGTAAGTTTTCCGATGTTTATAATGCAGCTATTGCCGTTGAATTGCTTCATAATTTTACTCTTGTCCATGATGATATCATGGATAATTCATCTAAAAGACGGGGGAGAGCAACCCTTCATAAAAAGTATGACAATAATGTTGCGATCCTTACCGGTGATAATTTAAATGCCCTTGCTTACGAATATCTTCTCAAGGATGTAAAGAACAACGCAAAAGGAATATTATCTACTTTTACACAAGGTATTATTGAAGTTTGTGAAGGTCAAAGTTTAGATAAAGAATTCGAATCGAGAAGAACTGTTTCGATAACCGAATACAAGACTATGATCTACAAAAAGACAGCAGCTTTAGCCGAGATGTGCTGTTCGGTAGGCGCCCAATTAATGAATGCAAATGTAAAACATGTTAAAGCATTAGCTAATTACGGTAAAAATTTAGGTATGGCTTTCCAGATTCAAGATGATTTGCTTGATATTATCGGCAAGGAAAATGAATTTGGTAAAAAAATCGGGAGTGACCTTATCGAAGGGAAAAAGACATATTTGTTCTTACGTGCATTAGAAAAAGCAAATAAAGATGAGAAGAAATTATTTTATATTGTGATCAAAAATAAGGGCATCCAACAGAATGAAGTCGAAAGATTTAAAAGACTCTATGAAAAACTTGGTGTAATCGAGGATGCAAAAAAGGAAATTGTTCATTATACTAATATCGCATTAAAAAATTTATCGGCATTGCCGGATAATGAGGGTAAAAATATGTTAGTCTGGCTAGCTAATTCGCTAATTAATAGAACAACTTAATGATAGAGAAGAAAGTTAAAATTGTGAATAATGCCGGTTTACATACTCGGCCGGCTGCTACAATTGTGAAGCTTGCTGCAAAATATAAAAGTGATTTTTTCCTGAATAAAGATGGTTTGCATATCAACGGGAAAAGTATCATTGGGGTGATGACTTTAGCTGCCGAAAAAGGTTCAGAAATTGTTTTAACATTTGACGGTGCCGACGAAGAACAAGCAGCTCAAGAAATTGTAGATTATTTCAACCGGGGATTTGACGAGATGTAATATGAATACAAAAACAAATATATTAAAAGGGATTGCCGCAGCTCCGGGTATTGCTATTGCTGAAGCTTTTTTATACAAAAAGGAAAAAGAAGAAATCAGCAGTGATGTAATATCGGATGTTGATGATGCACTGGTAAATCTTGATAATGCTCTTGCGCAATCTAAAAAAGAATTACGTAAAATCTTTTCGCTTGCCGTAGATAAATTAGGTGAAAAACGCGCTGCAATATTCGAAGCGCAAATCATGATTCTAGATGACCCGGTTTTAATTTCTTCTATCAAAGATAGAATCAGCAGCGAAAAAAGATTACCCGAGTATATTGTTGAAGATGAAATTTCCAAATACACTTCTATTATGAGTCTTTCACACGAAGTTTATATGAAAGAAAGATCACATGATATTGAGGATATCAAAAATAGGATCATTAAAAATCTTAAAAAGAAAAAGTGGACTTCAAAAATATCCGATGATGTTATTGTAGTAACATCCAATATTTCTCCTTCAGATACGGTTTTGTTTTCACGTGTAAATGTTAAAGGATACGTTACAGATTTCGGAGGTTTAACTTCACATGCTGCAATCGTTGCCCGCTCTTTGAATATCCCGGCTGTTGTTGGTCTCCACGACGCAACAAACAAAATTAATGAGAGAGATAAAATAATAATTGACGGGTTTCATGGATTGGTTATTATAAATCCCGATAATGAACAACTTCAAGAATACCACGAAAGAATTAAAAGATTATCTAAGTATGATGAAGAGCTCTACAAAATCCGTGAACTGCCGGCACTCACTACCGATGGGAAAGAAATTGAAATGCTTGCCAATCTTGATGTTTCCGATGAAATGTCCTTCATAATTCACAACTGTGCAAAAGGTATAGGACTTGTGCGTACAGAACAATTATTCGAGGAATACGAGGAATTCCCTGATGAAGAAAGACAGTATGAAGTTTATAGTAAAATAGCAGAACAAGTGTATCCCGGCATTGTCACAATACGTGCTTTTGATATTGGCGGCGATAAAGTTCTGCCGGTTGATCTGCATGAACCGAACCCTATGCTTGGATGGAGAGGTATCAGGTTGTTGTTGGATAATCCGCATTTGTTTAAAACACAAATACGTGCAGTGCTGCGTGCAAGTACACACAAAAATGTAAAGTTTATGCTTCCTATGATTGCTTCATTAAATGAAGTTCAGGATTCAAAGAAATTGATAGATGAGTGTAAAAAGGAATTACACCAGGAAAATAAACGCTATGATAAAAACATCAGCCTGGGTATAATGATTGAAGTTCCTTCGGCAGCATTAATGATAAAAGAATTTTCTGAAGAGATTGATTTTCTAAGTATCGGTACAAATGATCTTATCCAATACATGCTTGCAGTTGATAGGGGAAACGATATTGTTTCCAAACAATATCAGGAATTTCATCCATCTGTTGTTCGGACAATTCAATACATAATCAGTGAAGGGAAAAAATATAACACTAACGTTAGCATGTGCGGAGAGATGGCGGCTGATCCTTTTGCCGTACCTTTATTATTGGGATTGGGATTAGAAACTCTTAGTGTATCGGCTTCTGCAATTCCCTCACTCAAGAAAATAATTAGAAGTTTAAACTACGCTGATTTAATAAAATTAGCGGAAGACTGTCTAAAGTTAAAAACTGAGTATGAAATAAATAAAAGCATACATGAATTCTTCAATAACAAAATACAAGATCAAATTAAAAACTTATACTGAGGTAAAAGATGCAAATATCAGAAATGATTAAAAAACATGATCCGGCTAATCAATTCCAGGTTTTAAAAGATTCTTACACACAAGTAGAATACGCATGGAATTTGAATATTGATCTATCATTAATCGATACATCAAAAGTAAAAAATATAATTTTAACCGGACTCGGCGGATCGGCAATTGGCGGAGAACTGATTCAAAACTTTTTCCGTACCGAACTAAAATATCCTTATTCCGTAAATCGTAATTATGAGCTGCCTCCATATGCAAACCAAGATACTCTTGTACTTGCTTCATCCTATTCGGGTAATACTGAAGAGACACTTTCCGCTTTAAATGAAGCAATCGCTAAGAAATGCCAGGTTGTTTGTGTAACAACCGGCGGTAAAATGGAAGAAATTGCTAAAGCAAATAATATTCCTTTGGGGAAACTTCTAAAAGGATACCAACCGAGGTTCGCACTTTGGATAAATTTTTTTACATTGCTAAAGACGCTCCATTCTCTCAAATTGGTACCAGATCAAAATAAAAATGTTGCAGATGTAATTGATCTGCTAAAAAGAAAAGGGGAAGAGTACTCTAAAGAAAAAAATGCAACGTTGGATTTTGCTGAAAACATGGTGGGGTATATCCCGGTTATTTATGCAGTATCGGATTATACTTCTGTTATAGGAACGAGATTCAAAGGACAGTTTAATGAAAATTCAAAACAGCATGCTTACTTTGCTTACTTCCCAGAACTCGATCATAATGAAATTATGGGATGGGAAGGTTATAAACCGGATCAAATAAATATAAAATTAGTTAACATCTTGGATGAAGAATATCATCCGCAAGTTAAAAAGAGAATTGAAGTAACAAGTGAAGTTATTAAGAAAAACGGCGGTGAGGTAGTTGACCTTAAAAGCAATGAGAAAAATGCAAAACTAAAATTGGTTGATTTAATCTACTTTGCTGATTGGGCAACGTATTACTTTGCCGTAATTCGCAATTTCGATCCAACAACAATAGAAAATATTAATTATTTAAAATCACGGCTTTAATATGAATTGGCGGAAATATTTTTTACTGGTAATTTTTATTCCACAAATTATTTCCGCCCAATATTATTTTTTTGGTAGAAACAAAGTACAGTACGAAAAATTTAATTGGAAAGTTCTTAAGACCGAACACTTCAATATTTATTACTATGACGATTTTGTTGATATCGCTGAAATCGGGGCGAATTTTGCCGAAGACGCTTACCAGGAATTAAAAGTTAAATTCAACCATTATATCAACAATAGAATTCCCCTCATTTTTTACAATACACATATTCATTTCCAGCAGACAAACACAACACCCGGATTTATACCCGAAGGTGTAGGCGGATTTTTCGAGTTTATGAAGGGGAGAGTTGTAATTCCTTATCTCGGCAATCTTGATGGATTCAAACACGTAATCAGGCACGAACTTGTACACGTTTTTATGACAAGTAAAATTTATAATGTTCTTACCGATCATAGAATTGATACCGGAAGAATGCCGCCCCTTTGGTTCACTGAAGGTTTGGCTGAATACTGGTCGTTCGATTGGGACACTCAATCTGAAATGGTGATGAGGGACCTAGTGCTTAACGGCAACTTTGTCCGGTTAAGTGATCTTGATGCTGTCTATGGTTACGTTATTTATAAAGAAGGACAGAAATTTTTAGAATTTGTTTCTGAAAAATACGGACAAGAAAAAATTCTAATGATCATGGAAAACTTTTGGAGATTTGTTTCGTTCAAAGATAATCTTGCGTTTACGCTTGGGGACGACTTCCAATCGATTGATAATTATTGGCATTATTGGCTTCAACAAAATTACTTCCCGCTGTACGAAAAGAACTATCCTCATTTTGTAATGTCGAAAAAAATTACAAACCAGGGATTCAACTTTGATCCGGCTTATTATGATAACAACGGTACAAAGGAAATATATTTCCTCGGAAATCAATCCGGTTATTCTTCTGTTTTCAAAATGCAATATGATCCGGAATCTGAAGATTTTGTTAAACCTGAAATTATTATCGAAGGGGAGAAAGAAGCTGATTACGAATCGTTCCACTTGATGGAAAATTCAATGGATCTTTCAAAAACTGGTCTACTTGCTTTTATTACAAAAAGTTTAGGTTCGGACGTGATTCATATTTACTCGATTAAAGAGGAAGAAATATTAGAAACATTGCGGTTTGATGACTTGATCACAATAGAAGCGCCATGTTTTTCCGGTGATTGTAATTTATTGGTTTTTTCTGCAACAGATAGAAAGGGCTTCTCGGATTTATACATTTATAATTTTGTCGATCTTGAATTAACAAGGTTGACAAACGATTACTACGAAGAGAAGGACCCGGTATTCAATGAAGATAAAACTAAAATAATCTTTTCATCCGATCGCACAGCCGGAATCTACCAACAAAAATTTAACCTTTTCAGTTACAATATTAATTTACACATAATTTCATATTTAACAAATGTTGATGCAAATATTTCTACTCCAAAATTCTCGCCCGATTATAAAGAACTCTACTTCACATGCGATTACAACGGCACATATAATATTTGGAAAATGGATTATGAGCAAATTCCCTCCAAGACCATAACTCAATTAACCAATTTTGTAACGAGTGTTTATGGTTTTACATTCATTGATTCAAACACTCTTGTTACATCTGCATTTGAAAAATTCTCTTTTCAATTCTATAATCTGCAGCTTAATGGATATGATACCGATACTTCCATTACATTAACAAATAATTTTATCGAGGGTAGATCGAGATGGGATGCTAAAAAAATTTATATCCCTTCAGAAAAAGATAGATTAGTTTATGAGCATGAATATGCATTAGATTATGCAGTCGGACAATTGATCACCGACCCGGTTTACGGTACACGCGGCGGCGCTCTGTTTACGTTAAGCGATTTATTGGGTGATGAAAGATATTTATTCTACATCTACAATACGGCAGAAGTGCAAAGCGAAATATTGAAGTATTTCAACGTGGCTTTAACAAGAATTAGTTTGAAGGAACGCTCAAATTACGGTTACGGAATTTTTAATTACGCCGGCAGAAGATATGATATACGCGAATCGGATGAATTCTTTTATGAAAGAGTTTACGGCGGTTTCTTCGAACTATATTATCCATTCTCTTCATTCCAAAGATTGGAAGCCGGTGTAAGCGTTGCAAATTCCGATAAAGAACTTGTTGGGGAATTAATCACACGCAAATCATTGCTTGTTTCGAACTCGCTCTCATTTGTTCATGATAACTCAATCTGGACTGCAACCGGTCCAATCGATGGTTCTCGTTTTAGAGTTTTATTAGGATACACTTCGGATATTAAATTTTCGAATGTTAATTATTATTCATTCATAGCGGATTACCGTAAATATTTTAGGTTAGGATTGCGAAGTGCACTTGCAGTACGCAGTGCTTTCTTTGTTAACCATGGTAAAGAAGCAAGAAGATATTTTGCCGGTGGCAGTTGGGATTTGCGCGGCTGGCCTCGTTGGAGTATCCGCGGTGAAAAGTTATGGCTCTCATCGGTTGAATTAAGATTTCCATTGATAGATCAATTCAATATCAATTTTCCGTTTTTCGGAATTGGTTTCTTCAATTTGCGCGGCGCAATGTATTTTGATGCCGGCTCTGCATGGGATGAAAATTATAAAGAAACACTCGGCAGTGTCGGTTTCGGTTTGCGGATTAATTTATTCAATGCTATCGCGCTCAGATACGATATAGGCAAGAAGATCGAAAAGAATTTTACCGAGTTTCAGCCGAAATTATTTTACCAATTTTTCTTCGGATGGGATTTTTGAGAAAAATATTTTTACATATCATTTCTATAGCATTACTCTATTCTTGTTCCCAGCCGATAATTCTTAAAAATATGTCGGCTGAAGATGATGGTTATTTTATTTTTGGAAAAAGTAATGTTAGAAATAATTTTGAGAATATTTCTATTACCGAATATTTACAGCCACTCTGGGTCTCCGAAACCAGCGGTAGCCAGGCAAATAATTCCGTCTTAATTTACGGTAAATACCTCTTTGCAGCCGATCTTTCAGGGAGGATTTATGTATTTGATAGAAATGAAGGCAAACAATTGGGCTATGAAAAGTTCCCGGGCGCTATTTCTGCCAACCCCGTTATATATAAACTGAAATTATTTTTTGTTGTGAATGAACGGGAAGAAAAATATTCAACATTTATTCACTTTGATTTTGTCAATGGAAAGATTCTCTCCGAAGATTTGATTACCGGAAGTGTAACCAACGAACTCTTATTACTCGATGACGGGATCGTCGTTGTAACGGATTCCGGTGAAATTATTAAATACAATCTTGTCGGTACAAGATTATGGTCAACTAAAACAAAAACTACTACTCAAAGTTCACCGGTATCGGATGGAAAAGTTATTGTATTCGGTAACCAGTTAGGGGAGATTGTGATTGTTGATTGTAATGATGGCACAATTAAGTACAAAGAAAAGATAGCTGACCCGATAGAGAGCGGTATTTCAATGGAGAGTGATACAATATATTTTGGCGATAGGACCGGCAAAATTTATTCATTTGATATCGACAAGAAAAAAATAAATTGGGAATACAATACCGGTTCAAATATTAAATCGATGCCGGTATTCGATGCTAATAATGTTATCGTTGGTAATTTAGCCGGTAAAGTTTTCTCTATTGATAAATCGAGTGGGGAAAAGAATTGGATGATCAATACACAAGGTGTGATCAATACAACACCGTTACTTACTAATTCATATTTGTATCAACCTGATCTTAATAAAAAAGTTCACGTTATCAATAAATCGTTAGGTGAAATTGTTAAAACATACGATTTTGAAAGAAGGTTAAAATTAATGCCGATCTACTATGATGGAATAATTTATCTTGGATCCGATAAAGGTGAAATTCATGCATTTCAAACTTTTAAGATGAATTAACATGTATAAATTGAAATTATTATTAATCATGTTTTTTTCACTGTTTGTTTCATCCTTTGCGCAAGACTGCCTAAGCTATCTTGAAATAGAAACAAACAGAGATAGCTCGTACATATTTGTAAATAATGAGTTGAAAGGCTCGGGCAAAATAAGAATTCCGGTTACTTTGGGTAAATATTACATTACTATAAAAGAAGAAGTATTAAGATGGAATGAGCACGAGATAAATGATTCTGTAACTATAAAGTTATGCGATAAAGAATATTTGGTAAGTTATAATTTATTCGATAAAATTTTCATCGATAGTAATCCGCAAAATGCTGCGATGTATATTTATGATTCCTTGATGGCATACACACCAAATTATGTTAATGTCAATCAATTCCAGTCGGTGATATTTAAGAAGAACGGTACACAAAAGACCCTTCACTCAAGCGAGCTTAACAAATTTAATGTTGTTCCTTTAGATTATATTCCTTCAAAACCAAATGGAAGTTTTTCAAGCTCAGATTGGTTCAAAGTTTTGCTGGGCAGCGCGGCAATTTTAGGGGCAACCGCGGCTTACTTTAAAATTCAGGCAGATAAAAAATACGATGAATACGTTGCGAGTAAAAATCACGCACTTCTTAATGATGTTGACCGTTACGACCTTTACAGTGGAGTTGCTTTCGGTTTACTTCAAGTTAATTTCGGGTATTTGATTTATAAATTTCTCACGGATTAAAAAAACACTACTATATTTTTCATTTTTCTTTGCGGACTTTGCGATACCTTAGCGTCCTTGCGTGAAAAAGAATTCACGCAAAGGCGCAATGGAAACCGCAAGGCACGCAAAGATTACGCAAGAACTTTTGATGCATCAATAAAATTAATGTGCATCAAGCCAATTATCACCAACACCAGTTTCTACAAGTACCGGAACATTTAGCGGTAACGCACTTTCCATTAATTCTTTAATCATTTCTTTCATATCATCAATTTCATCTTTATGCGCATCAAAAACCAATTCATCATGTACTTGCAGAATCATTTTTGTTTTAGTTTTCCTTTTCTCTAATTCTTTATGAATTGAGATCATCGCAATCTTTATCATATCGGCGGCAGTTCCTTGTATCGGCATATTGATAGCTACACGTTCCTCGAATTGCCGCACAACTCTATTATTACTGTTAATGTTTTTCAGGAATCTTCTTCTACCCAGAAGCGTTTCAGCAAATCCTTTTTTTTGTGCTTTCTTAACCGAATCGTTCATAAAATTTCTTACTTCCTTAAACGAACCGAAATAATTATCAATAATTGCTTTCGCTTCTGTCTGACTAATTCCTAAACGCGTTTTTAAGCCGAACGGACCGAGTCCGTAAAGAATACCAAAATTGACCTCTTTAGCTTTACGCCTCATATCGGCATTTACAATTTTCGGATCAACATTAAAAACAAGTGAAGCTGTTCTTCTGTGAATATCCTCTCCATTTTTGAAAGCATCGATTAATGTTTCATCACCGCATATACTTGCCATTATTCTCAATTCGATCTGGCTGTAATCCGCAGAAAGAATTAAATAATTTTTATCGTGCGGTACAAATGCTTTACGGATCTCTTTACCAAGATCGGTTCGTATAGGAATATTCTGAAGATTTGGATCGTTGCTCGATAATCTTCCGGTGGACGCAGCAGTTTGATTAAATGTTGTGTGTACCCGTCCGGTTTTAGGATTAATTAGATCAGGCAAAGCATCCGCATAAGTTGATTTCAGTTTTTGAACCTGGCGGTAATCTAGGATAACGTCAATTATTTCATGGGATCCTTTCAATGATTCAAGAGCACGGGCATCCGTTGAATAGCCGGTTTTTGTCTTAGCAGTCTGTGGCAACTGTAATTTTTCAAAGAGTATTTTTTGTAGTTGTTGTGTTGAATTTATATTGAATTTATCGCCCGATAGGTTGAATATTTTTTCGGTGTATT
This sequence comes from Melioribacter roseus, assembly GCA_020723165.1. GTDB lineage: Bacteria > Bacteroidota > Ignavibacteria > Ignavibacteriales > Melioribacteraceae > DYJK01. Next base: position 55,590 of record DYJK01000005.1, on the reverse strand, counting down.
CGTCTAGTCTTTTTTGAAGTTCAGAACCAAAAGCATTTAAATTTTTCACGTCTATCTTCACACCGGTTCGTTCCATATCCTCAAGTACCGGTACAAGAGGGAATTCAACTTCGTAAGCTACTTTTTCAAGTTTCTCTTTTTTTAATTCCTTTTCTAAAAGTTCGTATAGTCGTAGAGTGATGTCAGCATCTTCACAAGAATAGTCCGATAATCTTTCCGGCTCTACTTCAAATATTTTTTCCGGTGTTTTCTTTGATCCGATTAAATCCAGAAGGGGAATTGGCCGGTAGTTCAAATATTTTTCCGAAAGGTCATCCATCCCATGTTTTTGATCGGGATCTATCACATAACTTGCGAGCATCGTATCAAAATAAAAATTTTCTACGTTGATCCCGTAATGTTTTAATACTGCAATATCATACTTACCATTTTGACAGATTTTCTTTTGCTTTTTACTCTCAAAAATTGGTCTAAAGATTTTAATAAACTCGTCCAGGGAAAGTCGATTTGAAAGATCTGTTGTAAATAAACCGGAAGATTCAGGACTTGGATTGACTGCAACAAAATAAGCTTCACCTTTTTTTAATGCGAATGAACAACCGGCAAGGTTTATATTAAACGTATCAAGAGAATCTGTCTCTGTGTCGAATACAAATAATTCAGATTGCTGCAATAACTTAACAAGTTCTTTTGATTCTTTTTCAGCAGTTATTAGCTTGTACTTTACCTTATTCTTTTCGAAAAATGCGACTGGTGCCGAATGAGATTTAACATCATCAACCTCAATTTCTGTTTTTTTCTCTTCAACCGGCTGATCCAGGTAAATCTTTTTAAGTTTTGCGGCAAAAGATTTAAAATCTAATTCGGCAAATATTTTTAACAGTTTTTCAAGATCGGGTCTTTCATAAACCGCATCGTTAAAATCAATTTTGAAATTTACATTTGTATGAATAGTTGCAAGTTCTTTAGAAAGGAAGGCGTTCTCTTTATTCTCGGAAAGTTTATTCTTCAAAGATTCTTTTTCAATTTGATCGATATTTTTATAAATATTTTCTAACGATTTAAACTTTTGAATTAACGGGACAGCAGTTTTAGGACCTATCCCGGCAACACCCGGTATGTCATCTGAGGAATCTCCAACCAAAGCTAAATAGTCTATCATCTGCACTGGATCAAAACCGTATTCTTCTCTTACTTTATCTTCATCAATAATTATAATTTCATCGGTTGATTTCCCGGGCTTTATCACTTTTATATCCTTGGTAATAAGCTGCACATAATCTTTATCAGGCGTTATCGCAAAACTTAATAATCCTTTCTCTTCGGCTTTTTTTACGGCAGTGCCAACCAAATCATCCGCTTCATAACCGGGGAGTATGTAAATGGGAATCTTGAATGCTTCAATTATATCTTTAATCCGTTGAATTTGCGGAATCATATCTTCAGGCATTGCTTCGCGTGAAGATTTGTAATTCTCATATCTTTCATGGCGGAAAGTTTTTTCTTTAGAATCGAATGCAACTGCAAGATAATCCGGTTTTGTATCTTCAATAATTTTTAACAGTTGATTTACAAACCCGAAGACTGCCGATGTTGGTTCACCCTTAGGGTTTGTCAGAGGTCGGGATATAAAAGCGTAATAACCTTTATATGCCAATGCCATTGCATCAATTATAACAAATTTTTTTTTCGAACTTTCCATGTATACCTTCTTGCAGAGAATATTTTTGATTATATTTTCAATCGAAAATAATAATAAACTCCTACAATAACTATCCTATGATTAAAGAAATTCAAATGCCGCTCATTAGAATAATTTTGTATTTATTGCTGCCGATTACCGGCATATGTCAAACCGGCAATAATATCGATTCTTTCTATGTTGCCAATTGGAATATTGAAAATTTATTTGATACCTCGGATGATCCCACAATAAATGATTCCGAGTTTTTACCGGAAAGTAATAGGCAATGGACTGACGATCGGCTCTTAACAAAAATCAAGAACTTAAGTAAAGTTATAAACTATATGAATAATGGCTGTGGTCCAGACATTCTTGGTTTTCAAGAAGTAGAAAATATCAATGTATTGAAATTATTGATCTATCAATTCAGGGATAGGGACTATATCATTGTTCATAGAGACTCGCCCGACGAAAGAGGAATTGATGTTGCTCTAATTTACGACAGAAATACTTTTGATATTCATAGTGTTGATACAGTTCAAGTAGAACTTCCTACCCGGTATAAGACGCGGTTGATTCTTCATGTTGGTTTGATTCATAAGGAGAGTAATTCCATTATTCATTTTTTTGTTAATCATTGGCCTTCAAGGCGCGGCGGTGAAACAAAATCGGAAGCAAACAGATTTGCTGCGGCATCAGCACTTCGTAGAAAAGTCGATTCTTTATTCAGCGTGAACGAGAACAGAATTATTATTGTTGGCGATTTCAATGACGAACCGGGCAATAGATCAATTAAAAATGTTTTAGCTGCGAATAAAATTGATTGTGATGATATGAATGAATCTAATAAACTTTCCAATGCCGCATTTACTAAATTCGAACAAGGTGAAGGATCATACCGGTTCGGTTCCGATTGGAATATGCTTGACCAGATTATTATATCAAGCCGGTTTATTACCGATAAAAAATTGAAATATGATTGTGATAGTTTTGAAATTATTAAACCAGATTTCATAATTGCAAAAGAGGGTGAAAAAAAGGGGAGTATTCTTCCTACGTATTCCGGTACAAAATACTATGGCGGTTACAGCGATCATTTCCCGGTAGGAACTAAATTTTTTTATACGAAAGATTAGTTAATGAAAAAAATATTTCTATTGTTCGGGGCTAGCGGAAATCTCGGTAAAACAGCCGTAGATTATTTTTTAACCCAAAAGTATGATGAGTATTTTATTTTTTCGCGAAAGCCAGTCGATATAAAACCAACTATAAACGTAAGTCAAATAATTGTAGAAGACTTATCTAAAGAAATAAATGTGGATAAGGCGTTTCAAAAAGTAATTCTAGGAAAAGAAAATATTTACTTTCTCTTTTCAACTATTGGCGGTTATTCCGGTGGTAAAACAATAGCCGAGACACCAATAGAAGAATGGGAACGGCTTGTATCTATAAACTTGACGTCAGCATTATTGATATCAAAATACTTTATGAAACTTGTCAGAGATTCATCGGGCGGAACAATTTGTTTTACTAGTGCCTTATCAAGTTTGAAGCCGCAAAAAAATAATGCTATTTACGGATTAACAAAAAATGCGTTAAACTATTTAGTAAGAAGCTTAGCTATCGAAGGAACAGAAATCAATTTAACGGCTAATGCCGTTGCGCCATACATTATTGATACTGAAGAAAACCGGCAGTGGATAAAGGACAATTCATTAATGGTAAGTCCAAAAGCAATATGTGCAACTGTACAAAAAATATTTTTAAAGTGGGAAAATTATTCGGGCGAAATAATTCAAGAATTTAGAGATTAAGATAGAAACAATAAGAAGTGTCATAAATTATTTATTGACTTTTTTTCGTAGTTTGTTTAATGTTCGCAAGCTTAATTTTAGAAAAAGATCGATTTTTCTAATCAATAAATAAAATAACAATGGAGGTTGTCTCTTATGCAAATCGCAGAGATTAATGGGTTTATTACACTTGTGCTAGCACAAGTTCAAGATCAAGGTATAATTACTTATCTACAAGAAAAATTCATTGAAGGCGGGCTTTTCATGTGGCCAATTTTAGGATGCTTAATAATTGGTCTGGGGTTTGCATTCGAAAGATTGTATACTCTCTCTAAAGCTTCAATTAATACAAAAAAATTCATCGTGCAAGTTAAAGATGCTTTAAATAAAGGTGGCGTTCCGGAAGCAATCAAGTTATGCGAAAATTCACGCGGCTCTATTGCATCTGTTTTCCATGCCGGTCTTTTACGTGCTGATGAAGGTCTCGATGCCGCTGAAAAAGCTATTATGGCATATGGTGCAATTGAAACCGGGTTCCTCGAAAAAGGATTAATTTGGATTTCACTATTTATTAGTTTGGCACCTATGCTTGGTTTTACCGGAACTGTACAAGGAATGATTCAGGCATTCGATGCTATTAAAGAAGCAGCTCAAATTTCTCCTGGTGTTGTTGCCGGCGGTATTTCTGTTGCATTATTAACAACATTGTTCGGATTGGTAGTTGCTATGATTCTTCAAGCTCTATATAATTATTTTGTATCAAGAATTGATAAAATCATCTCTGATATGGAAGAAAGCTCCATCGAATTGATCGACGCTCTATACGAAATGAAGAAAAAGTAACTATTGCTAAAATAATCTATTGAGAATAAAATGATTCAAATCAAAAAGAAAAAAAAGCCGGATCCGGAAATCCCGTCTAGCTCTATGGCTGATATCTCTTTTTTGCTTTTATTATTCTTCATGGTGTCTACCGTAATTGATGTTGATACCGGTATCGGTTTAACATTACCTGAGTTTATTCCGCCGGAACAACAAACTACTGTACCGATTTCAAAGGATAGGTTAGCTGCTGTTCTGATAAATGAAAACGGGGATGTTCTCTTAAATAACGAGATTATTGCTATACCGCAGATTTCAAAAACTTTGATACCAAGAATAGAAAGTAAAATTGACTTACCGGATACAAAGAAGTTAGTCGTTTCTGTAAAAACAGATAGAAAAACAAATTACAATTTATACATACAAGCATTAGATCAGGTTAAAGAAGCATATTTTAGTGTCAGGGAACAATATTCACAATCAAAGTACGGCAAAAGATTAGTTGATCTTAATGATAAAAGTGAAGAGATGAAAGAAATACGTGAAAAAATTCCTATTACTATAAGTATTGCAGAACCTGAAGCAATAAAAAAATAATTTAGGGATACTATAATGAAATTTGAAAAAAAGAGATCTAATACTAAAACAAGTATTCCAACTGCCTCTATGCCGGATATTGTTTTTATGCTGCTATTATTCTTTATGGTTACTACTACATTAAGAGAAGTTGATGTATTGGTACAATTTAGATTACCCGAGGCAAAAGCTATTGAGAAAATAGAGAACAAAAGATTGATATCATATATTTGGATTGGTCAAGATGGTAAAATTCAAGTTAATGATAGTCTTACAAAATTAGACGAGATTCAAAAAATAATGTACTCCAAAAGGGTTTCACTACCCAATGTAATAGTTTCCCTACGTGTTGATAAAAATTCTGATATGGGAGTTGTTACCGATATTCAGCAAGAACTTAGAAAAGCATCTTGTTTGAGAATTAACTATTCAACTTTGCTTAAGATATAATAATATCTTTTTCTTAATTTAAGGCAGATTATTATTAATAGTCTGCCTTTTTTTTTGATTAATCACGAGGATAGAATGAACTTGAAAGAGAAAATAAACCAGGAATTAAAAGATTCAATGAAAAGTGGTGATAAAATCCGTCTTGAGACTATCCGGTCAATAAGAGCTTTAATTTTAGAATTTGAAAAAAGCGGTAGTGGCAAAGAATTAAATCCAGAAGAAGAAATAAAAATGCTCACATCAGCTGCAAAAAAAAGAAAAGAATCAATAGAACAATTTAGAAATGCTAACCGAATCGATTTAGCAGAAAAAGAAGAGCAAGAATTAAAAATTCTGGAGGAATTTTTACCAAAGCAGCTTTCTACTGATGAAATTATAAATGAAGTAAAGAAATTGGCGTCGGAAATTGGTGCTAAAAGCAAAGAAGACTTTCCTAAATTAATGCCCATAGCAGCAAAAACGTTAAAAGGGAAAGCAGACGGAAAAGTAATTAAAGAAATCGTAGAAAAGATTTTGAGCGGTAATTGAACTACATCGATTACATCATAATTATCGGGTTGGTTATTGGATTCTTGTTAGGATTCAAAGATGGATTGGTAAGAAAAATTATAGGGCTAATCGGATTAGTTGCCGGTGTTGCCTTTGCATTTGAGTTTTCCGACAGTCTTGGAAATTTATTGACCCCGATTTTCAACAAGGATGAATATTTTGCCGGTGTTGTCGCCGGGATAATAATCTTTCTCGTTACAATTTTAATTGCATCCATTATCAAAAGAATTGTTCATCCTCTCGATAAATTAAATCTTTTCATTAACCAATTAATAGGCGGTATTATCGGGATAGTGCAAATACTTTTCTTTTTAAGTGCTCTTTTACTATTTGTAAATATTTTCGGTTTCCCGGATAAGAATACTAAACAAGAATCCTTGTTGTATAATTCAGTAAGTGAAATAATTCCATATTCGATTGACTTAATAATTGGGCATAGGGCAAAAGCAACAGACATAATAAAATATTTTATAGAGGATGAGACTGCCGGCTCTTCAATAAAAAATGACAGCTCAAAAGTTGAATGATATGATCAAACAAGAAACATTAGACAAATTAGAATTTCAAAAAGTAATCTCCTTCATTGCTAAATATTGCATAACAGATAACGGGAAAGAATTTACACTAAGATTAGCACCGCTTTCTTCATTGGAACTTATAATTCAGGACGGTGCAAAAGTAACCGAAGCAAAAGAAATATTGATCCACAATGATTTACCTCCGCTGGAATACTTACCTGATTTAACCGACACATTAGCAAAAAGTAAAGTTGAAGGTGTAGTGTTAGGGATTAAACAAATTTTAGGTGTACTAAAACTTGCCGAAACTTCAAGAAAATTATTTCAGTTTTTAAAACATAAAGAACTTGAATTAAAAAACATTGAGATACTTCGAAGCGAATTATTTGTCGATAAAGTATTCGAACATCAAATCTCACATAACTTTACCGAGAGCGGAGAGGTTAAAGACGATGCTACACCGCGTTTAAAAGAAATTAGAAATGAAATCCGCGATAAGGAATTGTCTTTACGAAAACTTGTTAATAAACTACTAAAACAATTAAGCGATTCCTATTTAGTACAAGAAGAATATATAACACAGCGCGATGGAAGGATAGTTCTCCCGGTTAAAGCTGAACACAAGAGACATGTGCGCGGATTCGTGCATTCCGAATCTTCTACCGGGCAAACGGTTTATATCGAGCCGGAAGAGACATTAGAATTAAACAACGAAATCCTTTCGCTAAGTTTTGCCGAAAAAAGAGAAATAGAAAAGATATTGAAAGCATTGACTGAAAAGATCGGGCAAAACAGCGAGGGATTGAAGAATGCTCTCAAATCGATATCAGAACTGGATTCAATTTTTGCACGTGCTAAGTATTCAATAGAAATTCTGGGTGCTTTCCCATCATACAGACCAAACGTACCGTTTCATCTAATCGAGGGAAGACATCCCATCTTGATAAAGAAAATTGGTCACAATGCCACAATTCCGCTTAATCTAAAATTTGAAAATTCATCTGTCATATTAATTACCGGGCCAAACGCCGGCGGAAAAACAGTTACATTAAAAACTACCGGGTTATTATGTCTACTTGCACAAGCCGGCATTCATGTACCGGTTCATCCAGATTCTAATTTCCATTATTTTGAAAATATTCTTGTAGATATAGGCGATGCCCAATCTATAGAGGATGATCTGAGTACATTTAGTTCCCACTTAACAAACATCAGACACATAATTGAAAATGCCGATGAAAACACTTTAATACTTTTAGATGAAATCGGGACCGGTACAGATCCGACAGAGGGTGCTGCTATTGCAACCGGAGTATTAATTTCATTAAGAGATAAAAAATCAAGAGTTCTAGCAACAACCCATCACGGATCGTTAAAAGTATTAGCGAATCAATTGGAATATTTTCAGAACGCATCAATGGAGTTTGACCTTGAAGCGTTGAAACCTACATATAAATTTAACCAGGGTGTACCGGGTTCAAGTTATGCTTTCGAGGTTGCCGGAAGAATCGGTTTCGATAACAAGTTTATAGAATTATCGAAACAATATCTCGATCCTGACAAAACTAAGATTGAAGATTTCCTCGTCAACTTAGAAAAGAAATCTAAAAAGCTAAGGGAGGAATTAAATAAACTGGAAATTGAGAATATACGATTGAAGAGCTTGGCAAATCTATACCAGGAAAAAATTGATAAGCTGGAGAAACAAAAGAAAGAAATTTTAGAAGAGACTAAAGAGAAAGCCAAGACATACCTGGTTGATGTGAACAAGAAAATTGAATCTGCTATAAAAAATATTCGTGAATCGAATGCAAAAAAAGAGGTTATAAAAACTGAAAAGGAGAAAATCAGCAAGATCAAAAAAGAAGCCGAGTCAATAATTAAACCGGAGCCATCTCAAAGAACAAATGGCGAAGTTAAGGTCGGTTCGTATGCGGCAATCCAAGGTACAAATTCTGTAGGGTTTGTTGAAGAGATTGATAAATTAAAAGATCGTGCAGTGCTTATGATTGGTTCTCTTAAAATAAAAGCAAAATATTCAGATTTGATTCCTTCAAAGAAAGCAGATTCAATTGAACAACGAGTTACAAATTATTCTTTCGATCTCGATAATTTGAATTACCGTTTAGATATTCGCGGTAAAAAATATGAAGAGGCGGAACCTGAAATAATAAAGTTTCTCGATAATTCTCATATGCGCGGATTGGATCGTGCTGAAATATTGCATGGTAAAGGAACTGGCGCACTTAAACAGTTGGTTAAAACAATTCTTAAAAGTTACCGGCATGTTGAAAAATTTTATTTTGCCGGTATAGAAAGCGGCGGTGACGGAGTTACAATTGTGGAATTCAAATAAATATGTTCACTAAGATCCTGATTGTAAACAGAGGGGAGATTGCGGTAAGAATAATTAAAGCTTGCCGCGAAATGAATATCAAATCTGCTGTAATCTACTCTGAGGCGGATAAAAGTTCACTACACGTCCGGATAGCAGATGAAGCATACTTGATCGGACCACCACCGGCATCGGAATCATATCTTCATAAATCAAAAATAATTGATCTTGCAAAAGAAATCGGCGCAGATGCTATCCATCCCGGTTACGGTTTTCTATCCGAGAATTCAGAATTCATTAAAATGGTTGAAGAATCCGGCATTGAATTTATCGGTCCATCTTCAAAATCTGTTGAATTAATGGGCGATAAAACTGCTGCAAGACGTTTAATGCAACAGCATAACGTACCAATTGTGCCCGGTACTACCGAAGCAATTGATGATAAGACTGTCGCAAAAAAAATAGCACATGAAATCGGTTATCCTATAATGCTGAAGGCAAGTTCCGGTGGCGGCGGTAAAGGGATGAGAAAGATATTTAATGATGACGAACTCGATTCTGCATTCGACTCCGCACGAAATGAATCACTAAAAGCCTTCGGCAAATCTGAAATTTACATAGAGAAACTAATCGTAGACCCGAAACATATTGAAGTTCAAATTTTCGCTGATAAATTCGGGAATTATATTCATCTCTTTGAAAGGGACTGCTCAATACAAAGGAGGCAGCAAAAAGTTGTTGAAGAAGCGCCATCAATTTTTATTGATGATATAACAAGAGAAAAAATTACAACCGCTGCTATTAATGCTGCAAAAGCTTGCAATTATTACAATGCCGGTACAATAGAATTTTTAATGGATAAGAATAAAGATTTTTATTTCCTTGAGATGAATACACGTCTGCAAGTTGAGCACCCGGTAACAGAAATGATAACCGGGGTTGATTTGGTGAAAATGCAGATACGTGTTGCCAACGGCGAAAAATTAAATGTAAAACAAGAGGATTTTAAAATTAACGGGCATGCCATAGAATGCAGAATTTATGCTGAAGATGTTGATAATAATTTTTCTCCGTCTGTTGGCAAAATATTGCATCACCGTTTAACTTCAGGTCCGGGTATTAGAATCGATCGCGGGATTGATCTACTTAGTGATGTACCGATCTATTATGACCCACTCCTTTCAAAAGTTACGGCCTGGGGAAACACAAGGAATGAAGCGATCCAAAGAATGCAGAGGGCTTTGAAAGAATACCAGATTATAGGTGTTATAACCAACATCCCGGCGTTCAACTGGTTGTTCAACCAGGGAAAATATCTCACCGGCGATTTTAACATCAACTTTTTAGAAAAAGAATTTTTACCGTTGATACCGCAAAAATGGAATCAGTATATTAATCCTGAAGTTGAAGAAGCGGCAGTTGTTTTAGCAGCTTTACTAAAGAATAAAGAAAGCGAATTTAAGTTATCAGAGAATAGAGTTAGTTCACAAAACAGATGGCTCGAACAATTTGATGAGTGAGTTTGTAATTACATATAACCAAAAGAAGCATACTGTTAAAATTATAGACAGCTCTAAAGTTGAAATTAACGGTAGAACATTAAATGTTGAATTAACCGAAATCAATAAACACTCCATGCTGATTAAACTGGGTAATATTCCATTTGAAGCAGCTTATAACTCCCATAGTAATGGTAATTATGAATTTTTGATTGAGGGCTCGTATTTCAATATAAATATTAGGACAAAGCTCCAGGATTTTGCTAATGAGATTATTTCAAAAAAGGAATCAGCAAAAAAAATGCATGAGTGCCGTGCACCTATGCCAGGTTTAATCAACAAAGTTTTAAGAAAAATTGGTGATAGTATTAATATCGGCGACCCTATAATCATACTTGAAGCGATGAAAATGGAAAACGAACTTAGATCTAATTATTCGGGAATCGTAAAAGAGATAATGGTTAAGGGTGGCGAGGCGGTAGAAAAAGATGCAATTATTATGACTATAGAATAATAAATCTTGTTTTCTTTTAATAATCAAATAAGTATATTTTCTTAGATATTTCACTAACAAAGAGGAGGTTGTGTGAAAAGAATAGTACCATTACTTTTATTAGTTGCAATGTTCACAGTTCGCACATATGCTGGCGGCTTCCAAATTAACGAGCATGGTGCAAGAGCCATGGCAATGGGCGGTGCATTTACAGCTTTAGCAAACGATCCATCCGCAATTTATTTCAACCCGGCTGGTATTACCCAATTAAAAGGAACACAATTTTATTTCGGTACAACCTTAATTACTCCGTTAGCTTCATATACTAGCCCTATAGAGAAAGAATATGAAATGACAACTCAATTCTTCTCTCCAATTAATGTTTATATTACCCATCAAATAACTGATAATTTTTATGCCGGTTTAAGCGTTAATAATCCTTACGGGTTAGGAACAGAGTGGAACCAGGGCTGGCCCGGAAGATATTTAGCACTTGATACAGATTTGAAAACTTTTTTTGGCACTGTTGTTCTAGCATATAAATTTTCAGATATGTTCTCTTTAAGTGCCGGTGCTGTATTTGCATTTGGTGATGTCACAATTATGAGAAAACAAGCAAATCCCTTATCGCCAGCACTCAGAGATATAGAAATTGAATTAAACGGTGACGGTACCGGTTTTGGTTTTACAGCCGGTTTGCTGGTTAAACCGACTGATAATTTACAATTAGGTGTCAGTTATAGAAGCGAAGTTAGTTTTGATTTGGAAGGTACTGCTGTTAGTACCCCGGCAACATTCTTCCACCCGTTATTACAAGCATCGCTTCCTTTCCCGAATGGAGATATAACCGCTCCGTTAGCAACACCGCAAAATTTAACTGCTGGTATCGCTTACATGGCTAGTGATAAATTAACATTAACAGCGGATTTCCAATTTGTCGGATGGTCGAGTTATGATAAGCTGGAAGTTACTTTTGCGAGTTATGATTTTGATTTTAACCCGGCTAACGGTCAGCAAAATGTTCTATCCACAGATAGAAAATATGAAGATACTTATATAATCCGCGGTGGTTTTGAATATGCAGTAACAGATGCTTTCCAATTAAGAGGCGGATTGTTATATGATAACAACCCGGTACAAGATGAGTATGTTGAGCCAACACTCCCGGATTCAGATAGAATAGGATTCAGCATTGGATACGGCGCTAAATTATCAAATAATCTAACTATGGATGTAGCTTATATGTATCTACATTTCGTAGATAGAACTATTAGCAGTTCTAAATTTGGATTTAATGGTCAATATACTAACAGTGCCCATTTGTTTGGTCTTAACTTCTTATACAGTCTATAATTTTTCGAATAATTATATAGGGATGGTCATGCCATCCCTTTTTATTTTAAAGAATTAGAAATGAAAAATATTTTAGCACTCAATCTTTTGTTATGTTTACTGATTTTAACCGGCTGTTCTGCAACCGAACAATCCCAAAAAGATGAGGGGCAGCAAGAAATATATGTATTTGATGATGTTGAAAAATTAGATACTCTACAAAATCAGCCTGGAATAGAAGCAGTTGATTCAGTAGAAACTATCGTACAAACTAAACCTGATACATTAATTGAGGCAAAAGTTAAACCCGATAGCACTCTGGAGAATAAAAATCCTGATTACATCGTACAAGTGGGTGCATTCTCTACTAAGGAACGGGCAGAACAATTTATCAAAGAGAATCAAGGTAAAACAGAATTTCAATTAAGGCTTTCATTTAGTGAACAAGTTCATTTACATGTAATACAGCTTGCACCTTTCCGCTCAAGGGAAGATGCTGAAACAGCTCGTGATAAATTGCTGGGAATACCGGCATTTAAGGGAACATTTATCATCACTAAATATTACTGATGATTTTCAATTTTTATAATGATAATTTTATACCAGTTACATTCACAAAATAAACGGAGAATAAGTTGGCTTTTTCATTAAACAAAATTATGCTTATAGGTAATTTAGGTAATGATGCCGAAACACGTTTCACCACAAATAACCTGGCTATTACATCATTTTCTTTAGCTACTTCAAGAAGCTATAAAGGTAAGGACGGTAATTGGGTTAATGAAACCACATGGCATAATGTTGTTGGTTATAATTTACCGGACTTCTACAAAGATGCCCTCAAAAAGGGGAAAAAGTTTTATGTTGAAGGAAGGATCTCGAAAAGAGATTACACCGATAAAGATGGAATTAAGAGATACGTTACAGATGTTGTTTCCGAAAAATTAATTCCGCTCGAAGGCAGAGAGAGTAGCGGTGAATCCTATACCGAAAAAAATAATTATGAATCAGCTGATACTGCTGCTGCAACTTCGGAAGATGATGACCTTCCATTCTAATTTTTTTGAACAAGATAAGGCTGCGTAATTTTTGGACATAAGCTGGCTATCAAAAGTAATTCTTTTATTAGGAGCACTTTTATTATCTGCTTTTTTTTCAGTATCGGAAGTTGTTTTATTTTCTTTTGATGAAGCAAAATTACGTGCATTCCGAAAGACTAATAAAATAACCGGTGGATACATCCAGGGTTTATTAGAATATCCTCGCCGACTTTTAGTTACACTTCAACTTGGCAGTACCATTACGAATACAATTGCCGTGGTTTCGGGATTGTTATTGTCATTTGAGATAACGAACGAAACAGAAGCTGTATATTCCATTACTCTTCTGCTGCATTTAATTATCCTAATCTTCCTCGTGTTATTTATTGGCGAAATAATTCCAAGATTGATCGGGAATAAATATCCAATATTCTTTGCTAAAATAACCGCCTTGCCTCTGTACGGCGTTAGTATAATCCTATACCCGATTGCAAAAATCTTAAGTGACCTTCTCGGAATTTTTTACTCTAAAATTAAAACCGATAAATACCCATCGGCTTTACAATCAACTGAATTATCGGAGCTGACTGAACTGAGTGTGGAGAAAGGTGAAATTGAAGAGGAAGAACATGAGCTTATCCAAGGTATAGTCGATTTTAAAAATGTTTCTGTACGTGAAATTATGACTCCGCGTGTTGACATAATTTCTGTTTCTATCCAGGATAACATCGATTATTTAATGAAATTAATTTCAGAATCAGGATTCAGCCGGATACCGCTTTATAAAGAGAATCTCGATAACATCGCTGGAATTATCTATGCTAAAGATTTGCTTCCATATCTGAAGAACACAGACATGCGCAAAACGTATTCGCTGAGTAAGTTGGCACGCGAAGCAATCTTTGTTCCCGAAACCAAACCGATTAAAGATTTATTGCACGAGTTTCAAGAAAAGAAAATGCACATTGGCATTGTTGTAGATGAATACGGCGGTACTGCCGGATTGATTTCACTTGAGGATATTTTGGAAGAAATTGTTGGAGATATAAGGGACGAATATGATAGGGAAGAGAAGCAAATCGTTAAAGTGAATGATAATAGTTATCTGCTTCAAGGACGGGTACAGATAAATGAATTGAATGATTTGTTAGGGGAAGATTTTTCGTCTGTTAACGATGATTATGATACCGTTGGCGGTTTTATTTTTAACCATACCGGTAACATACCGCGGCAAGGATTTCATTTTGTTCATAATAACTATAAATTTACCGTTAAGGAAGTAGTGAATAAAAGAATAAACAAAGTCCTTATTGAGAAACTTAGCTAAACAATTCATTTATGAAAAAAGGCTGCTTCTTAACTTCAATAATTATTTTAACTATTGTTGTTGCTGTTGGATTTTATTTATATAAAAAATACTGGAAAGAGATTGCAGATTACGGGAAAGAAAAAATTTTACAAGTAAGCGTTAACGAGATAAATGAAGAAATTGATAAATTAGAAAAATCGATTTACCAGGATTCACTGAAAATATTATTGGGACAGCAAGTAACTAAATATAAAGATGTGAATTTTGAAGATACAATGAACAGATACGGCGATTTTATTGATCAAACAAAATTTTTCATACACGATGGCAAGATCGATTCCATCGAATTTACAGCACTCAAAAACATGACTTCCCAAAATGAAAGATCAGAGAAAAACAGAAATTAAAGTAGGCATAACAGTACTTGCCTCAATTATAATTATAATCTGGGTTTTTGGTTGGGCAAAAAATATCACCGTTAATTCCGGTAGAAAAGAAACAACTATCGCCTTCGCAACAGTATCTGGACTTGAAGAGGGCGACCCGGTTACAATCAACGGTGTACGCAAAGGTTATGTTGATGAGATATTAAATCAAGATGATCATGTTCTTGTCCATATCAATATCGATGCCGATAGCCAGTTAAAAGAAGACGCTAAATTTTTTATTATGATGCTCGATTTGATGGGCGGGAAAAAAGTTGAAGTAAATCCCGGCAGTTCTTCAACACCAATCGATTATTCTAAATTGCAGAATGGACAATTTCTCGGCGATATTGCTACAGCTATGGCAGCTTTTGGAACCGTTGAAAATGACCTGGTTGATGTAATCAAGGAAGTTAAAATTACTCTTACCAGCTTAAACAAAACTTTAACGGATGATCAATTCAATAACGATTTGAAATTATCCTTAAAAAATCTAACGACACTAACAACAAATCTGAATGACATGTTAGTTCAGAATAGGGATGAAATAAATAAATTATTGAATTCAGGTATAGAATTGACAACCACCTTAAATGATTTTATCACTACCAACAAAGATTCGATAAGCCAAACTATTACATCTCTCAGACAAACATTGGATCATTCCAAACAACTCATAGTTAAGGTTAATGACCTGGTTGATAAAACTAATCGCAGCGAAAATAATCTCGGAATTCTACTTAACGATAAAGAGATTATAGATGATCTAAAATATTCAATCAAAAAATTGAAAGAACTTTCGGACTTATTATTAGATCAACTGAAAAATGAAGGCTTGAAGGTAGATGCAGAAGTTGATCTCTTCTAAAACCAATTATTATTTATTAGTCTTTTCATTTCTTATAGCCGGACTAATTAACGCCGGCAATCCTGAAAGATCAAAAAACGGAATGGTTGTAAGCGCATCACCGCTTGCATCAAATGTTGGGATTGAAATACTTAAAAAAGGTGGTAACGCAGTTGATGCTGCCGTTGCAGTTGGATTTGCACTAGCTGTTACGTACCCGACAGCCGGTAACATCGGCGGCGGCGGTTTTATGGTTATACATCTCGCAGATGGAACAAATACAACCATTGATTTTCGTGAGACCGCTCCTTATGCAGCTTATGAGACAATGTATTTAGATTCGCTTGGTAACTACAATGCACAGCTATCTCAAACCGGGTGGCTATCATCTGGAATCCCGGGCACAGTCTATGGCTTAATCTCAACTCTCGAAAAATATGGAAGCATGAAATTAGCCGATGTAATTCAACCGGCAATCGATTTAGCTGAAAACGGTTTTATGTTGACTTATAATATGGCAGAATCGATTAATAAATATCATAATGATTTTATCAAATACGAATCATCGAAAAAAATATTTACTAACAATGGAAACAAATTCAAAGAGGGTGATTCCTTCGTTCAGAAAGATTTAGCCAATACTTTAAAATTAATAAGAGATAACGGTAAAGAAATTTTTTATAACGGAATAATAGCGGAAAAGATTGTTAATGAATCGAATAAAAATGGCGGCATCTTTACCCGCAAAGATTTCATTGATTACAAATCATTAGAAAGGAAACCGGTTATCGGTATATACAAAGGTTATGAAATCATTTCTATGGGACCGCCAAGTTCAGGAGGAATCTGTTTAATAGAAGCACTGAATATTTTAGAGAATATTAATTTTGAGAAACAGCAATGGCACGGCAGCACTCATATACATTATCTGGCTGAAGCATTAAAACGTGTTTACGCCGATCGTTCAATTCATTTGGGTGATTCCGATTTTTTTAACGTACCCATCGAACAGCTTATCTCAAAAGATTATGCAAATAAATTATTCACCGGTATAAGCGACACCGCTACAAATTCGCTGGCTTTGAAAGCCCGGGAATTTAATCAACATGAAAGTGACCAAACAACACATTATTCCGTTGCAGATAAATACGGAAATGCCGTTAGTACAACAGTCACAATAAATAGTGCCTACGGCAATAAAATTGTTGTTGAGGGTTTAGGATTTTTGTTAAACAACGAGATGGATGATTTCAGTGCCAAACCCGGCGCTCAAAATCAATATGGTTTAATCGGAAGTATGGCAAATTCAATTCAACCTAAAAAAAGAATGTTAAGTTCGATGACTCCAACAATTGTATTGAAAGAGGGGAGACCATTTATGGTTATCGGCTCTCCCGGCGGTTCTACTATAATTACACAAGTATTGCAGACGGTACAAAATGTTATCGATTTTAATATGAACATTTACGATGCAATTGCAGCACCGAGAATCCATCATCAAGGGCTGCCAAATCAAATTGACTATGAACCTTTCTCTATATCCGATGATACAAAATCCATTTTGACCGGAAAAGGTCATATATTTGGTAAAGAATTATCACTCGGCAGAATGGAAGGCATAGTAATCGATATTGATAACAAAATATTTTATGGGGCAACCGATCCGCGTGATTATGGAAAGGCAATAGGATTTTAATATGATACTTGGAGTTGGGATAGACATAATTGAAATTGAACGAATCAAAAAAAGTGTGGACGATTACGGTGAACGCTTTCTTCAAAAAATTTACACCGGGACAGAACTGGAATACTCCTTAAACAAGGCGAACAAGTACCAGCATTTGGCGGCACGGTTTGCTGCCAAAGAAGCAATCTACAAAGCTCTATCCGGTGATGATGCACCATCTTATACATGGCATGATGTTGAAATATTTAACGAGCCGAACGGGCTGCCAAGGGTAAGACTCTTTGGTTCTTTGAAGGAATATTTAGGAAAAGGAAAAGACCTAAAAATTTCTATGAGCCATTCCGAAAATTATGTTACGTGCGTAGCTATTTTATTTTCTGTCTGATTGTTTTCACATAAAAATAATTAGAGCTTAATAAATAGAACGCTGATCCGGCTGATCTTTTATGATTTCCGCTGATTAAATATTGGACATTACATTTTATACTATCACAACTGTTTTAACTTTCCATTGGACTTCTTTTCATTCCCCATAGCAGTATTCCGCAGACAATTACCATTGCTATTGAAAGGGTAATCAATCCAATTTTAATTATTATTTCTTGCAATTGGGTTCCTTGTAAACCACCACCGGCAATAGGCATCATTTCGGAACCGGCACCCCATATTGCGGCAAGAAGGGTAGTTAGCCAGTTGGTAAAAGTGCCGAATAGTGCAAGTCCATATCCCGATTTTAATGCTTTGTGTGATAAATTTAGTTTGGGCCAGATTAAACCAAAAATCATTAGAAGCATTCCGTTCAATGCACCTTCAATGTGGCTTGATAAACCCATGCGCGGATTTGCCGTTAATGGTGAGATAAAACCGGTAAGTAACCCTAATAGGAATAACAATACTCCAAACCAAATTAATTTATTACTCTGTTTTACTTGATAATCTCTATCCATAATTATCCCATTTTTTTTCTAGATGTATTATTGGTTACAACGCTTCAAGATAATTCATTGCTAGATTATCAGCAAAAAGAATTTTTAATACTGCATTTATTTTATAACATCAATTACTTCTACTACTGTAAGGGTAACTGGTTATGTAGTTATTGCAGTTAAACAATCGTGAAGTTTAGTAACAACTTCCTTTCCGTTTATTGTTTCTGTAAATGTCGATTCAATTGCCTGGTAACTGCCTCGCTGTGTCCGGCGGTTTTCCCGGAGAATCTCAGAGATCCTTTTTACATTACCTTCACCTTTGCCGCGACTGAATATTACATCTGTTTTTATAAATATCTGCTCGCCTTCAACTTTTTCGATACCATTACCAGGGATTGCCCAGTAGAAATCCTCCGAGTCTTTAAATACAGTTACTGTCTTTTCGACGCCAACTATCGGTTCGATCTCGCTTGTTTTGCTGCAGCCGGATAAAATTACTATGACTGCGATTAATAAGAATAAATGCGGTAAACTAAGTAGTCGTATAACACATAATAGATTTAGCTTTTTCATTTTTAACCTTTAATTAATAAAGTTAAATGTATAAATGCCAACTCTCCTTAATTCTGCGAGCATGCCGGTAGTTCAGAAAATGTACTCGTCAAGGAGTGGAGTCTGTCCGGATACCTTCATTCCGAACATGACTGCCGTTAGGCAAGTCTTGTTTCGGAATCTAATCCTTTGAAAAGGAAATTAATTAAGACTCTGGACCAAGTTCAGAGTGACAAAGACTAGTTCCTAGACTGACTAGTTGTCCTTGTGTATTACTTCAACAACCTACTAGTTTCAAATCAATAGATGATGATTGAATTTACCTTTCCATATATCAAAATATTCTTTAACATCATAAGGTGCTTTAAGGTCATCAACTAATGATCCTTTTTTACTGGGAATTACTTCAAACTCATCAAATTCAGGTGCGTTACTTGATAGGATCCAACTTTTTAGCTTTTCGTAATCTTTGTTATCAAGTGTGTCGGTGAGAAAACATACTAACGTACTATCTCCTCGCACTAATCCTATCTCATATACAAAAGAAGGAGGCATGTTTCCTTGATTCATTGTATCTTCTAAACAAGTGAATAATTGCCTTGCTAATTCTGCATGATTTTCTCTCCAAGGCCAGCTGAAACCATAAATTTCTTTCATGATATCCCTCCGGCTAATTTATGATGCTATATTTATTAATTAACGGCAGTTGCATAACTCAAAAATAAAAAAACTACCGTCAGTTTTTTCTGAAGGAATGACTTCGCCAAACTGACGGAATCCAAAAAAAAGAACGATAACATTCTGGCTTTAGCCACATTAGCTTAGTCTGATAGGGCGAAAGCCCATGTTTTCTTCTCAGGCGTTATTCCGTTTGCTAAAGCAGACGGTTATTTAGATTCAAACTTATTTTAAGCAATACAGCAGACAATCCAATAAGCGAGATAATACCAAACAAAAAAACGTCTCTCCAGTTAATGACATTCTTTATACTTGCCATCCGTATGAGTGACCGATTAACTCGAATACTTTCCAGATTAACTCTTCACCGGAGTCACTGTTGGTCATGATCACGATGCCATCGGGAACATCTATTGAAAGAACCATAAAACACCGGTACCCGGCATTTCCGCCACTGTGCTGAAAACGAGAGACACCAACACCCGGCAGAGAGAGTCCAAGCCCAAAATCATCAATCTGTCTTGTCAACATTTCGCGTGCAAGATGTTTAGGGAGAAGTTTGTCTGATAAACCTTGATAAGACCGCCAGAGTTCTATCATGAATGATGCAAGGTCTTTGGGAGTTGTCCAAAGTCCGCCGGCCGCTTGCTCTGGCAATATGTGCCAGAGTCCTTGAAGGGGAGTTTTGTCAGCGAGATGCCCAACAGCAGCTTGAGACCAAAATTGCTTTGGTAAAGGTTGTTCAAAAGTACTTGATAACATGCCGGCTGGCTGTAGTACGAATTCACGGGCAAGCTCTGCAAATGGGCGCTTAGTAATATCTTCCAATAGTACATGCAACACAATATAACCGCCGCCGGAATAACGGAACATAGTGCCCGGTTCGGTGATTACACGAACCGGTTCTGTTGATGCAAACCAATTACCGTCGAGAATCTGTACGAGGGTGGGGAGTTCGGCACCGGCAGAAAATTCCGGGACGCCGTGCATAGACAAGCCGGCAGAATGACTCAATAGTCGGCGTAGTGTAATGTATTGTTTCTTGGTGAATTCATTCTCAGGTACTTTCCATGACTGCAATTTGAGGTTCACATCTTCATCTAAGGTTAGCTCTCCTTTATCAACCATCCGCAAGGCAGCAACTGCAGAGACCGGTTTTGAAATAGAAGCTGCCTGGAATAAAGTGGTGCTATCTACACGTTCGGATTTTCCGTATTCGCGGAGACCGTAACCTTTCACCCAATCAATTTGACCGTTGTGGATTACTGC
Source organism: Melioribacter roseus (assembly GCA_020723165.1). GTDB lineage: Bacteria > Bacteroidota > Ignavibacteria > Ignavibacteriales > Melioribacteraceae > DYJK01. The sequence continues at coordinate 34,803 of DYJK01000005.1, read as the reverse complement.
AATACTTACACCGGGGACATTATATAAATTCATTAATGTATCCATCACACCATCCGGAACGGGACGACCGGCAGTTACACGCTTAGAAAAGCCAGTGTTTTGACTTTGTGAGCAACTATAAATTGCGAATAGGAAAAGCATAATGAAATAAATAAAGAATCTTTTGGTAGTCTTCATACTATATTATATTGATAAAAATGATTCAAAAAACTTGCTTAGTTTTTGAACACAACTTTATAATTATACAAATGACGTCCTAAAAAAAATGCTGTTCAGTTGGGTAGCGAGTTATATGCAATTCATAAATATATATCGATCATAATTTCAAAGAGATTTATGTAATTCAATACTCATATTCGAGATGGAATCATCTTTTGATGCTAAGAAAGACGAAACATTTGTTAGCAAAACGATTGCCTTCTTTGTGCCTCGCTCGAAAATTACACAGCATGAATATCCGCCGGTACCGCCGGTTGCTGAGACAAATTTGAAATTATCTATTGCAAACCAGGTCCATCCAAGTCCAGCAAAATTGTTTTCGGTATATTTGATTGTAGGCTGTTGTGTCATAAGATAGAATGTTGTGTCTGTCATATGAGCACGAAGATACTTAACCATATCTTCAGTTGACGACTTGATACCTCCTCCACCTACTAACACATTCAAATCCCAATTATGAGTAATATTTCCGTTAGGGTCTCTACCCGGAATAAGTTTATTTGTTTCGGTACTATCTAATGAAACAAATGTATTCTTCATACCAAGGGGTTTACAAATAAATTCAGATAAAAGATTTTCATATGATTTTCCAGTTAAAAGTGTTAACAGATGGCCAAGTAATCCTCCTCCAAGATTGGAGTACTCACGTTTTTCACCAGGTATAGAGAGAAGCGTAATTCTCTTTGAAAGATAGTCGTATAATTTTGTAGTGTCATAAAATTTATATGGGCTTCCAGGAATAGACCAGTCAAATATTAAATTACCAGGTTCTTTCGGGAATCCAGAAGTGTGATTAGCAAGATGCAATAATGTAACTTCTTTTCCACTGAGAGAACTTTGATGCATATGTATTGGCAAAATATTTTTAATTGGTTCGTTTAAATCTACTTTACCGCTGTAAACAAGTTCTGCAAGCATGGTCGCCGTAAATGTTTTTGTTATTGAGCCAATTTCAAAAGCAGACATATAATTTTTAACATATACCAAAGAATCGTTGCGGCGTTGGATCCCATAATATCTTACGGAATCACCGATCACAAATGCAATCGCAATTTCGGTACCATTTGGATAATTTTTTGCGTATTTGTAAACAATTTGAGCTCGGGAAGAATCAAGCGAATTATTATTAGGTTCACCAGGTAATTTGACTAACTTTTGAGAACGTGATGGGACACAAGAGACAACACAAATCAAAAATAAACATATAATGGTTTTTGAATAACTAAACATAAAATTATTTTCTATCATCATTGTATCTAACGAAAATATTTATAACCATATAAATTATATTTATTCCAACTATATTGTAGGGCAAGGCGACTAGTGGATATTCTAAATTACATCCACTAATATTTATTTAGTTTTTGTTAAAAATTCTTAATTATTTGTGTACTACCATGCCATCTATTTTTTAGGTAAAGCTTCCATCGTAAAATAGTATGTTGGTAAGGGAATGTTTTTGAGGAAAGCTTCGGGGGAGGAAAGCACTAGTAAGATCGGATAAGAATTCAAACATAGACCACCAACAAATCTGCGTTCAAATTAATGTTCTGACTAAGAAAAATCAATAACCCCTGAAAAAATTATAAATCTGCCTACAGCAGACAAGTTATAAATTGTGAATTATTAATTGCCCAACGCAGACAAGTTCTAAATCCGCTAAAAAGACTCGTCTCGCTTCTGCATCGGCGGAGCTGGCAGCGGACAAGTTCTCAACTATAATTTTTATATCTTTGCAGTTGTTAAAAGGATAGCTAGTCTAAGAAAGGGAAGTCGTGAACAAAAAACGTGTTATAGTTGCAATGAGCAGCGGGGTGAATACAAATAAAAAAATCTAAGTTATTTTCCTATATTTGTTATTAGTAAGCTATTTTCACGAACATATAAAGAGTGAATTAAAAGTTTAATTAAAAAAGGAAATAATATGTCCAGAGAATTATCGATAGAGGTTAATTTAACTCCTAGACAGATAATCGAAGCTGTGATGCGAATGAAAAAAGGAGAGAGAACTTCATTTGTTGAAGATCTTCTGGCTGCAGCAAGTCCTGATTATTTGAAAAGTATCGAAGAAGCATGTGATGACTATAAAAAAGGCCGTGTTTATTCTCACGATGAAGTATTTAAAACAAAATGAGTTACGAACTTCTTTATACTAAAAGAGCAGTCAGAGATATACAGAAATTAAATGAAATTGTTAAAACTCGCATAAAAAATGCTCTCGAAAATTATTCTCAAAATCCTCTTAAGTATTCGGAAAAATTAACAAATTTTGCGCTTGGCAATTACAGATTTCGTATTGGAGATTATAGGGTGATTTTGATATCGATGGTGATAAAATAGTTGTGCTTCGTGTTGGCCATAGGAAGGAAATCTATAAAGCGAAACAATAATTTTATTTGAAAGGACCATCCGTTATACTTAGTTCGTAACCTCAAAACAATTTTTATAATTACATTTGATTTATTATGAAAGGTCAAACGTGAACTCAAACCGTGTTATAGTTGCAATGAGCGGCGGTGTTGATTCCTCGGTAGCTGCGGCATTGCTTCATCAGCAAGGATACGAGGTAATCGGTATTACGATGAAGACGTGGGGATTCATGGAAGTTGGCGGTGCACCCAAACATGAATCGGGCTGCTGTTCATTGGATGCGATATTCGATGCCAAGAGTGTTGCCAACAAATTCGGTATTCCACATTACACAGTTGATTTTACCAAGGCATTCGAAAAAGAAGTGATAGAAAATTTTGTTGATGAATACCTGAACGGGAGAACACCTAACCCGTGTGTTGTCTGCAACAGAAAAATAAAATGGGAAGAGCTTCTTAAAAAAGCCGATTCGCTCGATGCTAAATATGTTGCTACCGGTCACTATGCTATGGTTGATTATAACGAACAGTTGAACAGATATACTCTTAAGTATTCAAAGGATGCAAAGAAAGACCAAACATATGCACTCTGGGGATTAACACAAGAAAGTTTAAGCAGAACAATATTTCCGCTAGGTCACTTAACCAAGAATGAAGTTAGACAAATCGCAGACCGGTTGGAATTGAAAACTGCAAACAAACCGGATAGCCAGGAAATCTGTTTTGTTGCCGATGATAATTACGAAAGGTTTCTGCGCGAGCGTGTCCCTGATGTAATTGATAAGATTGAACATGGAGAAATCGTTTATCACGGTGAAGTAATCGGTGAGCATAAGGGGATTCCGTTTTACACAGTTGGGCAGAGAAGGGGATTAGGATTGGCACTCGGCAAGCCGGTTTACGTAAAAGAGATCGATACAAATTCAAACAGAGTGATTCTTGGCGATAAAGAGGAATTGCTCGGTGAGGAAGTGACCGCTGTTGATATAAATTATGTAAGTAAATCATCTCTTAAAAAAGGGGATTTTGTTTCTGCAAAGATCCGCTATGCAGATAGAGCAGCATCTGCCGTAGTTTTATATTCGGATCAGAACAAGATTAAAATAAAATTTTCAGAACCGAAAAATGCTGTTACACCGGGACAATCATTAGTTATTTATGATGAACAAGGATACGTTTTAGCCGGTGGGGTAATCACAAAAGAGAATTAATTAAGTCTTTCATTATTCTATCTAAATTACGATATTTGCACAAGCTATAAGGAAAAGGGAATTAATATTACAATAACAATTTTAAACCAGGATTTTTCCGGAGGTAAGTCTTCGAACACAAATTTGGTACAAATGGAACACTTAATGCGAAAGTTCTTCTACTCAATCAAAGCTATGAACCGTTAACAATCTGCAATGTAAAGAAAGCGATAGTCCTAATATTTTTAGGAAAGGCTGAGCTCGTTGCCGATAATCAAAGGAAAAAAATCCACTCTATAAGTACAGCATTCCCCTGGCCAAGTGTTATACGCTTAAATGATTATATAAAAGTGCCTTATAAAAAAATAATTTTAACTAGAAGGAATATTTTACGCCGCGATAACCATAAATGTGCTTACTGCGGAAGAGGTGATCTGCCATTGACGATAGATCATATCATTCCTAGATCGAAAGGTGGAGACGATAGCTGGGAAAATTTAGTTGCCGCTTGTTTACCTTGCAATAACAGCAAGGGCGATAGAACTCCAGATGAGGCTAACCTGAAACTTAAATACAAACCATATGCGCCTAGTCATATAATGTTCATCAAAACAACAGCCGGAAGATTCGACGATACCTGGAAACCATACCTATTCCATTAAAGCGGAAATCTATTATTTTTTCATTATTTTCGTCTATTCAATTATTCAAAAAACTAACTATCCTATTTCTCTATGGCAAAAAAACGAATTTTGAGCGGAATGCGCCCGACCGGGAAACTTCACCTCGGTAATTATGTTGGTGCATTGGAAAACTGGACTAAACTTCAAGATGAATATCAAAGTTTCCATCTCATTGCGGATTATCATGTTTTAACTACTGATTTATCCACCGATGAAATTTATAACAACACGATTGAAATGGTTATCGATTGGCTTGCCGCCGGTTTGGAACCGGAGAAGGCACCGATCTTTAGACAATCTCAAATTAAAGAGCACACAGAATTATTCCTGATTTTCTCGATGCTCATCACAAAAGCGAGATTGGAAAGAAATCCAACTCTTAAAGAACAAGTACGCGATTTGAATATCGAAAATTTAACTTATGGGCATCTTGGTTACCCGGTTTTACAAGCAGTGGATATTCTTCTTTACAAAGGTGATGTTGTTCCCGTTGGAGAAGATCAATTGCCGCATATAGAAATTACAAGAGAAATTGCGCGGAGATTTAACAATCAGTATTGTTCCGATGAGCCAATTTTTCCTGAACCGGAAGGAAAGATTACACAGTTTGCGCGTTTACCCGGTTTGGATGGAAACCGCATGAGTAAATCACTCGGCAATACAATTTTTCTTTCGGATGAACCTGATGTAGTAAACCAAAAATTACGTAAGGCAGTTACCGATCCGCAGAAGGTCCGTAAAAATGATCCGGGCAGACCGGAAATCTGTTTAGTGTTTACTTATCACAAGAAATTTAATCCTGAAGAATTAGGCGAAATAGAAACCAACTGCAGAAGCGGTGCACTTGGTTGCGTTGAATGTAAAACTAAATGCTCGGCTAAGATGAACCAGTTTTTAGCACCGATTATCGAACGAAGAAAAAAATATGAAGCTAATCTTGATTTAGTTAAAAGTATAATTAATGATGGCGAACAAAAAGCAAGAGCTATTGCAGAAGTAACAATGAAAGAAGTTCATCAAAAAATGAAAATCGGTTGACATGTACAAAATTAAGTTACAACATTTTGAAGGTCCGCTTGATCTGCTTCTCTTTTTCATTAAGAGGGATGAAATTGATATTTATGATATCCCGATTTCTAAGATCACGAAAGATTTTATTGATTACTTAAAATTATTCGAGCAGCTCGATCTTGAAGTAGCCGGAGATTTCATACTTATGGCTGCTACGTTGATGCAGATTAAAGTTAGGATGCTTCTTCCTAAGGAGATTGATGAAAAAGGCGATGAGATCGATCCGCGTGCCGAACTTGTAAAAGCTCTGTTGGAATATAAACGTTACAAAGAAATGTCCGATGAAATGAGTTTTATGGAAGCAAGTATGCGCAATTATAATTATAGAGGAAACTACGAAGCTGATTATAAAGAAAGTACAACAGACTATAATGTACTTCTAAAGAATATTACGCTCTATGATTTGATCAAAGCATTCAAAAAAGCGATGATGGATAGACCGGCTGAACCTGTGCATCAAATTAAAAAATGGAACGTTACAATTGATGAACAAATGGATTTTATCTCCGGCAAAATAAAAGAGAAAAACCGGTTTAGTTTTATTGAACTGATGAAGGATTTGAATAATAAGATTAAAATAGTTGTAACATTTATTGCTGTACTCGAAATGGTTAAAGCCGGTAAGATCGGTCTGCAAGAATCTAATTCAGTAAACGACTTCATCATATACGGATTGGCTAATGGATAATATATATATATCGGTAATAGAGGCATTAATTTTTGCCTCGGATGATCCGCTGCAACCGAAAGAGATCATCGATTCAGTAAAAGAAATTGACGGCAGTGATGTCGAGATAACCGAAGATGATATCGAAAAGACCGTTGATGATCTGAATACCAAATACGATCAACAAGAGAGTGCATTTACAATTCTTAAAATTGCACACGGTTATACTTTTGCTACCAAACCTAACCATGCAAAGTATGTTGGGTATCTATCGACAGAAAAAAGCAAACGAAGATTAAGTCAGGCAGCATTAGAAACATTAGCAATAATTGCTTACAAACAGCCGCTTACCAAGCCGGAACTTGAAATGATTAGAGGTGTAAATTCGGATTATACTTTGAATACACTTCTTGAAAAAAATTTAATAACTATCCAGGGTAGAGCCGAAACGGTGGGAAGACCTTTACTCTATATTACCACCGATGAATTCTTAAAATATTTCGGTTTGAGGAATATTACCGATCTGCCAAAGCCGCGCGAGATAGAAGAAATAATGAAAGATGAGGACTTCCTGGAGCAAAAAAGACGAATCATGATGAATGAAGTTGAAGAAAATTTAGAAGCTGAATTAGAAAGCAGCAACGAAATAGAACCTGAAGCCGAAACGGAAAATGAAAGTACGCCTGAATAAATTTCTCTCCGAATGCGGAATCGCTTCACGCAGAAAATCCGAAGAATTTATCATTGATGGAAGAATATCGGTTAATGGGAAAAGAATAACCGATCTTGCTTATACTATCGATGAAGAAAATGATGTTGTTGCGCTTGATGGTGAAAAGATTAAACAGCAGAAAAAAGTTTATTTCCTTTTGAATAAACCGAAAGGATATATAACTACAACTAATGATGAGCGGGGAAGAAAAAAAGTAACTGATCTAATTAATACTAACCACAAAATTTTCCCGGTTGGCAGATTGGATTATGATACTACCGGCGTTTTGCTGCTGACAAATGACGGTGATTTCTCTAATTTTCTCACGCATCCTAAAAACCATATTCCAAGAGAATATGAAGTTGTGTTAAATGAGAAATTAACGATCGAGGATAAAGAAAAATTATTGAAAGGGGTAATCCTGGACGGTCGTAAAAGTAAGTTTGAAGAAATTTACCCTATGTTTAAAGGTTATTACGATAAACTAAAAGTTAAAACTGTTGAAGGAAGAAACCATTTTGTTAAGAGAATGTTTGGAATTTTAGGTTACCGTGTTGAAAAATTAAATAGAAGTTCGTTTGGAGTATTCAAAGTTAAAGATATCCCAGTAGGCTCTTACCAGAAATTATCGTATAACGAAGTTCAAGAGTGTTATAAAACTTATGCTCGTTAGAATTTTAATATTATCCCTTTTAATAGCTGTTAATCTTTCTGCGCAGCAAAAAGACAGCATAACAGTTAATAAAAATGAACAGAATTATTATACACTGAATGAACTGCGCGATCAGTTGGAAGATTCTTTCAACGATCAAAATTTTTCAAATGCTTTTTGGGGTGTAATGGTTAAATCTCTTAAAACCGGGGAAATAATTTATAAAAGAAATGCAGACAAACTTTTTACGCCGGCATCGAATATGAAATTGTTTACATCTGCTGCTGCGTTAATGCTTTTAGGAACAAGTTACGCTTTCACTACCGATATCTATGCAAATGGAATAATCAAAGAAGGCAAGCTGCAAGGTGATTTAATTATCCAGGGAGCCGGTGATCCTACAATATCAAAAAGATTCTATAACGATAGCGTTACCAAAGTTTTTGGAAACTGGGCAGATAGTTTAACGCAGCATGGTATTTATGAAATTACCGGCAATATTTATGGTGATGACACTGCATTTGATAACGTTGGCTTAGGAAAAGGATGGTCGTGGGATAATGAATCAAATTGGTTCTCAGCGCCATCCGGTGCATTAAGTTTTGATGATAATACGATTGAGATTATTGTCAATCCTTCTGAAATAGGTTTTCCGGCTGAAATTAAATTGATGCCGAATACTAGTTACGTAAATATTGTGAGTAAGGTAATTACAGTTAATGATAATTCCGAACAGTCGATTCATATATCGAGATTGCGTGGGACCAATTTAATAAGCATCAACGGTTCGATCAGAAAAAATTCATCTCCGGTTTCAAATTATGTTTCTATTTCTGATCCTACAATGTACTTTCTTACTGTACTGAAAGAAGTATTTGAAGCAAAAGGTATTTCCGTTAAGGGAAGAATAGGAAGTGTTGATACGGCAGAAAAGATAATTATAAGCGAGAATCTTTCACATTTATTTACGCATGAATCGGTTCCTATTTATTTAATATTGAAAGAACTGAATAAGAACAGTAATAATTTTTACGCTGAACAAATATTAAAAACAATCGGCTACGAAATAAACGGATTCGGGTCACAAGAAAACGGTGTTAAAGCTTGCAAGGAATTATTTAATACGATGGGAATTAATTCCGACAATATGGTCATCGCGGATGGATCGGGCTTGTCATCATTAAATCTTGTAACACCGCGCCAGATTGTTACCTTGCTTACTTACATGAATAAGACAGATCAATTTGATGCCTTCTATGATTCGCTGCCTATAGGCGGAGTAGACGGTACATTGATCGACAGAATGAAAAAAACATCGGCTGAATATAATGTAAGAGCAAAAGCCGGGTATATTAACAATACATCCTCGCTTTCCGGATATATTAAAACAGTAAGCGGAGAGATGCTTCTATTTTCTATGATAGTCAATAATTTTTTAGTTCCACCTAATTTTGCTGAGTATGTTGAAGACAATGTTTGCAACAGATTGGCAAACTTTGTAAGAAATTAATCGGAGGGAAATTGGATAACTTAAATTTTGAACAAGAGTATAATACATTAGTTCAAAGAAGGCACGAAGAATTAAAAGAGCTAATCGAAAAAGGTATTTTACCTTATGCCTATAGTTATGATGTGAATAATTATTCGATGAATATCAAAAACAATTATGAGCAACACGAAGGTAAAGACGTTAAGATTGCCGGTAGAATTATGGCAATAAGAAGAATGGGTAAAGCATCATTTGCTCACATTCAAGATAAAGAGGGAAGAATCCAAATTTATTTGAAGAGAGATGATATTGGCGAATACTATGATGTTTTTAAATTATTAGATATCGGCGATATCATCGGCGTGGAAGGTTATGTGTTCAAGACAAAGACCGGTGAAATTTCTGTTCACAGCAGATCATTCCAGCTACTTGCTAAATCAATAAAACCGATTCCGATTGCTAAAGAAGTAATTGACGAAAACGGCAATAAAATTATTTACGATCAATTTGCCGATAAAGAATTAAGATACCGTCAAAGGTATGTAGACCTGATTGTAAATCCTGGTATTAAAGAGGTATTCGCAAAGAGATCAAAAATTATTACTCACATCAGGAAATTTTTAGATACAAACGGTTTACTTGAAGTTGAGACACCGATTCTGCAATCTTTATATGGTGGGGCAACTGCCAGACCATTTGCTACACACCATAATGCGCTGGATATTGATCTTTATTTAAGAATAGCAGATGAATTATATCTTAAACGATTGATAGTGGGCGGCTTTGACGGAGTTTACGAGATATCGAAAGATTTCCGGAATGAAGGAATGGATAAAACACACAATCCTGAATTCACTATGCTTGAATTGTATGTTGCTTACAAAGATTACATCTGGATGATGTCATTCGTAGAACAAATGATCAATGACTTGTGCATGGATATCTTCGGCAGAATTGAATTCGAGACCGAGGGGAATAAAATAAACTTTTCATCTCCATGGAAAAGAATATCGATGGTTGATGAATTAAAAAATGTTACCGGTATAGATGTTTTGAATGCCGGTTATAACGATCTCGTTAAAGAATTAAAGAAAAGAGGAATTGAAATTAAAGGCGGCGAAAGCAAAGGAAAGCTGATAGATGAACTTTTTGAAGTTACGATTCAACCGACTTTAGTCCAGCCGACATTTGTTACAGATTACCCGGTCGAGCTTTCTCCGTTAGCAAAAAAACATAGATCGAGAGAAGGATTGGTTGAGAGGTTTGAAGGATTTGTACTCGGACGAGAGATTTGCAATGCATTCTCAGAGTTGAACGATCCTATCGATCAAAAAAACAGATTTGTTGAGCAGACAAAAATGCGTGAGGAAGGTGATGAAGAAGCACACCAGATAGATGAAGATTATGTTAATGCTATGGAATACGGAATGCCTCCAACCGCCGGCTTAGGTGTTGGCATCGATAGACTTGTTATGCTTTTAACCAATCAGTCTTCAATAAGAGATGTTCTATTTTTTCCACAAATGAAACCGCAGAAAAAAAATGAAACTTAATTTTAAACAGTTACCGGTTTATATAATAATTCTCTTAGCTGGAATCTACGGAGGTATCCAATTAAGCGAACATTTTTCTTTGAGTACTAAAAACCAGCTTGTCCAAAAGTTTGATGATGTGCTTACATTTACCAACCGGTATTATATCGATTCTGTTGACGAGAATAAACTTGTAGAAGGTGCAATCCGCGGAATGTTCGATGAACTCGATCCGCATACAGTTTATATTTCTGCTGCCGAGCAATTAGAATCCGAGGAGCAGTTTCGGGGAAATTTTGAAGGGATAGGAATCGAATTCCAGATTATAAATGATACAATTGTTGTTGCATCTGCAATGACCGGTGAACCAAGCGAGACGGTTGGAATTTTGTCTGGAGATAGAATCGTTAAGATAAACGGTAAAAGTAGTGTTGGTTTGAAAAATGAAGAGGTAATAAAATTATTAAGAGGTAAGAAAGGTTCGCAAGTTGAAGTTTCAATCGCCAGACCAAATTTGCAGCAGCTATTAAATTTTAAGATTACACGCGATAAAATTAATTTATCTTCTGTTGATGTGTCTCTTGTGTACGATAATGAAATAGGGTACATAAATCTAACGCGTTTTTCCGCAACATCTACTGATGAAGTTAAAAAAGCATTGGATGATCTTTACAAAAAAGGTATGAAAAAAATTGTATTAGATTTACGGAACAATCCCGGCGGCTATTTAGACCAGGCACACAGTATCTCTGACCTTTTTATTGACAGTACTAAATTAATTGTGTATACAAAAGGTAGAATTAAAAAATTTGATGAGGAATTCAAAGCGGAGAAGACTTATCCTTATGAAAAACTCCCGTTGATAATTTTAGTTAATCGTGGCAGTGCTTCTGCCAGCGAAATTGTAGCCGGTGCTGTGCAAGATTGGGATAGGGGATTAATAATCGGCGAAACAACTTTTGGTAAAGGGTTGGTTCAGCACCCGATTCTTTTAGATGATAATTCCGCCGTACGGATTACAATTGCAAAATATTTTACTCCATCAGGCAGAGCTATACAACGAGAGTACAAGGATAAGAAAGAATATTACGACGAGATATTAGAACGGAAAACCGTTGATACTGAAAATATTAATCACGAGAACGAAAAAGATTCGAACAAAACCATCTTTAGAACAAAAAAGGGGAGAACGGTCTTTGGCGGCGGTGGCATAACACCCGATTACCTTGTTAACACGGAAACAGATTCTAAGTATTCATTGGAACTGAGAAGAAATAATATCTATTACCAGTTCATAAGAAAGTACTTAGATAAGAAAAACAAACCGAAAGATATTATTACACTAAAAGATTTTAATGACAAATTTTCAATCGGTAACCAGGATTTAGATGAATATGTAAAATTTGCCGAAAACAAAAATGTAAAATATGATGCCGTAGGATTTAGAAAAGACAAAGAGATTATCAGGATGCGGCTGAAAGCTTTTATTGCGCGTGATTGGTTCAAACAAGAGGGTTGGTATTCAACTTTACTAAAGACCGATAAACAATTCCAGCAAGCAATTACCCATTTTGATGAAGCTGGGAAGTTTTTACATAATTAATGTCATTAAGTTTTTGATGCAAAATAAAATAAATAAGATTGTTGAGGGAAAAGAAATAAAATTATTTCCCTATAAAGATAAATTGCCGAATCTGCATACTTCCGTTTTCCTTGCAAGCGGTACAAAAGTAATTGGTGATGTAGAGATAGGTAAAAATTCTTCCATTTGGTATAATACCGTAATTCGTGGTGACGTTCATTTTATCAGGATCGGTGAAATGACAAATATCCAGGATTGCTCGATGCTGCATGTTACCAACAGTAAATATCCTATAGTTATCGGGAACAAAATAACTATAGGACATTGTGTAACACTTCACGGTTGCACGTTAAAGGATAAATGTCTAATCGGTATGGGTTCGGTTATTCTTGATAGCGTTGTGATTGAAGAAAATTCAATGGTTGCAGCCGGAACAGTCGTTAAACCGGGTTTTGTTGTACCGTCCGGTAAACTTGTTGTCGGTGTACCGGGAAAAGTTACCCGCGATCTTACGTCGGAAGAAATTAATGACATTGAAGATTCTGCTAATAGATATATGGAGTATACAAGGATAACAATTGAATCTCTAACAAAGTATAATTATCCTCTTGATAACTGAGATTGTGATGATTAAAAATGTACTAATATATTCAAATAGTAAGTTTAAGATTAATAAGGGAGCAGTTCATAAAATATTAACAGCAATAAAAATGGAATACGGACTGAGTATTAATTCATTGGAGATAAATTTTGTCCTATCAAAAATTATTCATGAAATCAACAAAAAGTATCTCAAGCATGATTACGCTACAGACGTTATTTCCTTTAATTATTCAGTTGAAAGTAATAATTTAGACGGCGAAATTTTCATCTGTTATGAAATTGCAGTTGAAAACGCTAAATATTTTAAAGTTTCAATAGATAATGAATTAAAAAGATTGGTCATACACGGCATACTTCACTTAATTGGTTATGATGATTTATCTAAAAAGGATAGGGTGAAAATGCAAAATGCAGAAAACCATATGTTAAAGAATATTAAAAGTATCGGTAAGGTAATTAGAAAGTGATTAAACCTAAACTTGTAGATGTAATAACAAAAATTCTTGAAGGTATAAGCAATAACATGCCTTTTGAAGAATTAAATAAATCTTTGATGAGCAACAAAGAATACGATGAGCAGACTTTAAGTATCGCTTTCAGTTTGATTTATGATAAAATATTAAACAGAAAAGAGAACACTAAAGACAAAATAAATAAAGAAAGGAGTATTCGGTTTCTTACGGAGGAGGAGAAGTATATTCTTGGCAGAGATAATGTGAATTATTTGATGCACTTGTATAATCTTGGCTTGTTGGACTCAGACAATTTGGAATTGATATTAGAACAAGTAATAATGTTTCCTGAGAATCGTTTGACAAGAAAAGAAATAAACTGGATAATACTTCTTTCAATAGTCGATTTTGATTCAGAAAACCTCCCCGGCAGCCGCAATCTTCTTTATTCTTCTGATTCCGTTAACTAAGGTGAGTAAATGAGCAAAGATCTTATTCTTGTGGAGTCGCCCTCCAAAGCTAAAACTATTAATAAATATGTCGGTAGTAAATTTATTGTTGAAGCAACAATAGGGCATATTAAAAATCTTCCCAAAACAAAACTTGGTATTGATGTTGAAAATGAATTTAAACCAAGCTTAGTTACAATCAGGGGTAAGAGCGATGTAATAAAAAAAATAAAAAGTTTGGCGTCAAAATCTACAAATATTTATATAGCAACCGACCCTGACCGGGAGGGAGAAGCAATTGCACAAGATGTCGTCGATATACTCGATGATAAGAGCCAGCAAAAAATTCAGCGTGTACTTTTTAATGAAATCACAAAAAACGCTGTAAATAACGCATTAAAATCCCCGATTAAAATTGATGAACACCTTGTTATTTCGCAGCGTGCAAGACGTGCGATGGATAGGATAATCGGCTACAAAGTAAGCCCGTTTTTGTGGCGTGCAGTTTTAGATTCATACGGAAGCTCACTTTCCGCCGGTCGAGTTCAATCAGTTGCATTGAGATTAATATGCGAACGCGAAGAAGAGATTGATAAATTTGTTGCAACAGAACACTGGTCGATAGCTGCAATATTCACAACAGAATCGGGTGAAAAAATTCAGGCAAGATTATTCGAGGTTGACGGTAAACAGATTAAAATTCCACCCAAACCAAATATGACCAAAGAAGAACTTGATGAATTTTTGAAAACCAATTTTGCAATTACTTCGAATGAATTAGCACAAGAAATACTTGAAAAGATTAATGCAAAAAATAGTTTCACTATTTCTGATCTCATTAAGAAGGAATCAAAACGCAATCCATTTCCACCATTCATAACAAGTACATTGCAAGTTGAAGCATCGCGTAAATTGAAATTTAGACCACGCAGAACAATGATGATCGCCCAAAATTTATATGAGGGCATCGAGCTTGGTGATGAAGGTGTAACCGGTTTGATCACGTATATGAGAACAGATTCCACAAGATTAAGTGAAGAAATATTAAATGATACACGCGATTATTTAATGAAAAATTACGGTGAAAATTACATTACGGAAAAGCCTCGAACATTCGAACAAAAGAAAAAGAATGTTCAAGACGCACACGAAGCAATACGTCCTACTTCTTTGAAATATACACCTGAATTTGTAAAACCATATCTCGATGATGCACAATTTAAGTTGTACGATTTAATATGGAAGCGGTTTGTTGCATCTCAAATGGAATCAGCCAGATTAGAAACCACCACCGTAAACATTAAAGCCGATGAGTTTGTATTCAGGGCATCCGGCACCGCAATATTATTCGATGGATTCTTAAAGATTTATGATGAATCGACCGAAGAAAGCGGTGATGAAAACGGCAACGGTTCAAAAATTCCAGTTGGCTTAGAGCTTGATCAAAAATTAAATCTCAGCGAAATTAAACCAAATCAGCATTTTACAAAACCTCCGCCAAGATATACTGAAAGTTCTTTGATAAAGGAATTGGAGTACAACGGAATCGGCAGACCTTCTACTTATGCAATGATAGTTGGAACAATTATAGACCGGAAATATGTAGAGCAGATTGATCGTAAACTTATTCCAACGGATATTGGAAAAAAGGTTAGCACAATATTGGTTAAAAATTTCCCGGATATTTTTAATGTTAACTTCACTGCAAAAATGGAAGGTGAGTTAGACTCAATTGCAGAAGGTGAGACTGAATATCTTCAAGTGTTGAATGACTTTTACGGACCATTTTCAAAATCCTTAAAAGAAGTTGAAGCAAATCTTGAAAAGATTAAGTGTGATAAATGCGGCTCTGACATGGATATTAAAATCGGTAGGTTCGGAAAATTTTTAGCTTGCACAAATTATCCCGAATGCAAAAATATTAAGTCACTCAAAGAAATTAGTGGTAACAATAACGAACCGGAATTCACCGGCGAAACTTGTCCCAAGTGTGGTTCACGAACTGTTTACCGCGAAGGAAAATTCGGAAGGTTTATTGGCTGCGAAAAATACCCCGACTGCGATTTTACTAAAATCATTACTTTAGGAATCACTTGTCCTCAGTGCAAACAAGGTGAAATAATAACCAGAAGAACAAAAAGAGGTAAAATCTTTTACGGCTGCAACCGGTATCCCGATTGTGATTACGCAACCTGGAAACTTCCAAAAGCAGAAGAACCAGAAGTTACCGAGGAAGAAGAATACTAACTAATAAATTTGCGGATATTAATGAGCAAAGCAAAATTACAAGAAGTTATCCGCGATACATTATCAGAGCTATCCGGTATAAGCAGAGCATCTGATAATACTTTAGAGGCTTACAGAAACGACTTAGCAGAGTTTTCTAACTTCTGTTCAGAACAAAAAATCGATTCCATCGATCAAATATCGGAGAGAGTAATACGTCGTTTTGTGATGGGATTAAATGCAAAAGAATTATCAAAAAGTTCTGTATCAAGAAAACTTTCTACACTGCGTAGAATGTTTGGTTTTGCGTTAAGAAATGAAATAATTGATAAAAATCCGATAAAAAAGATTCCGAATCCGAAAGTAAAAAGAAAGCTGCCTGAAACAATTAATCTTGATTCTTTTTTGGAAATTTATAGATTGATAGATGAAGATAAAAATTCTGAGTACAAAAATAGAAACAAGGCAATTTTAGAATTGTTGTACGGTTGTGCACTTCGTGTTTCTGAGTTGTGTGGTCTAAACATTGGGGATGTTGATTTGAACAAGAAGCAGTTAAGAGTTTTTGGGAAAGGTTCTAAAGTTCGAATAGTACCGATAGGTAACAAATCAATTGAAATTATTAAAGGTTACTTTCAAGAATTAAAAGATCGTTCTTATACCAATCCTTTATTTTATAGGGATAAATCAGCAAGGATAAACAGATTCGATGTTTATTCAATTGTAAAGAAATATATTTCATATGTATCTGATATTGAGAAGAAAAGTCCGCATATACTAAGGCACAGTGCAGCAACACACATGCTTGATAGGGATGCCGATATAATGGCAGTTAAAGAAATCCTCGGACACGAAAATTTATCAACTACACAGATTTATACACATGTAAGTATAGAACGATTAAAAAAATCATATAAAAAAGCACATCCAAAATCTTAAGGAGTTGTCATGAATATTAAAATAACATCCCGCAAATTCAAAGCAAAAGATTCCTTAAAAGATTACATCACAGATGCATTAAAAGCATTAGGAAAATTCAATGACCAGATCCTTGATGCCAGTGTGGTGTTAAGTTATACCCATGCAACAGACAGTATTAAAACAGCAGAAATAATTTTAAATATTCCCGGTTCAAAAATAACAGTTACACATTCAAGCGAAGAATTTGAAAAATCAGTTAGTGCTGCCATTACTAAAGCAGCAAAACAACTTACCAAGATTAAAACAAAACGCATCGCAAGGAAAAAACCATGAATATTGACGAGAAGAATATTGCAAAGAAAGATAGTATTACAGTAGAATTCTTCTATAATAATATTAAGGACCGTTTCAAATTAAAATTATTAAATGATCAAGTTGGTTTCGACCGCCAGATAAACGATCATAACTTACACAGACCGGGATTACCATTAGCTGGATTTCTTGAGCTTTTTTCATATAACAGAGTTCAAGTTTTCGGAAATACCGAGATGAGATATTTAAGAAATCTTAATCCGGCAGAAAGAAGAAAATCACTAGAAAATATTTTAAAATTCAGCATACCTTGTTTAATTATTACAAATAATAATAAGCCAACCCAAGAGATGATTGAAGTAGCGAACAAGTACCAAATACCAATTTTTGGTTCAACTTTTGCAACAACAAAATTATTTTACCTGATTAGTGATTTTCTTGATGACCAATTTGCACCAAGACTTTCAATTCATGGATCTTTCGTAGACGTTTATGGTGTAGGAATGATGTTCATTGGCAAATCCGGAATAGGTAAAAGCGAAGTAGCTCTTGATCTCGTTGAAAGAGGGCATCGACTTGTTGCTGATGATGTTGTTATTCTTACTAAGAAAGGCGAGGGAATATTAATGGGATCCGGTACCGAGCTTGTTAAGCATTTTATGGAACTAAGAGGTATCGGGATAATTGATGTACGGAGTATGTTTGGAGTAAGAGCAATAAGGTTTCAAAAGCGTTTAGAAGTGATTATAGAGTTAGAAATATGGGACGATCATTCAGATTACACCAGAACCGGCTTGGATAGTAAAACTATCACTGTTATGGATGTAGATATTCCATATGTAAAATTACCTATCATACCCGGTAAAAATATTACTGTCATTTCGGAGATTATGGCACTGAATTATTTATTAAAACATTACGGGTACGATGCCGCCAAAGTGTTCCATGATCGATTAACATCGAAAATTCAGCAGAAAAACAAAGAAATCAACCGTTCGATAGATTATTTTGAACATGATTTTGAGTGAATTTTTATTAAAAACTGTCCTTGACAGCCCGATTTTGATTTATTATTTTCGCAACCACGTTTCGCTATGAAAAAATTTTACTACTTTTCAAAATCAAAGTTAAAGTTTGTAGAGATACGAAATTTCTATAAGAAATTCGTATTCCTAGTGCTATTTTCATCATTCATTGTTTCTTTCTTTCTCTTCGGAACCTTTTTAATATTTAGTGAAATCTTTAATCCTGATTCTGAGGTAAAATCTCTTAAAAAGACTAATGAAGAACTAAAAGAAAAAATAAATTCCTTTTATTCCAATTATCAGGCTCTAGAAGATAGAATTAAAAATTTATCGGAAAGAAGCCGTGAATTAAGATTAGTTACTAACTTAGAACCATTAGAGAATGAAGAAAATTTTGGAACGGGTGGTTCCGCCTTTACTCCAATTTTAACTAATAGTCCGTCTGAAATAGAATCAAAACTTGAAGAGTTGGGCTCCTATATAGATAGAGTATCATTAAAGGTAAAATTAGAGACAAATAATTATCAAGAAATCGAAAATAAATTATCGGAAAATGACAAATTATATTCAGTAATACCGGCGATAGTACCATGTAGTGGAAGAGTTGCTGATGATTTTGGGATAAGATTACATCCAATATTAAAGATACGCAGAATGCATAACGGGATTGATATTATAACTGATATTGGAACGAAAGTTTATGCACCTGGTGATGGTCATATAGTATTTGCAGGAAGAAAAGGAGGATTTGGACTGACACTAGAGATTGATCATGGATTTGGATATAAAACAACTTTTGCACATTTAGATAGAATAAATGCTAAGGTAGGACAATTAGTTCAAAGAGGGGACTACGTTGCCAATACGGGAAATTCGGGTTCATTATCAACCGGACCACACCTTCATTACGAAATAAGACACAATGATATACCTCTCAATCCCAAAAATTTTATTTATGACGATGTTGAACTTTTTGAGATAGTCAAAAAATAAAAACCTATTCAGGAGAAAATTATATGATCTGGACCGTCGAATTAGCCTCGTATTTAGATGACGCTCCTTGGCCAGCAACAAAAGAAGAATTAATAGATTATGCAGAAAGAATTGGCGCACCTTTAGAAGTAGTAGAAAATCTGCAAGAATTAGAAGATTCAGATGAACCTTATGAATCCATTGAAGACATTTGGCCTGACTACCCAAGTGATGAAGATTTCTTTTACACAGACGATGATGAATTCAAATCTTAAATATGGTTCATAGATGAATAATCTTTGGGCTGAGGTTTTTGAACAAACAAAAGCTAAAGAAATATTAGAGAGATTAATTGTTACAAAGCGTGTACCCCACGCTTTTATTTTTTCTGGTCAAGAGGGGATAGGTAAATTCTTTACTGCTATCCAATTTGCCAAAGTTCTATATTCCAATATTGAGGCTCCAAAACAAGACTACCTATTACAATCTATTTCACACCTTAAAGAACCATATATTAAATTGATTACACCTTTGCCAAGGGGTAAAAATGAATTGACAGATGATAATGCTGTTGAAAAACTTACAAAAGAACAGATAGAAAGGTTGACTGAAGAATTAGACCGATTGATTGAAAATCCATATCACAATTTTGAACTTGAGAATGCAAATACGATTAAAATAAATAGTATTAGAGATATTAAAAGATTTTTAAGCACTAATTTTAATGACATTGCTTACCGAGTTATCATTATACTTGACGCACACGATATGAATGAACAATCTCAAAATGCATTATTAAAAAGTTTAGAAGAACCGCCTGAAAACGTAATATTTATTCTCGTAACAAATAGCTTAAACAAATTACTCGCTACAGTTCAATCGAGATGTTGGATAGTTGATTTTGAACCGCTCAGTCAAGAAGCGGTTAAGTCAATACTAATTAAATATTTTAATATTGGTAGTGAAATAGCAGAACTATTATCGTTATTTTCCGAAGGATCTGTTCACAAAGCATTATCGTTAAAGGATAAAGATTTAGCAAAATCATCTGAAACGATAATTTCTATTCTAAGATATTCAATAGCTAAGCGTTATTATTCCGCTTTTCTGGAACTGAACAAACTTTTAGAGAATTATTCGTTGATTGAAATTCAGTTTATATTAAAACTAATTAAATTATGGATAAGTGATAACATTAAGAATAGATTAAGTAATAATGATTATTTCTTTATAAACCATATTGAGACAATAAAAAAGTTCAATGAAAAATTTAGAGATTATGACCTTACAAGTCTATACGACAGACTCGATACAATAGATAATAATTGCACAAAAAATGTTAACTTGAATGTAATTTCACTTAGCATTATATTTGAATTGGCGTCTATATCCATAAGGAAATAAAGTTGTATCACATAGATTTGTCCGACCACAATAAGGATTCTATTAAATCTGATCTTACCAAAAGTGGAAATAAAATATTCCACGATATTTATGAATCGAAAATTATAACAAAGCTTCACGAAAACAATTGTAATTTTAGTGGCTGTTTTTTTTGCTCTTGTAGTTTAGAAAATCATACACCGATTGATAATAGAGACATAGTTGAAATTGAATGCAATGGTTTATTAAATAATAATTATTGTGAAATTATTGATAAGACTGATCCTAATTATTTCCCGGGCGATCTTATTGTAGTAAGTAATGAAGAATCGTTAGAATTAGCTCAGGTTAAGTCCATTGGGGAATTAGTAAGGCTTAAACGACATAATCTTGGCTATTACAATGAAAAATTACCTACTGTCATTCGTAAGTTAAATAAAGAAGATAGTGATAAATTAAATAAGAATTTTTTTGATGAACAGCGCGCCGTACCTATATTCAAAAAAATTGTAGAAAAATTTAATTTAAATATGAAACTTGTAAGTGTTCACTATCAATTTGATAGGAAAAAATTATTCTTTTTCTACACTGCAGATGGGAGAGTTGATTTTCGTGAATTAGCTAAAGAACTAGCAAGTGAGTTTAAAACGAGAATTGAATTAAGGCAAATTGGAGTTAGAGACGAAGCAAAGAAACTAGGCGGTATGGGGACTTGTGGAAGAGAATATTGCTGCATTTCTGTATTATCATCATTTAAAAAAATTACTACCCAATTAGCAAATGACCAGAATCTACTTTCAAGCATGGGAAAACTTAGCGGTCCATGTGGAAAACTTAAATGCTGCTTATCATTCGAATCGGAATCATTTTAATATATTTGCTCCCAATTAACCATAAAAAGGATTTAATATGAACAGTGAGAAAATTGCTGTCATCGGTAGTGGAACTATGGGGTCTGGAATTGCTCACACATTTGCCCAGTATAATTATGAGGTTTTTTTAGTCGATAAAACTGATGAATTACTGAACAAGGCAATGTTGCAAATATCAAAAAATCTTGACAGACAAATCCAGAAAGGGACAGTCCAGGAATCCGATAAAGAATTAATTCTAAATAATATTCATAATATATCTAATATTAACAACTTACCAAGAAACATATCATTAGTTATCGAAGCAATTTATGAGGATGAGAAAAGTAAAACTGATGTTTTCTTAAAATTAAATGATTTAATAGATGCTAATAGTATCTTTGCTTCCAATACTTCATCTATTTCCATAACAGCATTAGGAACTAAATCAAGGCCAGAACAATTTATCGGCATGCATTTTATGAACCCAGTTCCAATAATGAAATTAGTTGAGATAATACGCGGTCATAAAACCAGTGATGAAACTGTCAATTATATAAAGAATATCACGACACAAATTAATAAAGTACCAATTGAGGTAAATGATTATCCAGGCTTTATATCAAATCGTATTTTAATGCCGATGATAAATGAAGCTATTTTTGCATTGTATGAGGGTGTAGCTAGTGTTGAAGCTATTGACCAAATAATGAAATTAGGGATGAATCATCCGATGGGACCACTAACTCTGGCAGATTTCATTGGCTTAGATGTTTGTCTATCAATTATGAATGTTCTATATGATGGTTTTAATGACCCTAAGTATAGACCTTGTCCATTACTGAAGAAAATGGTTGCATCTGGAAATCTGGGTAGAAAGTCTGGCGAAGGATTTTACAAATATTAGAATCCGCACATAATGAATATTATGTAAACTATGATAATGACAGATAAAAATAAATAATGAAAATAATAATTACTATCCAAAACACTATACTTCTTTTTCCCCTCGCCCTAGTATGCACTAGATTAGTCCTAAACGATAATTCCTTTTTTCTTTTAAGTTCATTATCATTTTCTGGATTATAAAATCTAGGTAAATAATCGAAGTCTTTATGTTTAATTTTTTTTAGAAACATACTATTTCATTACCTAATTGTAATTAGTTATCAAGTATTGCTGAAACAAATAAATATGGGTTAAAAACTTGCAAATCATCAATAGATTCTCCCATACATATGAATCTAACTGGAATCTTTTTAGTATTACAGATGTTGAAAATGACTCCGCCTTTAGTAGTACCATCTAATTTAGTAATAATGATACCATCTATTTTAGAGTATTTTTCAAATTCATTAACTTGATTAATAGCATTTTGCCCGGAATTACCATCAATAACTAATAATGTCTCTTGTGGAGCAAGATTATCAAATTTATTTATAACACTTTTTATTTTAGTTAGTTGGTCCATAAGATTTTTTTGTGTGTGTAGCCTACCAGCTGTATCGATTATAACAACATCATGATTATTTTTTTTAGCTAATGTTAATGTTTCAAATACAACTGAACCTGGATCTTTAGAATTACTTAAGGCAATATCCACACCAACTTTTTCAGCCCAAATTTTCAATTGTTCATCGGCTGCTGCTCGGAATGTATCAGCAGCACCTATAACAACTTTTAATTCTTTACTTTTAAGATAATTAGCTAACTTCCCTATTGTGGTCGTTTTACCAGAACCATTAACGCCAATAATAAGTATTATAACCGGCTTGTGACTACTAATTAAATTTTCAAGGTAAGTATCATCGTTTTCCAACAACGTATTTATCATTTCTTCTTTTATAACATTTTCGAAATTCTCTTTTGTTCTATTCCCGGTTCGGGATAATTTTTGTTTAGCATTCTTAATAATTAACTCTGAAGTATTGAATCCAACATCACTTAATATCAATGCTTCTTCAATAGCATCTAACGTACTTTCATCTATATTTTCACTTGATATTCTTTCATTAATTTTAGTTAAAATGTTGTTCTTAGTTTTCGCTAGACCACTTTTTAGTTTTTCAAAAAATTTATTATTTAGAATATTCATATTACCCTATCGAATGGCTTCTATTGCCCTAATTAAATAAACTACAACAGATAAAAAACTTAGAATAATGCTTAAATAAAAAAAGATATGGTAGAAAATATTGTCTGTTTGTAATCCTAAAATTGTAATTATAATAAATACACCTATCGTAAACACAGTTAGCTTCCCAATCGTATTTGATGGTAGCACCTTACCGATTTTTGTTGAAAGAAATATACCACCTATAAAAATAAATATATCACGGACAATAATAACCCAGTAGTAAAATCCTAAAATTAAACCTTGTAAATAAAGATGGGTTACAATAAATATTACTAATACTTTGTCTGCAAGCGGATCTATGATTTTTCCCATTTCGGTTATCATATTTTTCCTTCTAGCCAGATATCCATCAAGTATATCAGTAATAAATGCTAAAAAGATTAGGCTGATCGTAAAAATTCTATATATATAGTCATCATTCAAACGGGTAATTGTAAAATAGAAAGGGATAACAAGCATTAAGCGGAATAAACTTAATAAATTTGGTAATTTATTTAAATCAGCAAGCAGATATTTCAATTTTAATTTCATGTTTTCATTCAGTGCAATTCGTATTCATCTTTTCTAATATTTGAATCAACTCTTACTGGATATTTCCCGGAAAAACAAGCTGTGCAAAAATCATCCGGTTTATGATCAATCATTGCTTCTAACATCTCATCTATTGTAAGATACTCTAAACTATCAACGTTAAGATACTCGGCAATTTTACTAATTTTCCTATCAAATTTGTTTGCTATCAGTTCTTCTTTCGAAGGGAAATCCATTCCATAGTAACAAGGAGAAATGATAGGAGACGATGATACTCTCATGTGTATTTCTTTGGGATTAGCTTCTCTTAGCAATTTGACAAGCTGTTTAGATGTAGTACCACGAACTATCGAATCATCTACCAAAACAATTGTTTTATTTTCTAGTACTCCTTTAACTGTATTAAATTTTATTCTTACACCTATTTCCCTAGCTTTTTGCCCAGGTAAAATAAATGTTCTACCAATATAGTGACTCCTAATAAGACCGATTTCAAGTCGAGAAGGAATCCCTTGTTTCTTTAACTGTGTTTGGAATCCAAGTGCTGCTGTATTTGAACTATCTGGGACGCTAATTACAATTACCTTATCACCATCTTTATCATACACCGGATGATTTTGAGCTAAGACTTTTCCCAATTTTCTCCTAAGTTTATCTACATTAGAACCAAAAATTTTACTATCAGGTCTTGAGAAATAGATATACTCAAATATGCAATGCTTAATCTCATGTTTATTTGAAAAAATTTGATAGGATCTGATTTTATTTGTTTTAAGAGAATTATCATTAATATTAACAATTTCACCAGGATTAACTTCACGAATATATTCAGCGGAATTAATATCTAAGGCACAAGTTTCAGATGTGACGATGAAAGATCCATCTAACTTTCCAATGCACAATGGCCTAAATCCCTTTGGATCTCTTGCAGCTATCAAGCTATTATCAGTCAATAAAACTAAACTATATGCACCTTCTATTTGTTGAAGAGCCTCTTTTATCTGATCAATTTGGTTCTCTAATTTACTGCGAGCAATTAAATGTAGAATTACTTCGGTATCACTTGTTGTCTGAAAAATTGCACCATCATTAACTAACTTTTCTCGAATTGCTTTTGCATTCGTTAAGTTACCATTATGTGCTACTGCCAAATTTCCTTGACGATAATTTACCCAAAACGGCTGAATATTTTTTTCTGAATCAGAAGCACCTGTAGTTGAATATCGATTGTGCCCGATAGCTGAATTGCCATATAAAATTTTTTCGAAAATATCTTGCTTATTAAAAACTTCCGTAACAAGTCCAAAATCTTTTGATATATTAAAAATTTTCTTACCATTAATATTCTCAGCAGATGTAACAATGCCAGCGGCTTCTTGTCCTCTATGTTGAAGAGCAAGAAGTCCATAGTAAGTTTGTATTGATGCATCTTTAGAACCGAAAATTCCAAAGACTCCACAGTTACATTTTGGTTTGTCAGACATTATTTTAAAAATTTTGGGATGCAATATAAAAGAACAACGGCACATATCAAATGTACCGTTGTTAGTCGGAACGGCGAGATTTGAACTCGCGACCCCTTGAACCCCATTCAAGTGCGCTACCGGACTGCGCTACGTTCCGGTTCAGATTGTTGTTTGTAATTTTAATAAAAAAGATTTGATTTCTTCAAGATCTGTTTTCAAAATACGTGGCTCTGTAACAATTATCTTCTCATATTGACTGTGAACAGAATCAGTTTGTGTTGTTGTTTCTAAATTATAATCTTCTAAATTTTTTTTTGCTCCTTCTATAGTATATTTTTCATCTCTCAATAACTTTTTAATGTTAAGAATCAGTTTTATATCTTTATTAGTATAAATTCTATTACCCGCTCTATTCTTACCAGGTTTTAATTGTTCAAACTCTGTTTCCCAATACCTTAAGATATATTGTTCTAATCCAGTTAGTTTACTCACTTCACTTATAGAATAATATAATTTTTTTAACCCAAAATCTTTCATATTACAACCTCTTAAGTATACATTAGAAATATAACTTAAGTGTAATTGAATTTCAATAAAGGTATGTTATTAAAGATGATGATACAATCACTTATTATTAATTGATTTAACTATACCTATTAAGTCTGTAATGTCATTGAGAACAAAATTTGCATTATGAATTTCAGTATTAAATGTATCACCATATTTAGCGAAAGCTGTAAGCATCCCTAGCTGTGAAGCACCTAGAATATCACGCTCCGCCCAATCACCAACCATTAGCGATTCACTTGCAGTAACATTCAATCTTTTAAGTATTTCTTGGAATGGTTCAGGGCTAGGTTTTCTAAAACCAGTATCCTCAAAAGTTACTATTGAATCAAATAAATATTGAAAATTTAGCTGTGCTAATCTTAGCCATGCCTCTTTACTTGGCGCATCTGAAAGTACTCCTAGTTTTAGCCCAAGTTTTAATAGCTCAATAAGTGTTGGATAGACTCTAGGATATGGGATCAATTCTGCTTCTCGTACTTTTCTATAAGCGATAATTCCAGATGCGAGCAATTTATGATCAATTTTTTTGATTGTACGGGTTAAAAGCTGGTCAAATACTTGTTGGTATTCAATCCCTTGCTCCTTATATATCGCGTTAATTTCAGATAAGGATTCTTCCTTCGTTAATGGTAAGCCAGCATCAATCATAGCATTAATTGCAGCATCAATGGCTCTATTCTTCATTCGCATAAAGTCTACTAATGTGTTATCAAGATCAAAAATTACAGCTTTAATCATATTTATTTTTTAGGTTGAATTAATTTAATTAAAGTAAACACCGCACTAATATAACTTAAATAATGAAATCCGCTTATGTAACCGTTGCAGCTACTGGCAGTTAAGGATATTTTTCTAAAGTTTTCCCTATTTGCTATATTGGATAGATGAACTTCGATTTTAGGTAGTTTGGATAGCTCTAGCGCATCCCTAATTGCAACACTTGTGTGTGCATACCCACCTGGATTAATAACCAAGCCAGCATATTTCTGTTGAGCGCTTTGAATATAATTAATTAATTCACCTTCTACATTAGATTGGATAAACGTAAATTCTATATCAGGAAATTCTGCCACTATTTTATCATTTATGTTTTCTAATGTAAGATCACCATAATGTTCAGAATTGCGCTGGTGAATTAAATTTAAATTTGGCCCGTTAAGTATAAGTATTTTCATTGAGTTTCGCCAAGTTCATCAATTATTTCTCTAAGCTTCGGAGGTAAATACAACTCCTCTATTCCAAGTTCTTTTAATGCAGATGTTAAAATCAATACTTTTTTTTGTAAAGGAGACAATTTATTAATTACAATAATCTTAGATTCTTTAATGATACAATATCCGCCCTTAAAATCTCCAATCTCAAATCTCACCCTTGCTCCAATAGTATGCGCAATTTGTTTTAGATCTTGTAGAATATTTTCGAATTCTTTTTCCTTAATTTTCATTATTAACTTTTTTTAAGGGTTGAAAAACAGACAAATATATTATACCAAAAAATGCAAATATTTCGATCAATGAAAAACTACTAAGTATTTCAATCCGTTTTTTTAGCAATTCAAAGATAATTAAATGGTCAAAATTATCGTTCAATATCAAACCAACAATTTTGTAATCAATCGACAGCAAATAAATTTCAAAAGGTGATGTAATAAAAATTATTGCGAAACAAATAAATAACCAGCCATATTTTTTAAAGTTTAATTTAGAAGTTATAATAAATGAAATTAGCAGTAGCAAAAAAGCTCCATACGAGATTATGTTCATTACCAATAAGGGTTGAACAATTCTTAAAGTACTTGTAGAACTGTTGGATCGAAATTCATCTACTAATTGTAGGTTATCCGGTTCAAAAAATTGATATATTACTAACTGGCGTGCTACATATCCGCCTAACCAGATTATTCCGAATAAAATAGTAAGAGCTAAAAGGAGTTTAGAAATGTTATTTAGTTTGTGCATATTAGAAATAATTTTTATTAAAAATATGAAAAAAATATGAATATTGCCTCAATTGATATTGGTTCTAATACCGTTTTGCTATTAATTACTAAATATGATAATGAACATTATTTAAAAACAATATTAAATGAATACCGCTCCCCTCGTATCTCTCATAAATTAATATATAATCAGAGTATTATAGAGACTAAAATAAATGAATTGATGAATGTATTAATAGAATATGATAATATAATTAAGAAATATCATTGTGAAAAAATTCTTTTAGTCGGAACCAATGCATTACGAGTAGCAAAAAATTCAAACTCAATACTTGATTTAGTAAAAAGCAAACTGAACTTTGAAATAAATATTATTGATGGTGATAATGAAGCTCGTTTGTCTTTTCTTGGTACTGTATATCCCTATTTATCAAATCCACTTTCTAAAATTGTAATTGATATTGGTGGAGGTAGCACTGAAATTATTTATGGAAATAATTTCGATATTAAATATGTAAAAAGTTTTAACATTGGAGTTGTATCATTAACAGAAAAATTTTTTATTGATATTCCCCCATCATTAAACCAAATTGATGAAGCAGTGCATTATCTAAGAGCGATATTTAATGAAATTAGACACACAATCGATGCTAATTCATTATTGTTGGCTGTAGCCGGTACACCTACCACATTATCATGTATGAAACAAGGTCTCAAAGAATACAAAGAAGAAATGGTAGATGAATCTATCTTAAATAGTAACGAAATAAATAATATTTTAGAACAATTAGTTAAAATGACTCCAAAACAAATATTAAAAAAATATGGCACCGTTGTAAAAGGGCGTGAGGATCTAATACTTGCTGGTACATTAATACTAAGAACAATCATGGAATTATTGAACTGTAATAAAATTAATGTTAGTTCAAGAGGATTGAGATACGGCGTTGTAGTAGATTATATAATCAATGAATTAAAAAGACCTATCAAATAAAACATGCTTATTGAAATCGTAATGAAAAACAATATCCCGATAATAATAGAATAAAAAACTTTTTTAGTTTGTACATATATAGAGATAACAAACAAGGTACAACTCCAAATTGTAAATAATGATTCAATAACTAAAAATATGTACGAGGCAAATGGTTTTATCAAAAATGGTGATGGATTAAACTTAAACCAGTAAAGACCATACATAGCAAAGTATATTGGCGTTAATACAAGTAGAAGTATGATCATGGGGATAAGTGAATATGTGAATATTGCAATATTATCTTTCAATCTATTGTCAACGCCAAGCATCTTATTAATTTTCGTAATAATAAAAGCACCCGCAAAGAAAACCGAAATAAATAACAACATACCAAATCCAATTTTTACTGCTGCATCCAATTGGTTTGTATGATATGTAACCGTTGCATTAATAAACATAATGGTATTAAGGGTATTTTTAAAAGCTGCCAGAATTAATAATAACAAAACAAAATTTTTGTGATCAGCATAAATAATAGTTCTAATGGAAGTAATTGGATTATCAATCAATCTGGCGATTGTTGCCCAAAGATCAATATTGGGAACCCGGGCTCTTAAAAATGAATTGCAATTAGTACAGATCAATGAATAATTGGGATTCTCGGTTTTACAGTTTTCACAAACTAATATATTCTTCATTTCAAAAATTAAATTTTAGCGATAATTGAATATTAGAACTGCCCCCATTTTCGTTTACGTTGAAATCAAACAAATGAGCATCCACATATGCATCAATTAAATTTAATAAATATGTTAGCCCGATAAATACTGCAAGTAAATCCCTCTGATCTTTATAATCTTCTCTCCTATCATAATATAGTGAGTTACCATTATCAGACTCTAAAAGACTTTGATTATATAAATCTCTGTACTGTTTATATAAATTGTTTCTATCACCCCATTGATAGCCCAGATAGCCAAGTACTCCCCATATAACGGGGATTTTCCAGTAGGATTCGTTGTAAAACTGGCCGAAACCCGGAATTATGGCACTCCTTAATACCGCTCCTAATGATGATTTTTTCATCTCAAATTTTGCTGTGTCTGTTTGGACGGTATCTGTTAACGTTGGTTCCGTTTGTGAATATAAATTTGTGCCAAGGGCAAAAAATAGTAAGAAAAAAATCCTTCTAATTGTAATTATGCCCGATAATATCGAAGAGTTCAAACAATCTTTCCAATTCTTCTTGTGAATAGAATTCTATTACTAATTCTCCGGCGCCACTCTTTTTAATCTTACAGTGCACTTTAGTACCTAAAATGCCTTGTAACTTTTCTTCTAAATTTTTTTGAGATATATTATTTGTACCGGAAGAAATAGTAACAGTAGATTTTTTCTTATTGCCATTTTTAAATTCTGTAATCTTCCTAACTATCTCCTCAACTTTCCTGACAGATAAATTCCTCTTAAGAATTTTATCCAGGACTTCTAATTGAATCAATTCATTCGGTAAATTAATCAGGGCTCTTGCATGACCAGTCGTAATTTTGTCTTCCTTAAGACATTGTTGAATTTTTTCAGGGAGTTTTAATAAACGAATAAAGTTAGTTACCGTGGTTCTATCCTTCCCAACTTTTTCCGCAATTTGTTCTTGAGTTAAATTACATTCATCGATCAACCTTTTGTAAGCATTGGCAATTTCTATCGGGTTTAACATCTCTCTTTGAATATTTTCAATAAGCGAAAGCGCCAGCATAGCTTCTTTGGTTTCAACTTTTATGATGTAAGCCGGAATCTCTCTATAACCAATTTCTTTGCAAGCTCTTAAACGTCGTTCCCCTGATATCAGTTCATATCTTTCTTTGTCGGTTCTACGTATTGTGATAGGTTGAATTAATCCATTTTCAAGAATTGATTTTTTTAATTCATCCAATGCTTGCTGGTTAAACTCTGTACGTGGTTGATATGGATTAGGAGAAATCTTATCAACAGCTATCTTAACCAGCAGATCAAATGATTGGCCATCATCCTTAGGAAGATCTTTACTCGATACGGCGACCGGAACATCAAGTCTATCCCTAAGTTGAGGATTAATTAAAGCATCCAATCCCCTACCCAAATGTGATTTCATTTTATCAGCCATTGGTCCCTTTTGTTTCTAGGTTACTTCTTTGAATTAATTCTGAAGCGAGAGAAATATAATTTTGCGCACCTACAGAACTTGCGTCGTACAATATTACCGGCTTAGAATAACTCGGTGCTTCTGATAACCTTACGTTACGATGAATAATTGTATTGTAAACTTTTGTACCGAAATATTTTTTTACCTCTTCAACTACTTGGTGAGACAATCGCAATCTTGTATCGAACATTGTTAAAACAACACCTTCAATTGCTAATTCTTCATTTAAATTTTTCTTTACAATATTTATCGTATTTAATAATTGTCCCAGACCTTCTAATGCAAAGTACTCACATTGAACCGGGATAAGCACAGAATCGGCTGATGTTAATGCATTTAATGTAAGCAATCCTAATGAAGGAGGGCAATCAATAAAAATAAAATCGTATTTGTCTTCTATTTCAACTAATGCATTTTTCAGTAAATATTCTCTCGATTCCATAGAAACCAATTCTACTTCAGCTCCTACAAGATTTATTGTAGAAGGTAATATATCCAGATGCGGCATATATGTATTTAGAATACAATGATCAACCGTTTCTAACCCTACAAGTACCTGGTAAACAGATTTTTCATTAACATTTACACCTAAGCCCGAAGTACTATTTGCCTGGGGATCAATATCAATCAGAAGTGTTTTAAATTCGGCAGCAGCGATTGATGCCGAAAGATTAATAGCAGTAGTTGTTTTTCCAACACCGCCTTTTTGATTTGCAATAACTATTTTTTTTGCCATATATGAAAATATTTAAAGTTCTATTTCTTGACCAAATTCCATCACGATGGATTTTTTACCTTGTTCCTCTAATTTCTTTTTAAACTCGTAAGGATCTGATTCAATTACCGGGAATGTCTTATAATGCATTGGTATAGCAACTTTAGGATTTGTCAGTTCAACTGCTTTTAATGCATCAGTTACACCCATCGTAAAATTATCGCCTATGGGCAGTAACATGTAATCAATCTTGTTCATCTCACCTATTAATTTCATATCATAAAACAGTCCGGTATCGCCAGTATGATATAATGTTAAACCATCAATCGTCAGGATTACTCCTGATGCTTCTCCACCGTAATAATTGTCTGAGGTCATTGAACCGTGGTGAGCAATAGTAAATTTAACACGTCCAAAATCAAAATTATGTGCACCGCCGATATGCATATTATGAGCTTTGAATCCTTTCGAAATAAAGTAATTAGCCAATTCATTAACGCATATAAAAGTTGAATTGCATCTTTTAGCAATCTTAAAAGAATCACCAACGTGATCACTGTGCCCGTGTGTAACTATTATGTAATTTGCACTAACATCATCAGATTTAACCGGTGATGTAGGGTTGCCATCTAAAAACGGATCAATTAAAATTTTAATTCCATCTTTGGTGGTTATTTGAAAAGCCGAATGAGAAAAATATCTCAGCCTCACGCTCACCTCTTTATTAACTTATTAATTTCCCTATCAATGATAAAATTAATTAATTCCATCTTAATTGTCTGTTTTGTTTCTATTTTTTCTTTGTTGATTTGCTCGTAAAAATACTTTGGGATTTTCTTCTTGATCATTTTTTCAGTATCCTTAACCTTAAGTTCCAACACATCAAGATCTCTACCCTTGCCGATTAAATCTTGCATATATTTAATC
Source organism: Melioribacter roseus (assembly GCA_020723165.1). Classification (GTDB taxonomy): domain Bacteria; phylum Bacteroidota; class Ignavibacteria; order Ignavibacteriales; family Melioribacteraceae; genus DYJK01. Next base: position 2,000 of record DYJK01000005.1, on the reverse strand, counting down.
CGTGATAGTATTTTTTTAAATAAATTCGACTCATAACATTCCGAATAAATTTCCAGTACATACCTAAACCTTCTGAAGGCTATCCTCATCGAATGGAGATTTTTACTTGAATCATTCTTAAAGTATTTGTCAATTTCTTTATGGATACTTCTAAGTTTATCTTTAAGAACAATTTTTGAGCTTGAAGAAAATTTCCCGTTAATGTTGAGATCTGGAATCTTAAACTTCTTATTTATGTTCATCTAGTTTTATGAATATAAGTCATTAGAAAAATTATTTTTTCTGATATGTTTTAAAATTCCTTTGATACCTCTCTCTTTTGTTCCTTTTAAACTGGCTTTTAACGTACTCCTTAAAATATCCTTAGAAAGACCTCTTTTCAATTTACCGTTTTCTGCAATTGAAATACTGCCGGATTCTTCTGATACAATTACACAAACGACATCGGCTTGTTCTGATATTCCCAAACCGGCCCGATGTCTCATACCTAATGCGATACCATCATGATGTGTTTCACTTGATAGCGGTAATGTACATCTCGCCGCTTCTATAACATCATTCTTGATAATTACTGCCCCATCGTGCAAGGGAGAGCGTGGGAAGAATATCGATCTCAACAAACTTTTTGATACTTTGGAATTTATTTGTTCGCCGGTTTCAGTAATGCCTCTGATACCAACAGATTTAACTAATACAATCAGTGCACCATGTTGATGTTGGGCTAACTCATAAGCAGTATCGGCAATAATATCAGCAACTCCGCTTACATCGCTCTTAAAAAATAATTTCATTACCGGGCTTCTTCCAAGCAGAACTAAGAGTCTGCGAATTTCCGGTTGGAATAGAATAATGAACGCTATAACCCACACTTCGGAAATTAATTTTAATAGCCATCCGATTGCTTTGAAGTTAGCAGCTTGTGCTACAAAAGATAAAAACAAAACTAATAGCAGTCCGTAAAAAATTTGTGCAGCAATAGTACCACGAATAACCGTGTAAAGTTTATAGAATATAATCGATACCAGGGCAATATCAATTATGTCTAAAAATGATATCGATATAAAACCAACTTTGAATAATTCAAACATTTATTACCAGCTCTGGATTCTCTATAAATTGGGTAATATTCATCGCAACCTTTGCCTTCCTAATATTGTGCGTTCTGATAATCCTTGCACCATTCTTAATGGAAATCGCTTCTGCAACTATTGTCGGCTCTTCCCTCTCCTCTGTTGATAAATTTAACGCTTTGCCAATAAAAGATTTTTTAGACAAACCTACCATTATGGGGCAGCCAATCCCCCTGAATTCATTTAATCTTTTTATGATTTCGTAATTATCCATCACTCTTTTTCCAAATCCAATCCCGGGATCTATAATTATATTTTTAATGCCGCTTCTTTTTGCAGCTTCAGTTTTGTTTACCAAATAATCGTAAATCTCGGAAACAACATCTTCATAAGAAGGATTTTCTTGCATATTCTTTGGTGTACCCTTCATATGCATTAGAATTAATGATGCATCATACTTTTTAACAACATGCAGAATATCTTTATCATTTTCGAAAGCACTGATATCGTTTACAATTTTCGCACCTTGTTTAAGTGCTTCATCAGCAACTTTGGATTTCATTGTATCAATCGAAATAACAGCACCTGGTTTGATTTCTAATATTTTATCAATAACCGGCACAACACGATTAATTTCTTCTTCCGCACTTACCGGCTCAGAGCCAGGACGCGATGACTCACCTCCAATATCAAGAATATCTGCACCATCACTCAAAAGTTGAATACCGTGTTCCACCGCATCATTTACCTCGTAATACTTTCCTCCATCCGAAAACGAATCCGGTGTTACATTCAAAATCCCCATCAAATATGTTTTTTCAAGAGGATAGTTTATTCCGGCGATACTGAAAGAATTATTTTCATAATCATTTACATTTTGAATAACCTTTTTAATTTTGAAACCGACATCCTCATTACCCAGCGCAATTA